>NZ_OY782757.1:900000-1060000 GCF_963678185.1 uncultured Tolumonas sp.
TACCGCGATCGCGGCTTACGCTGGGTTATAAGAATTTCACACCGGTCGACAGGCCGTTAACCGGAAGAGGATGAGTAGAAAATGAGTAAAAAAATTACGGTTACAGACACTATTCTGCGAGATGCCCACCAATCTTTATTGGCAACCCGCATGCGCACTGAAGACATGCTGCCAATCTGTAGCAAACTGGACCAAGTCGGCTACTGGTCACTGGAAGTCTGGGGTGGCGCGACGTTTGATGCTTGCGTACGTTTCCTGAAGGAAGACCCGTGGGAACGTCTGCGTCAATTGCGTAAAGCATTACCAAACACACGTCTGCAGATGTTGTTACGCGGTCAGAACCTGCTGGGCTATCGTCATTACAGCGATGACGTCGTTGAAGCGTTTGTAGCGAAAGCCGCTGAAAATGGCATTGACGTGTTCCGTATTTTTGATGCCATGAATGATGTGCGCAATCTGGCAACCGCAATCAAGGCGGTGAAAAAGGTCGGTAAGCATGCTCAGGGCACGATCTGCTATACCACCAGCCCAGTGCATACCACCGAAGCTTTCGTCGCGCAGGCGCATGAGTTAGTCGCGTTGGGCGTGGATTCTATCGCGATCAAAGACATGGCCGGTTTGTTGACTCCGTTTGCCACCGGTGAATTGGTCAAAGCTCTGAAAGCCGCCGTATCACTGCCAATTTTCGTTCATTCGCACGACACGGCTGGCGTTGCCACTATGTGTCAGCTGAAAGCGATCGAAGCCGGTGCCGATAATATCGACACCGCTATCTCCAGCATGGCTTGGGGCACCAGCCACCCAGCTACTGAATCGATGGTGGCGGCACTGCGTGGCACTGAATACGACACCGGTTTAGATCTAGAATTACTGCAAGAAATCGGCATGTATTTCCATGCGGTACGAAAAAAATACCATCAGTACGAAAGCGAATTTACCGGCGTAGACACTCGCGTTCAGGTCAATCAGGTGCCGGGCGGCATGGTTTCCAATCTGGCCAACCAGCTGAAAGAACAGGGTGCTCTTCATCGCATTAACGAAGTGTTCAATGAGATCCCTAAAGTACGTAAAGATCTGGGTTACCCACCGCTGGTGACGCCAACCTCTCAAATCGTAGGTACTCAGGCGGTGTTCAACGTATTAGCGGGTGAACGTTACAAAACCATCACCAATGAAGTAAAACTCTATCTGCAAGGTCGCTACGGTAAATCACCGGCACCAGTAGATGTAGCGTTACAACATCAGGCGATCGGCAACGAAGAAGTGATCGATGTTCGCCCTGCCGACCTGCTAAAACCAGAGCTGGCTAAGCTACGTACTGAAATTGGCGCCCTGGCAAAAACAGAAGAAGATGTGCTGACTTACGCCATGTTCCCGGATATTGGCCGTAAATTCCTGAGCGAACGTGAAGCTGGCACGCTGACACCAGAAGCCTTGTTACCAATGCCTGGTACCGCCGCGGAACAACCTGTCGCGAAAGAAGGTATGCCAACCGAGTTTGTGATTGATGTACATGGCGAAAGCTATCATATCGACATTACCGGCATCGGTATTAAGAGCGACAATAAACGCCATTTCTACATGTCGATCGATGGTTTGCCAGAAGAAGTAGTCTTTGAACCACTGAATGCTTATGTCGGTTCAGGAGCCAGCAACAAACGTAAACAAGCGGCGGCACCGGGTGATGTCAGCACCGCTATGCCGGGTAACATTGTTGATGTGCTGGTCAATGTGGGTGACAAAGTGAAAGCTGGTCAACCGCTGCTAGTCACTGAAGCCATGAAGATGGAAAGTGAAATTCTGGCGCCAATCGCTGGTAACGTAAAAGCGGTTCACGTTGCTAAAGGCGACCGCGTTAACCCAGGTGATGTTTTAATCGAAATCGAAGGTTAATATTCAATCACCCTCATATGAACCCTGGCATTTTGCCGGGGTTCATTTTTCCCTCCAACATTGTTCCAATCCGTTAGTCTCGTGGCAAATGCCAACATTTATTGCTGATTAAAAATCAAAATCCCGACTTAATTCTCTGTTAAGGTTTGTTGTTTACACTATAGTCACGCATCATTTTACATACTTAAACAGGTCACAGAGTGAATTTGAGATTTCAACTTAAAAGTCAGTACCTTACGTTGTTATTGGCGAGTTATTTTACATTAATTTTGAATTACCCATTCTTTCGGGAATCATGGAAAGTATTAAACTCAATTGAGAATGTAAAAACAGGCTTTATTATCTCAATCCCTTTGTTTGTTCTGTTTGCATTAAACATTCTGTTTTCGCTGTTTACGATAAAATACCTTAGTAAACCTATATTTATCGCTTTAGTTCTCACGTCTTCACTGGTTGCTTATGCGGGTCTAACCTACGGCACAGTGTTTGACTATGGGATGATAAAAAATTCCGCACAGACCAACATGTCGGAAGCTTCGAGTTATTTGAACCCATCGCTGATTATCTGTTTTCTGCTGACCGGTATCATTCCCGCATTTTTGATTGCAAGAACAAAAATCATTTATCGCCCTTTGCTGAAAGAGGTTTTGACTAAATTTGCCGTTATCAGCCTTTCGCTGCTCGGGTTACTGATCATTGCGTTCTTCTATTATCAGGATTATGCCTCTGTTGGCCGCAACAATAAGTTTTTGCAAAAATATATCGTACCAACCCAATACACCTGGAGTGGTTATAAATACGTTAAAGAAACGTATTTCACGACACCGTTGGTGTATCAGCAATTAGGGTTAGACGCGAAAAAAGCCGTACCGTCGACGGTAACAAAACCACAAATGACCGTAATGGTGTTAGGTGAAACCGCACGTGCGATGAATTATCAATACAATGGCTATTCACGCGACACCAATCGTTTTACCGCCCCAGAGGGGATGATCTCATTCCGCCATGTTTCTTCGTGCGGCACTGCGACTGCCGTTTCCGTACCTTGCATGTTTTCCTTTATGGGACGGAAAAACTATGACGAAAGCCGAGCAGAAACACAGGATAACGTGTTGGATGTGATCCACCGCGCTGGGTTGAATGTTCAGTGGATTGATAACGACAGTGGCTGTAAAGGCGTCTGCGCACGAGTTCCTACACTTAATATTGATATTAAAACGAAGTCGCCGTTGTGTGATGGGACTTATTGTTTTGACGAAGTCATGCTGCCGGAATTAAAACGTTTACTGGCAGAAGCGAAAGGAAAAGATACCTTAATTGCGTTACATCTGATCGGTAGTCATGGTCCAACTTATTACCGACGTTATCCTGCTTCTCATCGCATTTTTACTCCTGATTGTGAACGGAGTGACATTCAAAATTGTTCGCATGATGAACTGGTCAACACCTATGACAACACGATTGCCTATACCGATTACATGTTGTCGCAAGTGATCGCCTTATTAAAAGCGAATAGCAGTGAATACAACACCAGCATGTTGTATATGTCCGATCATGGTGAATCATTGGGTGAGAAGGGTCTGTATTTACATGGCACCCCTTACGCATTGGCACCTGAAGAGCAAACACATGTACCGGGTTTACTGTGGTTATCTGATAACTACGCCAAAGAAAAACAGATTGATACCGATTGCTTACGTAAAGAGGCTCAGAGTAAACAAGTATCACAAGATTTCTTGTCACATAGTTTGCTGAGTTTAACTGGCGTGGCTACCTCCACTTATAAACCAGAATTAGATCTTATTTCTGGTTGTCGTAGAAACAGCTAACTGGCGAGTTAAAAGAGCTGAATAACTTAAGCCGGAGATATTTCTCCGGTTTTTTTTCGTCTCAATAACGTTGGTTATTTGTGTAGGAATTTCAGAAATAATATATTAGCAGTAACAAAAGCTTAAACAGATAAGCGCGACTTATGACTGCTGAACATATACGAAGAAAACAAAACCGCCTGGATCGAGAACGCAGAACTATCCGAGTAATGATTGGAATCTATTGTCGATGTCACCATGAAAGCAATCGACTGTGTTCTGAATGTCAGATACTTACTGATTATGCAATGAATCGTATTGATAAATGCCGGTTTAAAGCAGATAAACCGACATGCGCTAAATGTCCAATTCATTGTTATCAAAGTAAAATGCGGGAAAAAATTCGTACTGTAATGCGTTTTTCCGGCCCAAGAATGCTGATCCAGCATCCAATCTTAACGCTATGGCATTTCTGGGATGAATTTACAGACCCAGTTAAGCAACCAAAGGTCAGATGAGAGGGATGTACTGATTTGGAAATATGCAAACTAATTGAATGCACAGCTTGGGATATGACAAATTGCAGGCACAAAAAAACCAGCTTTCGCTGGTTTATTGTTTTATCTAAAGAATGGTGCGGAAGGAGAGACTCGAACTCTCACACCTTGCGGCGCCAGAACCTAAATCTGGTGCGTCTACCAATTTCGCCACTTCCGCGCTGTATTCTTTAAATGGGGTGGCTAATGGGGCTCGAACCCACGACAACCGGAATCACAATCCGGGGCTCTACCAACTGAGCTATAGCCACCATCGAACTGTGTTGCCTTACCACTTAAAGCGAACAACTTATCGTTGGTACGCCCTACAGGAATCGAACCTGTGACCCACGGCTTAGAAGGCCGTTGCTCTATCCGACTGAGCTAAGGGCGCACTGGAAGAATGGTCGGTGATAAAGGATTCGAACCTTTGACCCTCTGGTCCCAAACCAGATGCGCTACCGGGCTGCGCTAATCACCGACTGTTGTTCTGTTGTAGGCGTCCGACAACGGAGGCGGATATTATAGACTCTCCCTTTGATCGTCAAACTCTTTTTCATGAAAAAGAGTTGAGTGTTCAGATATTAAACGACTAAGGTAAGCGGTTGTTTATGCACTAACCTTATTGTAAAAAAAATGCGACAATATGCCCCAGCAAAGCAAGGTGAGTGGAAGGTATGTCTGCAAAAATCATTGATGGAAAAGCGATTGCCCTGTCTGTGCGTCAGCATGTAGCTGCCCGCGTCGCGGAACGAAAGGCAAATGGTTTACGAGCGCCCGGTTTATCGGTTGTATTAGTTGGCGAAGATGCTGCGTCACAGGTTTATGTCGGCAGTAAACGCCGCGCTTGTGAAGAAGTAGGCTTTATTTCCCGTTCTTACGATCTGCCAGCAACGACCACACAAGATGAACTTCTTGCACTGATCGATACATTAAATGCTGATCCTGCGGTAGATGGTATTTTAGTTCAACTACCACTTCCGGCACACCTCGATTCGACACAAGTGATCGAGCGTATTGTTCCCGATAAAGATGTTGATGGATTCCATCCTTACAATGTGGGCCGCTTAGCCCAGCGAATTCCTGCACTACGTCCTTGCACCCCTAAAGGTATGATCACCCTGCTTGAAAGCACTGGTGTTGAATTAAAAGGCCTGCATGCAGTTATCGTTGGTGCCTCAAATATTGTTGGTCGCCCAATGACGCTGGAGCTGTTATTGGCTGGTTGCACAACAACAACTTGTCATCGTTTTACCAAAGGCCTAGAACAGTTTGTTCGTCAGGCTGATATCTTGGCAGTTGCGGTAGGTAAATCAGAATTCATTCCTGGTGAATGGATCAAACCTGGTGCGATCGTATTGGATGTCGGTATTAATCGTTTATCTAACGGCACACTCGTCGGCGATGTGGAATATGCAACAGCGGCACAACGCGCCAGCTTTATCACACCCGTTCCTGGTGGTGTTGGCCCGATGACAGTTGCCACACTCATTGAAAATACACTGCAAGCTTGTGAGCAATACCACAGCTAAACTGTGTAGATAACATGATCATGATATAGAGGGCTGAACTGTTTCAGCCCTTTTTTATTTACTGCTGGTTATTTACGGGCGGGAAAGTAATTTCAACGATGAGACCATGAGGTTCATGGTGGTTTTCGATACGCAGCGTGGCCTGATGCAAAGCGCAGACTCTGGCAACAATATTTAACCCTAGCCCTGCCCCATTTCCTCGTTGATCAAAGCGTTGGAATGCATTGGTTAATGAAATAATTGCTGTTTCATCAACTCCCGTACCAATATCTTGAATACGTAATTGCGGGCAGCCGTTTACCTCTGATAATTGAATGGTCACAGCCGAGCCACTATCCGCATACCGGTGGCTATTCTCGACTAGATTCCTTATCAGCATACGCAATAAAGTCTTATCACCGATAACCATCAATGAATCAGGAAGATGTAAAGTTATAGTTTGCCTACGAGACCGCAATAACTCAGTAAGCTCATGTTGAACAGGCAAGATAACCTCTTGAACCAAATCAACCTGAGCTTGCAACCCCATCACCATTTGTTGCTCTAAACGCGCCATAGTCAGCAATTGTTCAATGGTATGTTGCATACCATCAAGACGCGCGATAAGTGGATCAATTTCTGCCGGATGCTGTAATGCTAATAACTCAAGGTTTAACCGAATTCCGGCAATTGGTGTTCTGAGTTCATGCGATACATCGGCAGTAAATTGGCGCTCTCGCTGAAATGCCTGCTGAAGTTTCTGCATCAAACCATTTAATGCGCCAGTAATGGCTTCCACTTCGGTACTACGCCCCCCTACATCAAAGGGTTGCCATTGTTCTACACTGCGTTCTTGCAGTTGATCTGTTAATTTCTTTAATGGCGCGACGATCCAATTAATCATGAACCACGCAACAACTAAACTGAGTAAAAACTCTATGGCTGTTGGCACCAACAACGCACTCAACATCTCTCTGTTTGTACCATGTAGTAGATGTAATGTTGATTCAGGCTGTCCCAGACGACGTAATGTACGTTCTAGTAGTTCTCGATCTTCGTGCAATAACCAGGCAATAGTGATGGTTTGGGTAAAAAAAATGATAGCACCTAAACTAATCAGCAATCTCCGGGATAAGCTATTCTGCTTGTTGTTCAAGTCGATAACCCTCACCCCGAATAGTCTTAATCGTGCCAGCACCAATTTTGCGACGCAGATGGTGAATATAAACCTCCAGCGTATTGGAGCCAATATCATCATGCCAGTCATAAAGGTCTTGCTGTAAGCGGTCACGCTGTACCGTTTTGCCCGGGTGCAACATCAAGCGTCTTAGAATGGCATATTCCATTCGTGTGAGTGTCAATTCTTGTTCGTTTAGCCAAACCTGATGATGTGTCATATCTAGTTTCAATGAACCGAACAGCAGTGAGTTTTCTGTTTTCTCAAAGCGACGGCGCATTAATGCGCGTACTCGGGCCAATAATTCCGCCAAAGCAAATGGTTTGATCAGGTAATCATCCGCACCTTGATCCAAACCTTTTACTCGATCTTCTAACGAATCACGAGCAGTTAAAATTAAGACCGGCAACTTACAGCCTTGTTGGCGCCATTGTTTTAACAGCGTTAATCCATCACCATCCGGCAGCCCAAGATCGAGGATGATCAACTCATAATCATCTAATGTATGCTGTTGCGCCGTTTTTATACTGGTTGCGACATCACAACAATATTGCTGTTGTTCCAGTGCTTTTTGTAACCCGCCCAACAACAATGCATCATCTTCAATCAACAAAATCTTCATTTTATATACACCATAGCCAACTAACTATTTGTAAATAGGCGATTATTTGCTATTACTGATACTATCAACTATATCCCTTATGGGATGTATTATGTCTTTTTGTAAAATATATTTTCCGGAGAACACCATATTGAAATTATTCTGGCTGCTCCCCGCATATACATTCATCGCTTTGGCTCATGCCGCGCCAATGCCATTAACTTTTATTAGTGAACAAAACCCACCGGTGAATTATGAAAATGACCAGCAGAAAGCCGCAGGTTTTTCAGTTGAGTTACTGAAATTAATTTGGCGGCAGCTGGATGAACCACAACAACCCATCAAATTTTTACCATGGGCGCGTGCCTATTATATCGCGCAAACTGAACCAGGCAGTGTGCTGTTTGCCACTTCACGCACGGCAGATCGTGAAAACATGTTTAAATGGGTGTGCCCGATCAGCACGTCTGGCGTCGCGCTCTTTCGACGAAAAAAAGACAATTTCGATCTCACCTCAACAGCTGCCATTAATGATCTGACCATTGGCGTTATCCGTGCGGATATTGCGGAAGATGTTGTTATTGCAAAAACCTACAATAAAAGTCGGTTAGTTAAAGCCCGAAATACCGAGCAACTGATTCGTCTGTTGCAGTCAGGAAAAATTGACATGATTGCCGCTTATGAACCCGTGGTTTATGCCACCATACAGCAAATGGGTTTAAGCCCTGTCGATTACCCTAAAGAATTAGTTTTGCAGCGAATGACGGATTGTTTTGCATTTAATCGCTCCACCAGCGATAACGTGATCAATAATTATCAGAAAGCCTTAACCGAAGTCCGCGAAAGTACGGAATACCGGAATTTAGTTAATCATTATCATATGTTGGATTTTAAATAAAAAAGGCCAGCCTATTTATTTCGGCCAGCCTTTCTATCAAGTGCAGGAAATGATTTAGCTCTTACGACGCCAAGTAGTGCCTTGAGCGCCATCTTCCAGCACGATGCCCATCTCAGTTAATTTATTTCGCGCTTCGTCAGCTAACGCCCAGTTTTTACTGGCACGCGCGTCATTGCGGGTTTTTATCAACAGCTCAATTTCCGCGACATCATCCGCAACAGCGGCAGCACCGGATTGCAGGAATTGCTCAGGTTGTTGTTGCAGAAGACCTAACACGCCACCAAGACGACGCAAGCAAGCCGCTAAAGCGGATGCATCAGAAGCTGATTCTTGTTTGGTACGGTTCAGATCACGCGCTAAATCAAACAACACGGAATAAGCTTCCGGTGTATTGAAATCATCATCCATTGCGGCTTTGAAACGTTCATCAAACGGTGCCGAAAGCGCAGCTTGCTCAGCACCATCCTCGACGCCACGCAGTGCCGTGTATAAACGTTCCAGTGACGCGCGAGCTTGCTGCAGGTTAAGATCAGAGTAGTTCAATGGGCTGCGATAATGGCCTGACATCAGGAAGTAACGCACGGTTTCGGCATCATAGACTTTCAGCACATCGCGGATGGTGAAGAAATTGCCCAGTGATTTGGACATTTTCTCTTCATCGACCATCACCATGCCGGAGTGCATCCAGGTATTCACATACGGTGTGTGATGTGCACAGCAGCTCTGGGCGATTTCATTTTCATGATGCGGGAATTGCAGATCTGACCCACCGCCATGAATGTCAAAATGGTGTCCCAGATGTTTGGAGTTCATCGCAGAACATTCAATGTGCCAGCCAGGGCGACCCGCGCCCCATGGTGAATCCCACATTGGTTCACCCGGTTTCGACATTTTCCACAACACAAAATCCATCGGATTGCGTTTGCTTTCTTCTACATTAACACGCGCACCGGCTTGCAGTTGTTCGATGTCCTGACCTGATAAACGGCCATATTCGGGGAAACTGTCGATGGAAAACAGCACATCACCATTATCGGAAACATACGCATAGTTCTGCTCAAGCAGTGAGTTCACCAACGCAATAATTTCACCGATATGCTGAGTGGCACGCGGTTCAATATCCGGGCGCTGTAATTTCAGCGCATCAAAATCTGCGTGCATTTCGGCAATCAGGCGTTCGGTTAATGTATCGCAGCTTTCCGCATTTTCTGCCGCCCGTTTAATGATTTTGTCATCGACATCGGTAATGTTACGCACAAAGGTCACGTCATAACCGAGATAACGCAAATAACGCACAACCACATCGAAAGCAACAAAAGTGCGACCATGACCGATATGACACAAATCGTAGATAGTGACACCACAGACATACATGCCCACTTTGCCGGGCTGGATTGGCTTGAATTCGTCTTTCTGGCGAGTCAGGGTGTTGTATATCTTCAGCATAATGTCACCGTATCGAATAATAATGACGACATTCTAAAGAAGTGAGCTACAGATTGCACCTTTGGTTTCCTTTCACTTTGCATGGTGTTAGCAACAAAAGAATCTGCTGGCTCAGTAACCGGGATTTAACATGTCGCTTTTGTGTCATCGCTGCATACGCTAGAATCAGCAAACAAATTATCAAGAGGCGACCTCATGTCTATTACCCTGCACACTAATTTTGGCGATATCACTCTGGAACTGTTTAACGACAAAGCACCAGTTACTGCAGCAAACTTCCTGCAATACTGCCGTGATGGTCATTACAACGGCACTATTTTCCACCGTGTTATCGATGGTTTCATGATCCAGGGTGGCGGTTATGCGCCAGGTTTTGAAGAAAAAGATACCCGCGCTTCAATCAAGAACGAAGCAAACAATGGTCTTTCTAATAAAGTTGGCACCATTGCCATGGCGCGTACTCAAGAGCCACATTCTGCTTCTGCGCAATTCTTTATCAACGTAGCTGACAATACCTTCCTTGATTTCAAATCTGAATCAATGTCTGGTTGGGGCTACTGTGTATTTGCTCAAGTCACCGACGGTATGGACATCGTTAACAAGATCAAAGCCGTGAAAACGGGTCGTTACGGTATGCATCAGGATGTGCCGAAAGAAGACGTTGTTATCGAAAACGTAACTATCGCTGAATAATCTCAGTCTGCCATACCGTATTACTGCGGTATGGCTCTTTTAATGAACTCTCATGACAAAACTTTTTATTGCTGATCTGCATCTCAGTGAAGCTCGCCCTGATCTGACTAACGCCTTTATTCATTTTTTAGCCACCAAAGCACAGCAAGCTGATGAGCTGTATATTCTCGGCGATTTATTTGAATTCTGGATCGGCGACGATGAGCAATCACCGCTGCAACAACAAATCACCCTGGCGTTAAAAATGCTTTCTGAGCAGGGCTGCCGGTTATTCTATTCTCATGGCAATCGGGATTTCATGATCGGCAAACGCTTTGCCCGGGAATGTGGTATGACGCTGTTACCGCCGATCTACGCTTGCGAAATAGTCGGTGAAAGAACGTTATTGTTGCATGGCGATCAGCTGTGTACCGATGATGAGGCCTATCAACGCTTTCGGCGCATCACCAGCTGGCCTTGGCTGCAATGGGTGTTTTTACATTTACCGTTATCACGTCGGGTCAAGATTGCACAACAAATCCGGCAAGGTAGCCACAAAGGTAAGCAACAAAAAAGTCGCAGCATCATGGATGTGACCCCCAGCAGCGTGAATGATTGTTTTGAGCAATATCAGGCAACTTTGATGATCCATGGCCATACGCATCGACCGATGATCCATGAGTTGTCATTGGAAAATCGGCAAAAAGTTCGCCGGATTGTGTTGGGCGATTGGAATACCGATCTTTGGTATCTACAAATTGATGATCGGGATATCAATTTAATATCACAGCCGATCGGTACCGCAGAATAGCAATGCGGGCCTTAGCTGCCCGTTATGTTGCATCCTTTTTATTCAAACCATAATCACGCAATTTATTCGCTACCGCCGTGTGCGAAAGGCCCAAACGTTGCGCTAATTGACGGCTGGAAGGATAAAGCGGATAGAGTCGTTCCAACATCAGCCGCTCGAAGCGTTTGGTGGCTTCGGGTAAAGAACCTTCAAACCACTGCTCCGCCGCTGATTCATGGGCATCCATCAACGGTAAACGCAACATATCAGGCGTCAGTTCCTCGCCTTCCAATAAGGTTAGCGCCTGATACAACGCATTTTTCAGCTGACGTACATTCCCCGGCCAGGGATAACTGTTTAAGAACTCGGTCATTGAACGGGAAAAGCGCGGGCGACGACGTTGTAGTTCATCACTGATGCGGCTACAGAACTGTTGTGCAAGCGGCATGATGTCGGCTAAGCGTTGCCGCAATGTCGGCATTTCTAGCGTCAAGACATTGAGACGGAAAAACAGATCTTCCCGAAACAACCCTTTGCGCACCTGTTCTGCCAACGATTTCCGCGTAGTGCAATAAAGCCGGACATCCACGGCCACTTCACTTTCCTGCCCGACGCGATGGAAGCGACCATCTTGCAGCACACGTAACAACTTACTTTGCAGTAACGGCGACATCTCAGCGACTTCATCCAGCAGGAAGGCCCCCCCGCTAGCTTGTTCCAGCAAGCCCATCTTACCCGGCCAATCAGGGCCAAATGCACCGGCAGCCGAACCAAACAATTCATGCTCTGCCACATCATCGGGTAATGCCGCGCAATTTAGCGTTAACAGGGGGCCACCGGCCCTTAAACTGGCTCGATGGCAAGCCCGCACCAACATCTCTTTACCTGATCCGGTTTCGCCCATGATCAGTAAGGGCTGATCTTGCATCGCAAAACGACGAGCCTGATGCAATAATTGCTGCATGAGCTGACTTTCAGCGCAAAAATATTCAAAACTGCTGTCATCGTAGCTATGCAATAAGTTGAAGTGATGCCCTACCCGCCGAGCAGACTTCAGCACCACAACCGCGCCAGCCAAATGATCGGTGCCTTGTGAATCAGGAATAGAGATCGGCAGAATATCTGCCAGAAACTCTTCACTGGCAAAAATCAGTTTGCACGTTTCTGGTTGTGGATTGCCCGATGCAAACCATTGCAGAAAAGCAAAACCTTTGAGAAAACTGCCGGCCTGAACACCTTGTATATCTTTCAGTGATAACCGCAGAATATTCAGCACTGCATCGTTGGCTTGCGTAAGACGCCCTTTAATATCGAGCGCAAAAACCAGATCTGGCAATGCTTTCATTAATGCCTTGATTTCGTGATGTTCTCGCTCTGAAGGCATGTAGGCGACCGTTTTTACGTCGGTAACACCCGTAATACGGCGTAGATCAGGTAAGAGTTTCTGCAAGTTAGCAAAATCAACATCGGGCAAATGCAGATAAATAATTCCCGCCACGTCAATTTCAATGCCGCGGAGATCAATTTGGTTATCTTCTAACTGTGCCAGTAACTCTCTGGTTAGCCCTAATCGATCTTCACACGTTACTTGCAGTCGCATTCATTGTTTACCTTTTTATCGATCTGAACAGTGATTATACGGATGAGCAGGAAAACCACCTAGTGCGATGATTTTTTCACAAAAAAGCATTGACCATATATGCCCTTTGACCTAGAGTAGCGCCCCGTCGAAAGGGTAATACGCAGTGCGTTTCCCATAGACTAAAATATGGTGAGGTTTCCGAGTGGCTGAAGGAGCACGCCTGGAAAGTGTGTATACGGCAACGTATCGAGGGTTCGAATCCCTCCCTCACCGCCATCTTCTTACGAATTAACCTCTTATAAATAAGAGGTTTTTTTGTTTCTGGAGCATGTGAATTAGCTGGTGTCACAATCGAGTGTCACAACTATGGCTAGCTACCTGCTTCGAAACCGTAACGGGAACTACTACACAAGAGTCCCCTTTCCGCTTGAATTAAGACAGCTTCGCTTCCCCAAAGAACTTCGGATATCACTCCTCATATAGCCTCTTTTTGCAATCTTATGGCTGCACAAGGCTCCTGCTGTAACACGCCCAGCCTAGCCATGTGCTTCCAGCGACATCTAATAGCCCCACGATATCCTGACTAAAAGTGTGGTAAATCACACAAACAAAATGAGAATAAAATCAAACCTTCATTTCCACTTTATTAACATATAATTACGACATGATTTATGTATTAAGAACTTCTAGTTCCCTTGATGCTGTTAACCACTACACAAGGAAAATATGCATACACAACGGACCATATCGAACATTTATTCTCTCGATAGACGACCAAGTTTCTTATTGATGCTAGCCACTACCCTTGGCTATGTATTACTTGGTAGTGCAGGTCTTGTTCTCGCAATCCCGCCCGGTTATGCAAGCCCGGTGTTTCCTGCTGCTGGGTTATCAATTGCACTGACACTGTATTTTGGTCCCATCATATTGCCAGCAATATGGTTCGGTTCGTTAATGTTGAACCTAGAGGTTGCGCTCATCCACGGCTCACTCTCTACAACCTGCGTTTGGGTTGCAGTCGGCGTTGCTACGGGTTCGGTAATTCAAGATTTATGTGCTCGTTTGCTGGTTCAATATCGACTTGGGAATAAATGGCAGATTCTAGAAAGTGAACGAAACATTATCCATTTTCTGCTCATCGTAGGGCCTTTGGCATGTATCATTTCAGCATCTGTAGGCACTGCATGCCTAGTTATGTCAGGGCTTGTCGATACAGGTGAATGGCGTTTTGGCTGGTGGAATTGGTACGTCGGCGACACTCTTGGCGTTCTTTTGTTTACGCCACTTACGATAGGATGGATCCACCGAAAAAAAACATCATGGTCTACACGACTAAGAACAATCACTGTTCCAACTATTGTGATGCTGATGGTGGCATCAACTACATTCCTTTATGTCTCGCACTGGGAACAAGTTAATCTCAATCGAGATATAAAGGCACATGGAGAAAAACTAACTCATCTTCTTAACAACCATATCGTAGCGCTTCAAGAAATCCTTACTTCTATGGCCAGTTTCATCGAAGTAACTCCCAACATGACCCTTACTCAATTCAACCAATTCACTCATTCCGTATTAAAGACTCATTCTGATATTGCCGCGCTAAGTTTCAATCTACTGTTAACCGATGCACAAAGGCAGTTCTTCGAAAGTGATTTAGCGCAACGTTATGCTGTCAAAGTACCCCAAATAATGGAACGAAATATGGAGGGAATATTAGCTCCTGCACCACATCGAGCAGAGTATGTAGCAGTAGCTTTCATTTCTCCGTTTCAGGAAAACAGCAAAGCAATTGGTTTCAATATCAATTCCGAGCAACTCCGGCATGATGCGATTCAACGTAGTCGACAGACAGGTCTTCCTACAGCTACTGCGAAAATAAACCTTGTCCAAGCCAAAAAAAACAAACCGGGAATCTTAGTTTTAACACCAGTCAAATTAAACGAAGGAATTCAGAATATCGTCCAAACAGACAAATCTTTAGCCGGATTTGCAGTCGCCGTGATCAAAGTGGACGAATTGATTGAGATAGCGACACAGGGGATGATCCCTGCCGGGATCGAATTAGAAATTACCGACCCCAGCGCGATTCCTGAGGATCGGTTACTTTATTCGTCGCAAAATACGATAGATAAAACACCGCCACCTTTAAATTGGCAAACATTAATATCCATAGCTGATCGACAATGGAATCTGAGCGTATTTCCAAATGCGATATATCTGCAACAGAACCGTCCAATATTAGCTTGGATCACGGGTATTGTCGGGCTGTTGCTCACGTCCATGCTGCAAATTATCTTGCTTGGCGTAACAGGCAGAAATAACCTGATCCAGCGGCGGGTAGACAACCAAACAGCACTATTGGGCGAAAAGAACGCCAAACTGGCGCAGAGTGAGGCGCGTTATGCATCGGTTGTAAACAATGTGAAAGAAGTCGTATTCCAAACGGATGCGCAAGGTTTATGGACATTCTTAAATCCTGCGTGGACGGAAGTTACTGGCTTTCCGGTCCATACAAGCCTTGATACATTGTTCCTAAACTATGTTCATCCTGATGATCGGCAACAAAATCAAGAACGATTTACCCCACTGATCGAACGCAAAAAAGATTACTGTCGTCATGAAGTACGTTATCTGCATCAGAATGGCAGCTTTCGATGGATAGAAGTTTTTGCCCGTCTGACCCTTGATGACAATAACAACATAATTGGCACCTCAGGCACATTAACCGATATCACTGAGCGTAAACAATCGAACCTTCGTTTACAGCTGGCCGCGACTGCCTTTACCCATTCGCGTGAAGGCATCATGATCACGCAACCAGACACCACGATCTTCGACGTTAATGATGCTTTTACGGCAATCACAGGTTACAGCCGAAATGAAGTATTCGGCCAGACACCTCGCATACTTAAGTCCGGATTGCACGAAAAGAGCTTTTATACATCACTCTGGTACGAACTAGAGAAAAATGGAGAATGGCATGGGGAGATCTGGAACCGGCGTAAAAACGGAGAAGTGTATGTAGAAATGCTCAGCATCAGTAAAGTCATGAGTAGCGATGGACAATTGCAAAATTACATCGGGCTTTTTTCTGACATCACGTTATTAAAAAATCGACAAGAACAACTCGAGTATATTGCCCACTATGATCTGTTGACCCAACTTCCAAACCGACTGTTATTAGCCGATCGACTTAATCAAGCCATGGCCCAGACATTACGACGCAACCTTGGCCTTTTCGTGGTTTACATCGACCTCGATGGCTTCAAACAGATCAATGATCAGTTTGGTCATGCAACAGGTGATCAGATACTGAAAGGTGTGGCTACTAACATGGGGCAAGTCTTGCGTGAGGGAGATACGTTGTCGCGGATCGGCGGTGACGAATTTGTCTCAATAATGCTGGATCTCAAAGATATTGATTCAAGCCTTCATCTGCTCAAACGTTTACTTGTTGCCGCAGCACAACCAATTCAGGTCGATGACTATATTCACCATGTATCAGCAAGCATCGGTGCCACTTTCTATCCACAAAACAACAAAGTAACTGCAGAGCAACTGCTTTCCCAAGCAGACCAAGTTATGTATCAAGCTAAGATGGCTGGTAAGAACCAATATAAAGTTTTCGAATATATACCAGCTAACATCAAGTAATTACTCCATTCTTAACACGCCAATCCTCGTGACGTTTTGATGTGATGACACCATGCAACACCATGTTGTGCCCAAAAAGGTCAACTCCGAACCGGACCCCTTCTTCATCACCGAAGCCCGCCTCTTCGATGGCGAAAGGAAAACGCTTATTCTGCTGATGGAAGCGAGACACCAATTCAATAGCCGTAACCATCGTATTTTCCGGCATTTCGTACGGTGTCGAGATGTGAGCCGAGCAACAAGGCCAGGGCTTCAGGTTCTGTTCCTTCATTCCGTCCAAAGATATTGCCAACGGCGTCCTACCAGACCTGCATTCCGGCATCGCGCATCCATTCCCCCACCAGCTGATTGGCTTGCTGATGTTGTTTTGAAAGATAGACGCGCGTTAACGCGTAAGTATCTTCACTGAGGAGTGCCAGCTCATTGCAGCGATCAAAAATGCGGGGCCGGCTTCCATATCAGACCTCGGCAGAGGCATAGACATCCCATGATGCCTGCAGCGCAGCACCCTGAACCGTTTTAAAACCAAACCAGTTTAATACCGCTTCCAGCGCAGACAGTGTCAGCAATACGGTATCTTTACGCGCGTTGTAACCCATGGTGCCAATACGCCAGATTTTGCCGTGCAACGGCCCAAACGAAGTGCCGATCTCGATGCCGAAATCATTCAACAAGGTCTGACGGATCTGCTCACCATGTACGTTTTCAGGAATGTAAACGCCCAATACGTTATTCATTTTATGTTTCAGGTCGCCGAAGGGTTTTAAGCCCATACCCTGAATACCAGCCAGCAACGCATCACCATGCAGCTTGTGACGGGCAATACAGGCATCGATGCCTTCCTGAAGAATGATACGGGCGCATTCGCGGGCACCAAATAACATACTGGTCGCTTCGGTGTGGTGGTTCAGACGCTCCGGCCCCCAGTAATCCATGATCATGCCCAAATCAAAATAGTTGGAATAGATGATCTCATCACAGCCGTCCTGATGGTTGGCGTTACGGATCCCCTGCTCGACGTGTTTGCGTTTTCTAACCTCGGCGGCAAAACGATCACTCAATGTCACTGGCGAGCTACCTGACGGACCACCGAGACATTTCTGTAAACCCGCCGAAACTGCATCTAGCCCCCAATTATCCACTTCCATCGGGTTGCCACCGAAAGAAGCGGTGGCATCGGTATAAAACAGCACATCGTGACGACGGCAGATCTCACCGAGTTCGGCCAGCGGTTGCAGCATGGTGGTCGAGGTATCGCCTTGAACAGTGAGTAATGCCCGCGGCTTGATCGCAATAATCGCATCTTCCACCATTTGCGGATCAAACACCTCACCCCATGGTACTGAGAGGGTATGCACTTCAGCGCGGCAGCGACGAGCGATTTCGCATAGCAGATCACCAAAGCGGCCAAACACTGGCACCAATACTTTATCGCCGGGGCGAATTGCTGAAACCAGCATGGCCTCAATGCCTGCACGGGAAGTGCCGTCGATCAGGAATGTCCATTCGTTATTGGTTTTATAGAGTGCACGATACAACGCCATGGTCTGGTTCATATACTCGGTCATCGCCGGATCATACTGACCGATCAGTTGTGACGACATGGCGCGCAAAACCCGTGGATCAGCGTTGATTGGTCCGGGCCCCATCAACAGGCGAACGGGAGGATTGATTTGATCGAAAGCCTGAATATCTAACATGGACTATTCTCCGGAAAAATTAATTCACTGTGGCGGTTAATGCCACACCATCAGAACGAGGATCAGTGGCAATATCGATAACTGCTGATAAAGATGGCGCCAGATAATAGCCGCTTGAGTTTGTGGTTGCCCTTCCTCGCCCATGGCGCCGTAAGCCAAAATCCGGCCATCGTTGAGGGAACATGCGAATAAGTCCCCAGTGTAAGAAATCGTGATTTTTAACCAATTGAATTTATTTAATTTAATTAAATTTTCATGTTTTCGCCAAGAAGGAACTTATTTGCACCCTTCTTAGAAAAAAATCAATAAGAATTCCATTTTTTGGAATTCTTTAACTTACTTTTGATGATAGAAATCATTCATCGATGATAAGAAAATAACAATTTAATAATTGGCAAAACAAAGTCATATCAACATGAAGAAAGTATTAATTTTAGGTGCAAATGGTTCTTTAGCAAAAGTAGCAACACGATATTTACTGGATAACACTGATGCTAAACTGACTCTGTTTTTACGGAACTCCTATCGTTTGAATAATATACATCCAGATCGGATACATATTATAGATGGTGATGTTATGGATTTTGAAGCACTTAAATATGCAATGGAAGGACAAGATGTTGTTTATGCCAATTTAAGTGGTGATATGAAAGCACAGGCAGAAACAATCATAAAAGCAATGCACCAAACCGGATTAAAACGTCTGATATTCATTAGTTCAATGGGGATTTATGGTGAAGTTCCTGGCGAAAAATATAGAAGCATTTTGAACCCGTATCGTGACTCCGCAGCGGTAATTGAAGCCAGTGATTTAGACTATACAGTGATTAGACCGGGCTGGTTTACTAATGAAAACATTGTTGATTATAAATTAACCTTCAAAGGTGAACCCTTCGAGGGGCATGATATATCGAGAAAGAGTATTGCTGATCTCATCATGCAATTAATTGAAACACCGGATTTGTATATTGGTGAAAGCGTAGGTATCAGCCAGATCTGATTTATCATCCCCCCCTGTTTTTATTAAGCAGGGGTTATTTTTAAAATCCACCTCGCAGTTCACGTGCAATTTTTAATTCTTCCAGAAACAAAATAAATGCTTTTGTGTGTTGTTTTCTACTTGGATAATACAGATGAAAACCATCAAACAGCGGGCACCATGAATGAAGCACACCGATCAAACTACCTGCATCCAGCTCTGATTTCACCATATCATAGGGCAGATAAGCCAACCCAAAACCGGCTAAGGCTGCATTTTTAATTTGCAAAGACGTATTAAAAATCAGTTGTCCATCCACTTTAACACTTATCAGGCGCTCTTCTTTTTGAAACTCCCAAGCGTAAAGTCCACGAGCCAGTGATGGTTTCAAATTAATGCATTGGTGCTTTTGCAAATCCTCTGGAGTAATGGGTTTTTCATTCTTTTCAAAGTAGGCCGGTGAAGCAACAACCTGCATTTTTAAATCTGGAGAAATTCGCGTGGCAATCATATCTTTGGCAATTTGCTCACCCAGACGAACGCCAGCATCAAAGCGCTCAGCAACGATATCCGTGAAACTGTTTTCAATAATCACTTCGAAATGAATATCTGGGTATCGAGGTAGAAAAGTCTCTAAAAAAGGCCATAACACATGGTGCGCGGCATATTCTGGCGTCGTGATCCTAATTTTGCCACTAAGTCGAGTTTGTTGTTCCCGGATAGCCATCAGCTCTTCGTCCATTTCCGTAATTCGCGGTGCAAATGAATTTAATAAACGCTCTCCGGCTTCTGTTAATGAAACACTGCGGGTAGTCCTGTTTAGCAACCGCACGCCTAGTCGCTCTTCCAGTGCTTTAACAGTATGACTTAATGCTGATTGGGAAACCCCGAGCTTAACGGCTGCTTTGGTAAAATTCTTCTCGTTAGCAACTTCGAGAAAAGAAAGTAAATCATTGATATTTTCTTTGATCATACGTCCCGCAAAGCCTCATTGACTGTAAGCACAAACTAATAAAACAGGATACCGATTTAAAAGATAGAGCGTTAATTTAATGACGCGATCCAGCAATTATGACAACAGTTCATTTTTAATACCGTATTGACGATCACGGCGAGCAATCAACACAATTACCGATATCAAAGCTAGGAAGATCATTAATGCACTCATTGTCATGGTATTGGCGATCCGCTGTGCTAATGCATCTGCATCGCTTGAGTTGTTTTGTACCGTTGTCTCAAAAACTACAACTAAAATACCTAACCCCAATGAGCTGCCGATTTGATGTGACACATTAACCAATCCTGAAGCGGCTCCTGTGTCTCTCGCTTCTACGTCATAAACCCCTAACCCGGTCAATGGCGCAAATGTAAAACCTTGTCCAATACCGATTAGCACCATAGGTAGTGCGATCCCCGTGATATAATTCGTATCCGATGTGACATAAGTAAGACAAAATATTCCAGCAAAAGTGATCATAAGCCCAGTAAGCAGTAAACGTGTATCTCCCCATCGCAAACTAAGCACCTGTGCTCGAATAGCTGCAATAAAACTCACTAGAGTCATAGGCATAAAAGCAGCACCCGCAGCCAAAGGACTGAATCCTTTTACTAATTGAAGATACTGAGTAATAAAAAAGAAAAAACCGACCATGCCACCTAGAAAGAAAATACGGGTGAGATAAGCACCAGCGCGAATACGATGATTTAATAAGCGTAATGGCATAATTGGTTGTGCAGCATAGCGTTCATTCAATACAAATATTCCTAACATCACCACGCCAGAGAGTAATGAGGTCAGAGTCAATGATCCCATCCAACCGTCTGTTGCAGAATTCACAATGCCAAAAACTAAAGCACTCATACCCAGTGTAGAGGTCACTGCACCAGCTAAATCAAATTGACCAGAATGTTTTTCACTTTCCTCAAGGTGTTTTAAAGCGGCAAAAAACAACAACAATCCCAATGGAACATTGATAAAAAAGCCAACTCGCCAAGATAATAAGTCGGCAAAAATACCACCCGCAACCAACCCGACGGTGGCCCCGATACCGGCAACTGAACTGTAATAAGCCATCGCCCTGCTTCGATCATGAGCATCCGAAAAATTAACCGATAACAAGGCTAATGTAGACGGGGCCAAAATAGCAGCACCAAGACCTTGTAATGCGCGGGCTGACAGCATTATGTCCGGTGTCTCAGCCATACTGATCACTAGCGATGTAATAATGAATATTGCGAGTCCGATCAAATACATTTTTTTACGTCCAAGGATATCCCCTGCTCGGGCCCCGAGTAGTAAAAAACCACCAAATGTTAATGTGTACGCACTTTGGATCCAGGACAAGCTTGCAGATGAAAAATGGAGTTCTGCCAGAATTTTAGGTAATCCGGTGATCACTACGGAGATATCGAGGATGATGATAAAATAACTGGCTAAAATTATCGAAAGTACTACTTTCTGATGAGCAGAAAACTTATTCATAAGGTTGTCCAGATAGTCAAAAATTCATTCCAACCCGAAGGGTTGAATAACAGCCGCCATTATGACTTATCGTTACCAAGCATTAATGCATCAATTCACGATAATACTTATGAATCAATTTCATGTATTGATTCATGAATACAACTCATATGAGCTATATCAAAGCCATAGTTTACTATTTCAATAAAGCAACTAAATTATTCAATGTTTTGTATCTTCGCACCCCAGAAAAACCATGCTTTCTGAACAGCAAGGAATCGCTATGAGTTCAAACAGTCCAAACGTGAGCATTAAACACATTATTCTATTTTTTCTTATTTCTACGTTTTGTTTCAGTGCAAGAGCGGAACAATCGTTAACAAATAAAAAAATATTAATCATCTATTTTTCTCAGCCTGAGAGCATCAATTTATCTGATACTGATGGGATGACGGGAGCAAGTGTAATTACCAAAAATGAAACAACGTTAGGAAGCACAGAATACATAGCCACAATCATACAGAAACAGACGCAGGGTGATTTATTTCGTATCGAAACTGTGAAACCGTATCCACTAACACATGAACCATTAATTCGTTACGCAGAAAAAGAGCAACAAGAAAATTTCCATCCTGCACTGAAAAACAAAATAAATAATCTTAATGATTATCAGGTGGTTTTCGTTGGTTACCCGATCTGGTGGTACAAAATGCCAATGGCATTATATACGTTATTTGAGCAATATAATTTCAGTGATAAAACCATCATCCCTTTCACAACTCATGGTGGCAGTCAATTCTCAGGCTCGATCGGCGAGATAAAGCGCCTGCAACCCAATGCTCATGTTGTTAATAATGGACTGGCCATTTTTCGTAACAATATAGCTAATGCTAATACAGAAAAGTACGTTATCGAATGGCTGAATAACCTTAAAATATAAGATCAGGTAACAGCACATGAGAAAAAAATACAAATTTCAAGTAGTTCAAGACTTGGGGATGTTATTCGTTTTACTTTCACTTATGGCTTATCACTTATGGGGGGAGTATATTCATGAAATTCTTGGAGTGACATTTCTTGGGGCTGTATTACTACATGTTGCATTAAATGTTCATTGGTTTAAAAATTTAACTAATGGGAAT
This sequence comes from uncultured Tolumonas sp., assembly GCF_963678185.1. NCBI lineage: Bacteria > Pseudomonadati > Pseudomonadota > Gammaproteobacteria > Aeromonadales > Aeromonadaceae > Tolumonas > uncultured Tolumonas sp. The sequence continues at coordinate 922,854 of NZ_OY782757.1, forward strand.
TGGCCTAATATCAGAATATTACAGGTTGCTTTAAACTTAATCCTTCTCTTTGTTTTCACTTCAGCCATTATAAGTGGATTAATGCTCTCGCGGCATTTATTGCCTAACATTATATTTCACAACGGTTCGGATTTGGTTAGAAAAATTCACATGACAAGTGTTCATTGGGGATTGGTGCTTATTGGTTTGCATTTAGGCCTGCACTGGAAAATGTTATCGAACTTTTTCTTAAAAATCTTCTCAATTTCACCGACATCAACACTGGCAGGCAGAATAATGCCTTCAATTTTCATATTAATGTCATGTTATGGCCTATATCAATTTATACAGCGCAACTTGTACTCTTATTTGTTAATTAAGATAGATTTCTCTTTTTTTAACTTTGATGAATCACGAATCATTTTTTATACTGATGAAATCTCGATATGCATTTTTGTTGCCTATCTGACGCATTATTTATTACAGGCATTACTTTTTTCGAAAACAAAATAACCAAGCGACATCTTAACTCATCATTCAGACTCACAAAATTTCATTTTCTGCATAATTTTTTAACGAATTAATAAGCTGGGATAAAATAGGGTTATAAGATTGACTGGCAGAATAGTGAATATAAAAACCAGGCATGGATGAGCACCAATCAGATAATATTGCTTTAAGTTCACCTGATTCCAACTCCGAATCAACCAACATTTGAGGTAGATGGGCTATCCCTGCATGGCCTTTTACTGCCAAGATCAATTGTGAGTAGGTATTGAAAATGAGAGAAAAATCATTTTCAATAACCATCTCATCGCCATGTTGAGTGAATTTCCAGAACGTTTTCTTAGACTGAAAGGGGGTAACGATACCGATTGTTTTATGATTATTAACTTCAAATGGAATTTTCGGCTCTCCATGATGCTCTATATATGCAGGTGAAGAGATAGTAACAATTTTATGTTCTTTTGATAGTTGAGTTGTTTTTCTATCTTTATAAATAGACTCTCCAATTTCAATCACTGCATCAAAATCAGAAAAATTCTGGCATGTGGGATCTATAATATCGACTTCAATTTTGACATTTGTGTGATGGCTTAAAAAGACAGATAAAACTGGCCATAGTAACTTATGTGCCGCAATTTCTGGCGCTGCTAACTTTATTACACTGATCAGTGAACTACTTTCAGTACTTGCAATATTAAGACTATTTTCTATGTCAGCGAAATGGGTGTACAACTCATCAAACAGCTTTTTTCCCACTACCGTTAACCCTACTTTACGCGTGGTTCTTTCAAGTAATTTGCTACCCATTCTTTTTTCAAATGCTTTCAATGAATGGCTTAACGCTGATTGAGTAACACCGAGCTTAACAGCAGCTTTTGTGAAACTGGCCTCATCAGCCACAAGCATAAAATTATACAGATCGATTAAGTTTTCTTTTAACATAGAAAGAGAAAATTAGAAAAAACTTATCATATCAAATTAATCCAAACGCATTCATACACCATTAGATATATCACTTATGAATAAAACTAATAAATAATTACTACAAATTATTGAATTTCATTCATAAGTATATTTTCACCAAACGAAGTGCATTTCTTCAATAGTAAATATAGTCTGGTTTCATCGCAGTAGATATTTACTGTGTCTGATACTTTAGTAGACGTATACATTGTTCAAATGCAGAGTATATCAACGGGGGAAAAATGAATAACTTCACCTATCAAAATACGACCAAAATTCACTTTGGCAAGGGTCAAATTGCCAAAATTTCTGAAGAGATCCCAGCCAATGCCCGCGTCTTAGTGACTTATGGCGGTGGTAGTATTAAAAAGAATGGTGTTTATGATCAAGTTATAGCTGCGTTGGACCATGCCACGGTATTTGAATTTAGTGGTATTGAGCCTAACCCTCACTATGAAACGCTTATTAACGCCGTGGAAATAGTAAAACGAGAAAATATTAATTTTATTCTTGCAGTCGGGGGCGGATCGGTCATTGATGGTAGTAAATTTATCGCGGCAGCGTCTGTTTACCCGAACGACCCATGGGAAATTATCCAAACTTACGGGGCAACCGTAAAAGAAGCGATACCTTTAGGCAGCATTCTTACCCTTGCGGCAACTGGTTCTGAAATGAATAATGGTTCCGTTGTTACAAAAGCCGCCACAAAGGACAAACTTTTTTTCAAATCACCTCATGTGCAACCCCGTTTTTCGGTGTTAGATCCTGAAACCACGTTCAGCTTGCCTCAACGACAAATTGCTAATGGGGTTGTTGATAGTTTTGTGCATACAGTTGAACAATATGTCACCTACCCTGTTAATGCAAAGGTGCAGGATCGTATTGCGGAAGGATTACTCCGTACATTACTAGAGGACGGCCCTGTCGCGATTAAAGATCCACAAAACTATGATGCCAGAGCCAATCTGATGTGGGCAGCAACCATGGCATTAAATGGCACACTGGCAACCGGAGTTCCGACCGATTGGGCTACTCATATGATCGGTCATGAAATTACCGGTTTATATGGTTTAGACCATGCTCAAACGTTAGCGATTGTGATCCCTGCTGTCTGGAAGTTTAAGAAAGCACAGAAGATGGCAAAATTAGCGCAGTATGCAGAAGCGGTTTTTGCCATTCATGATGGCAATGATGAACAAAAAGCAGATGCGGCTATTGCTAGAACAGAGGCTTTTTTTGAGGTAATGGGTAACAAAACTCGTTTGTCCGCTTATGGTCTGACAGAACAAGATATTCCTGCTATTTCAGAGAAATTACAACAACATGGGCATATCAAACTTGGTGAATATGGTGATATTACCCCCGTTGAAGTTCAACAGATCTTGAAATTAGCATTATAAACTGAAATCTTGAATAACGCGGTTTAATGCTTTTGGGTGAAAAATGGCGCTACCAACCGGTAAGCGCCATTTTTATTAATAGCGGTTACCGATCACTTCAATTTTTGACATGGCGACATCAATGGCAGTCAGATCTTGTTTGGTTAATTCAACATTAACCGACCCCAGATTTTCATCCAGACGACCAACATTACGAGAACCTGGGATAGGAACAATCCATGGTTTTTGTGCCAGTAACCAAGCTAATGCAACCTGAGCGGTCGTCGCTGATTTAGCAACACCAATTTGCTCCAATAAATCGATGACTACGCGGTTTGCCTTAATCGCATCTGCGGTAAAGCGCGGGTTACGGCTACGAATATCTGCACTGTCATAACTGGTGCTTTCTGTGATTTTACCTGTCAGATAACCGCGGCCTAATGGGCTGTATGGTACCAACCCAATACCTAATTCTTCACAAGTCGGTAAAATCTCAGATTCAATTGCTCGCCACCAAATTGAATATTCACTTTGCAACGCGGATACAGGTTGTACGGCATGAGCACGGCGAATTGTCGCGGCATCCGCTTCTGATAAACCGAAGTGTTTAACTTTACCCTCTTTAATCAAATCACCAACAGCACCGGCGACATCTTCGATCGGTACGTTAGGATCCATGCGATGTTGGTAAAACAGATCTATTGCGTCAACGCGTAAGCGTTTCAAAGAGGCTTCAGCGACACGGCGAATTTGCTCTGGGCGGCTATCAAAACCGGCGGCCGGGTGTGGCCCTCGCCCAGGCTCATGAGAAAAACCAAATTTGGTGGCAATCACGACCTGATTACGAAATGGCGCGAGCGCTTCACCAACTAATTCTTCATTTGTGAACGGGCCATATACTTCCGCGGTATCAAAAAAAGTAACACCACGATCAACGGCCTGATGCATAAATGAGATCATTTCATTTTTATCGGCAGGTTTATCACCAAAGCTCATTCGCATGCAGCCGAGACCTAACGCGGAGACTTCTAACCCACTATTTCCCAATTTTCGTTTCTGCATTTCTTGTTCCTTATCTCAAAAAGGATGGGGTATTGCTCGAAAATCCAGTCCTTATAGTAAGGGATACAATCTAAAATGATTATGCAGAGATATTTCATCGCACAGATGAATGAGGCTCATGAATTCACATGCTTACCATCGCGTTAACTTTAATTGCGTCTGTAATTACGGTTCGACATATTGCCACTGACTTGCATGCTTCAGCTCACTGTCGCTTAAAACAAATTGCTGATTGTTCGAGAGTCTTTCGGTTGCTAAATCAATGAAATTTCTGACTCGAGTGGGTGTGGAAGTTCTACTACCAAAATAGACGTAGAGATTATAATTATCAGCCATATGCTCCACTAATATCGGAACTAATCGCCCCTCGCGGATATGAACAGCAGCTGTCGAGGTAGCCAATTGAGCAATGACCTCGCCAGCCAGAACGGTTCTAAGTTCAAACTCTTCATCATTCGTGCAGAACACAGAATGTACATATAAATCCTGAATACTATCTCCCACTTTTACCGTCCAAGGCACGTCGCGATTATCTTGTGCACGGCGAAACGCACTACACCGGTGTGACGTCAGCTCGAACAAACTTTGGGGTGTGCCGTATTTCCGCAGATAGGACGGAGTCGCACAGATAATCAGCTGAATAGGAAATAATCGCCGAGCGATCAGCCCTTCTTGCGGCGCATGCCCTAATCTAAAACCCACATCGATCCGCTCTTCTACCCAGTTACTGAAACGATCATCGAACTGAATATTGGGCTGAACATCAGGATTGTGACGAATAAATTCATCCATTACCGGTCCGATCACCGTTTTAAAAACTGAACGTGGGCCTGATATCCGTAATGGCCCAGCTGCGCTTTCTCGTGATTTTAGTGCCGTTTGTAGTGCTTGCTGAAGTCCCACTACCGATGGCTGTACCGCATCTAAGAAACGCTGACCTTCTTCTGTTAACGAAATTGAGCGGGTTGTTCGGTGAAACAAACGCACTCCTAAATAGGCTTCTAACTGGCCTATTACTTTACTGGCTGCCTGCGGCGAAATTTGCTGTGCAACCGCGGCTTTACTCAAATTCCCCAGCTCTGCTGCTTGTACAAAGGTCGTAATTGCACGCAGTTCATTAATCGCCATCTGACACCCCAATTATCATCATTTAGTTGTAAATGATTCAATTAATTTGCGTCTAGTTCAATATTTTATCAACGATAAAATGCATATATTCAAAAAATAAGCACCTCTCAACGTCAGCTGCGTTGGCACACTTTCATTTGCCAGGAATAATATAGATGCGTACTCTTCAACCATTGAAACTCTTCTCTGCGAGCAATCCAGCGCAGAAAAATAAGTGCCTAAAAGCGATGCAATTAACGGCGATCGCTGCTGTTACAACATTCGCCTTATCAGCATGTTCTAACTATTTGGTTCACAGCTCAACGCTACCAGCAGAAATTTCAGCACCTGCCATTGGCACCGCCATGAGTTCAACGTCCATGTCGATGCAAACAAACGGCTATGTTGAAAATGAATATTTTCTTAAAGGCACCGCCAGCCGCTATCGGATCAAAGATCCGATGAAAAATGCGGAAAAAATTGATTCTGGCAATCCGTATGAAACTCGTGTGTTGGTACGCCGCCCAACAGACCCAGCTCATTTTAACGGGACCGTGATTGTGGAATGGCTCAACGTGACGCTGGATCAGGATATCGATTTCGTCTACGGCGCAACGCGCGAGTTATTAGTGCGAGATGGCTATGCTTGGATAGGCATCAGTGCGCAACGTAACGGGGTTGAAGCCATGAAAAAATGGAACCCTGAACGCTATCGTGATTTAACCGTTGCCGCATCCAATCTCGACCCCAAAGATGGCAGTGCCGTTGATCCGGCCAATCCACTGATCATGGCAAAAGGCGGTGATGTTTTGGCATGGGATATTTTTTCTCAGGTCGGCCAATTAGCCGGTTCAAATAAATCGGGCATGCTGGCCGGTTTAAAAGTGAAAAAATTGATCGCAGCCGCTGAGTCGCAATCAACCCTGAAAGTATCAACCTATTACAATACCATTCAGCCCTTGCATAACGTCTATGACGGCTTCCTGTTCTACGATCGATCAAGTCAATTACGCACTGATGTGAAGACGAAAACAATCGCGATTGGTACAGAGATCTTCACGGCTTTGATGGGCTATAAACCTCAACCGGACACTGATCATCAACGTTGGTGGGAACTGAATGGCGCTTCACATTTTTCATATGATGAAATTCAGAACTATGTTGACCCATTCGTACAGCGTGATGCGGTATTTAAAACAGCCGATGGGAAACCGCTGAGTTTATCACAACGCACTATCCAGAATGGCCCATGCACGCCACCGACCATTTACAGCAGAGTACCGAATGGCGATGTCATGAAGGCAGCATTGAAATCATTAAATACCTGGATCTCAGGTGGTGTAGCGCCAGCAACCGCGCCTCGCTTTGTGGTTGATGCCAAGAATAAGTATGTCCGTGATAACAACGGACAAGTTTTAGGTGGGATCCACACTGCCGCGCAAGATGCGCCGATGGCGACTAATTCCGGTATCGGTTCTGGCCCATGGTTCTGTGGCCCGTCTGGTTACCATGTAGATTTCACACCGAAACAGATGTGCGAACGCTACGGCAGCCATGCGGCATATGTCGAAAAAGTGAAAGCGATTGCCGATACCAATGTTCAGGCAGGATTCATCTTACCGGAAGAGGCACAAAAAACCGTGCTTGAAGCCAGTAGCTATGCATTTTCGTGCCCAGTAGCAAACTAAATTTTAGCGATTGACCTGTGGGGAATGCCCAATGATTCCCCTGTTTTTACATTCAAATTGGATGATTTTTTTGAACAGTAATCATCGTGTTTACCGTTCTTATTGATGATCAAAGGAGCAACACTATGACCGTATCTCTCGAGCAACGTATTCAAAAAATGGAAGACCAGACAGCGATTAAATGTCTGATCGATACTTTTGCAAATTTGGCTGATGTTAAAGATATTGCAAGCCAAATGAACCTCTTTACACCCGATGCCATCGTCGAAACCTATTTCGGTGACACCTTATTCGTCGCTATGAAGGGCCGTGAAGAGATCAATAATGTATTTTCTGGTTTCATCGCTAATTTTACTGGCATGTACCATATGAATGGCCAATTCATCGTTGATATCAACGGTGATCAGGCTAACTCAACGCATTACTGTTTGGTGGTCTTAATTTCAGAAGATGCGGAAGGCAAAACATATAAAAACCTGAATGGTATTATTTACAAAGACGAATATGTCCGCTGTGATGGTGAATGGCTGATATCTAAGCGTATTGCTCGTTTTACATGGCGCGACCTCAGTGAATTAGTAATTCCACAATAAATTCAAAGAGACGCTAACTCCATGTTAGCGTCTCTTTAATTATCAAATTTAAGTCAATTAACCATGCACATATGTCGTTATTGTTGGAATTCACAATACGCAATACGCAATACGCAATACGCAATACGCAATACGCAATACGCAATACGCAATAGAATAAACAACATCTCTAAAAACATTACTTTAATATCTATTTTTTTCTCGATACTCGCGGGGGGTGAGCCCCGTATCTTTCTTAAACAAACGAGCAAAATGACTTGGATTGGTATATCCAACATTGTTAGCAATTACTAAAACCGTGAGTTTTGTTTCCCTTAACTGCTTCTTTGCTTCTTCAATTCGCAGACGAATAAAATACTGAGATGGTGGTGTTCCCATCGCTTTCTTAAATAACCGATTGAAATGAAATTCACTCATCTGCGCTTGTTGTGCCAGTCGGGAAAGTCTGAATTCTTCAGCTAAATTGACTTTCATCCAGTCAGTGATTTTTTTCAAAAGATAACGGGGTAATTTTGATGATAATTTAGTCGTGTTAGTAAATCGAATGTAGTTCCTGGCAAGATGAACAGCAATGGATTGGCCAATTCCCTGAATGAACATTCGACTTGCTTCTTTCTGTTTTAATTCGCTCTGTAAACAAGTCAGAAGTTGAACCAGAAGTGGATCATTAAACCCTGAAATATCCTGCATTTCTGCTTGTTTTGCCCTGTCTCCGTAAATGCTGATCAAGGCTTGTTCTACCAATGGCAAACTCAATATGACCAATAACACTCGAAATGGTTCTTTGGAACTTCTACGCCATTGGAACTGATATGGCACAGCTGCTGTAGTCAAATATAATGAACCGGCTTTGATCTTACTTATCATCCATTCATCATTTTCACCTTCCCGCTCCATTGTCTCTGCTTCACCAGACATGATCCAAACAAGGAAAGGCTCTGCTATGCCGGGCATATCATACTGTTCCATTTCCGTATCAAGAGAAAACATGGATACCCGTACATCTTTCCATGCGTCCCCTTCTCCTCCTGCAATTTTCAGCCCGGCCGGATAAATTTCCAGTGATTCTGCGGATGTTAAATCTGGCACAGTTTGATGATGTTGCATAAATGCCCTATTGATTATGCTGAAATTGCTTATCTGAATTTTATAGCAAAATTAGCACACTTTTAGCAAAGCATAAGTCGATGGAAGCAGGCAATAAAATCTATATTAACCACGAACACGCACACCCCGAGGCGTCAAAGTACAGGTATTGATGATGAAAAAAAGACAGTTAGGAAATAGTGGTCTCGAAGTATCCGCTTTAGGTATGGGAGTCATGAACCTGAGTTTTGGAACTGGTCAGGCGGTTGAAGAATTAGCTGCAATTAGAGTCATTCATGAAGCAATCGACCGAGGGATCACCTTTTTTGATACAGCTCAAGCGTATGGTCCTTATACAAATGAAGTTTTACTGGGTAAGGCTCTGACACAACAGCGTCAACAAGCTATCGTCGCAACCAAATTTGGATTTAAATTGGAAAACGGTGCCATTGTAGGTGTGGATAGCCGCCCTGAAAATATTCGAGCTGTTGCGGAAGCCTCGTTGAAAAGCCTTCAGACTGATTACATTGATCTGTTCTATCAACACCGTATTGATCCAAGCGTACCCATTGAAGATGTTGTCGGAACATTAAAAGATCTGATTGTTGAAGGAAAAATCCGCCACTACGGACTTTCAGAAGTTGGTGCCGCTACGATTCGCAGAGCGCATGCAGTCCACCCTATTGCGGCGGTTCAAAACCAATATTCTATTTGGACCCGTGAACCAGAAGCTGAAGTTATACCAGTTTGTGAAGAACTTGGTATTGGTTTTGTACCTTGGGGACCACTCGGTACAGGATTCTTGACTGGAACCATTGATCCATCAACTAAATTTGATAGCAGCAACGATCTTCGGGCTAATTTCCCTCGCTTTACTCAAGAAGCAATGAAAGCAAACATGCCCGTAGTTGATATACTTCGAGCTATCGCTGCTCGTAAAAATGCAACCCCAGTTCAGGTTGCTTTAGCATGGCTATTAGCACAGAAACCTTGGATTGTACCAATTCCTGGTATGGATAAGATTGAGTATATTTCTGATAATATTAAATCAGTTGAGCTTGAATTAACATCAGCTGACCTGCAAGAAATAGATAAACGTCTATCTGAAATTGACATTCAGGGCTCTCGACTGGATGAAGGCCTGTTGTCATTATCAGAATAATTACTTATTGAGGGTTGATTTCAGCCCTTAATTTTCATTCTTACCAAAATCAGGGCTTTTATATGGAAAATGAAAAAGAAGAGATCATTAAAACAATATCTATTTATCATGAAAGCATGGTTAATCAAGATATTGAAACATTAAGTGAAATTTTGAGTAGCGACTATTATTTAGTTCATATTACTGGCTATGTGCAACCTAAGAATGAATGGTTTCAAGTAATGAAAGCAAGAACTTTTGACTATCATAACATCAATATCCAGGACTTAAATATTGAAGTTGCTGATAGTAAGTCAACAGCGACTGTGACAGGTGATGGTATTTTTAAGGCAACTATTTATGGAATGGATCGCCCTTGGTATTTATGTTTTACTCTGCACTTAAACAAAAGAGATAATAAGTGGACAATTTCTTACGCTGAGTATTCAAACTAAAAAAGAGAGACTGTTGTGTCTCTCTTTTTTATTGATTAATCTCTTACAAAACTACTCATCCATTTCACAATTTCCGGATCTCGGTGTGAAAAGAATGAACTTTCTTTTTTATCTATCGCCTTTAACAAATCCATATCTGATTCTGAAATTTCGAAATCGAATACATCAAAATTTTCTGCCATTCTTACACGTTTTGATGATTTAGGGATCACAACTATGTCGCGTTGAATTAATGAGCGCAACACCACCTGCGCAACTGTTTTCTGATATTTACTTGCCAATGAAGCAATTATGTCATTTTCAAATAAATTGTTTTTACCTTCAGCGAAGGGCGCCCATGCCTCTGCCTGAACACCATTCGCTTTCATATAATTTACATCATCAAAGCGTTGATGAAATGGATGAATTTCAATTTGGTTAACGGCCGGAGGGATCTCATTGTAAACCATTAAATCGACTAATCGATCCATCTGGAAGTTACTGACACCAATTGCTTTAATTCTTCCTTCTTTATACAGTTTTTCCATTGCTCGCCATGAACCATACACGTCATTAAATGGCTGATGGATTAGATATAAATCAAGATAATCCAATTGTAACTTCTCTAAGGATTTATCAAAGGCTCTTAGTGTATTTTCATAGCCGGTATCTTTGATCCAAAGTTTTGTCGTAATGAACATGTCTTCACGTTTAACATTACTCGCTTTAATTGCATTGCCGACAGCGGTTTCATTTCTATATGCAGATGCCGTATCAATTAAGCGGTAACCGACCTCAAATGCGTCAAGCACAGCTCGCTCACATTCGGTCTGATCTTCAATTTGATATACGCCGAACCCTAAAATTGGCATATCAACATCATTATTTAGCTTTACTGTTTTCATATATACCTCTTTATTGTAAACGAAGCATCTATATTAATGTCGTTGAATGTATTATTTAGATAACTATTACTGAGATAATAGTACTGGATAATCTCATGATTTATTAAAATGACCATTACTATTGAATATTAACCTTTCGCATATATTCAACAATTTCGTCATATAACAATCGAACCCGCATCGGCACAGGACCTCTCTGGGGTCGATAAACATAAACATCCCAAGGGTTTGGGTCATAGTCTTTTAATATTTGGACTAATTTTTTTTGTTGAATATCCTCTTTCACCATCCAATCCGATAACTGGCCAAACCCAAGACCATCTAAGACAGCCAAATATTCCACTTCTGGATCATCAGTTCTAAATACAACATTGTCAGGGTGAAATTCAACATCATTCGCGAACATCCATGCCCAACCTCGTCCTGAATTAAAATCGATGGACTCAACGGCGGGTAATTTCTTTAGATCATAAATGTTTTTAGGAATACCATGTTTCTCAATAATTCCAGGTGCTGCAACAATATTAAAACAAACCTCATTGACTTTTTTCACAATAAAGCCATTGTTTTTGATGCGCCCGACTCTGATCCCTATATCAATTTGCTCATCTACCAAATGACTGAAACTATTTGATGACCGTAGGTCAATTTGTATTTGTGGGTATTTGTTTTTGAAGTCTCTCAACAATGGATAGAGGTAATCTCTTCCTATTGTGTTCGGCGTTGTTAAAGTGACAGTGCCACTTAATTCATCTTGATTTGCTTGTTGCTTTCCCAATTGAAAAACGTCATTCACCACATCAAGCGCATGACGAGCACTCGAAAGGAGCTGTTCTCCAAATTTAGTGATTTTAATTGTTCTGGTATTCCGATGAAATAAAAGCTCGCCATAGGTATCCTCCAGTGATTTAATCACTCGGGAAACTGTTTGAGGGGACATAGTTAATTTTACAGATGCATCTCTGAATGTTTTTGAGTCAGCAGCAACAACAAATACACGTAATAATTCTGTTTTAGAAAGCATCAATGTCATCCAAAGACTTATAACTTTGTGACAAATAACACCATGTTTCGGCTGTAACAACAATAGCAAATAACTGAACACATTTATGAGTAATATTCATGAATACGCCCCGCCATTATCTCATTAATCGAGATTATCAATCACGATTATATTTATTTTTATCTTCATGGAATTTTAATTAAATGAAGCCACATCGATAATAAGAGGTACTCACTGTGCACAATTTCACTTTTCATAACCCAACAATCCTTGATTTTGGAAAAGATAAAGAACAGCAGATCGGCCAACATCTGGCTGGTTTTGGCATCAAAAAAGTTCTGCTCACGTTTGGCAGTGACCGTATCAAAAAGGATGGTTTGTTCAATATAGTGACTACATCACTAAGCACGCATGGCATTGAATTCGTTGAGTGTGGTGGCATTATCAGTAATCCTGTACTGACCAAAGTTTATGAAGGCATCGAGATCGCTAAAAGCAATCGTGTAGATGCTGTATTGAGTGTTGGCGGCGGTTCTGTATTAGATAGTTCAAAAGCAATCGCGGCTGGTGTGCGATACGAAGGGGATGTTTGGGATCTGTTTTTAGGTAAAAGCCCTATTTCAGATGCGCTGCCTATTTTTGACATTCTGACACTGGCAGCAACAGGCAGTGAAATGAACTGCGGTGCCGTGGTTACTAACGAAAAAACAAAACAGAAATATGCGATCAACGCACCGGCTCTCTTTCCAAAAGTATCGGTAGTCAACCCAGCCCTGATGCAGACTGTGACAAAAGATTATCTGGTCTATTCAGCCGCAGACATTATTGCTCATACTATCGAGGGTTACTTCACCGCTACCGTGCAGCCACATTTTCAATCGCGCCTGGTTGAATCCATCATTAAAACAGTCATGGAAACCACTGAGTTACTCATTGCCGATCCACTGAATTATGGAGCACGCAGCGAGTTTGCCTGGGCATCAACACAAGCACTGAATGGTTTGATCTACTCTGGCACCACAGGTTTCAGTTATCCGAACCATATGATCGAACACTCTTTATCTGCACTTTATAACGTGCCTCATGGAGCTGGGCTATCGGTTGTCATGCCTGCCTGGATGAAATGGTATCACTCCCGAAACCCTGAGCAATTCACCCGTTTTGCAAAAGAAGTATTTGGTGTTTCAACTGCACAAGATGGTATTGCGGCATTTGAAGACTGGCTGAATAAGGTTGGCACACCAACAAAACTGGGGCAATTCGGCATTGATAAATCCGAAGCATCTACCATCCTTGAAAATGTGCTTGAACATGCCAGCTATTTCGGGATTGCGGATATATATACAAAAGAAGTCATGACTGAAATTCTGAATAACGCCTTCTAATTGATCCAATCTTATTTATGGCGCTAATCATCATTGATAGCGCCTTTTTTATTGTTACCACAAATTCCGTTAACAATACTGCAACAACTAAAGAGATCTATTATGCAAAAAAAATTTAATGCGTCACAAATGACGTTATTTATATTGTTAACGAGTTATTCCATGTTAGTGATTGATAATTCGATTGTTATTACCGGGCTTCCAACCATTCAGTCTCAGCTCGCGTTTACCCCTGAAAAATTATCATGGGTACAAAATGCCTATATGCTCTGTTTCGGTGGTTTTATGCTACTCGGCGCAAGAGCAGGAGACCTGTTCGGTAGTCTTAAAGTGTTTATGTTCGGTCTTTTGATCTTTACCGCGTCTTCACTTTTGATAAGCCTTTCTACTTCAGCTAATTTGCTAATTCTTGCCAGAGCAATTCAAGGCTTAGGCGCAGCAATCCTATCCCCAGCGACACTGACATTATTGACTAAAAACTTCAGCGAGGGAGCTGAGCGCAACAGAGCACTTGGTTGGTATGGCGCAATCGGTGGTATTACTGCAAGCTTAGGGTTAGTGGCAGGCGGTGTAATTGCCAACTATATTTCATGGCGCGCAGGTTTTTTCATCAACGTTCCCATCGGTATCTATCTAATGATAGTTGCACCAAAATACATTTCTGAAACAGAACGCCATCACGGTAAACTTGATTTATTGGGAGCCATATTGTCAATAATTAGTATGGTTTCATTAGTGTACGCATTAATTAATGCCGCTGAAGTCGGTTTCGATAATACCTACACAGAAATATTATTCACTGTTTTTGCTTTATCTATTTTTATTTTCATTCAACTCGAAAGAAAAATTGAACGCCCACTTCTACCATTGCATATCTTTTCAAATAAAGTCCGAAGTGGTGCTTATATTGCTCGGTTGCTCTTTACTGGTTCAGCAATGGGGTTCTTTTTTTATACAACCCAATACTTACAAACCATTTTACAACTGAATGCGTTTCAAGCCGGAATTGCCTTTTTCCCATCCATGATCGTAAATTTTTTAGGGGCTTTAGTCGCACCTCGTTTTGCACGAAAATTTGGTAATACCAACGTTCTATTAAGCACAATTTTCATCTCATTTATTGGGATGTTTTTACTGGGATTAGGTGTCGTTACAACGCATTTTTGGCTTGGCATTATGTTTCCCATGATCCTTGTTGGTTCTGGCATGGGGGCATCAATGGCGCTGTTAACCGTCTTTGGTGTTAGCAAAATTGCATCTGAAGATGCTGGGGCCGCATCTGGCGTTGTTGGTGTTGCACATCAAATAGGCGGCGCGCTGGGCATAGCACTACTTGTCGTTGTCTCTTCATTTTCAATGCATTCATCTGCCTCAGTAAACACTGGTTCTCTGTTACAAGGAATGAGTGATGCAATGTTTGCAGCCAGTGTTTTACTGGCCATGTCCTTCGTTGTCGTTTATTCATTCGTACCAAAAAAATGATGAATATGTCTCATAAGAGCTATCGGAAATCTGGTCATGAATAAATGGGAATTAAGATTAATAATCTTGTGATGAGTAGAAATAAAAACATTAATCATCGAGAGGTCAGATACAGATGAATAACAAAGAAGTAGTGATTTTAGCTGGTGCAGGTCAAATAGGAATGGCGATTGCCAGACGAGTCAGTTTTGGAAAAAAACTAATTATTGGTGATAAAAATCCAGACAACGCGAAAAACATCGCAAAAATAATGAATGATGCAGGCTTCGATGTTGAAGCAATTGAAATGGATTTATCATCCAGAGCATCCATCAAACAAATGATTGCTAAGTCGAAAGAATATGGCGACATTACTATGCTAATTAATTCTGCTGGTGTATCGCCAAGTCAGGCATCCACAGAAGTTGTGTTGAAAGTTGATTTATATGGTACTGCCGTTTTACTCGAGGAGGTTGGTAAAGAAATTGCCTCTGGCGGTGTTGGGGTCACGATATCAAGTCAATCCGGTCACCGGATGCCAGCACTTACCCCTGAAATTGATGCACAACTAGCTTTAACACCAACCGAAGAACTGCTTGATCTAGAGGTTTTACAACCACAAAACATCAAAGACTCACTTCATGCATATCAAATGGCCAAGCGCTGTAATGTTAAACGCGTTATGGCTGAAGCTGTGAAATGGGGTGAACGAGGTGCTCGCATTAACTCGATTTCTCCCGGTATTGTCGTAACGCCATTAGCTATTGATGAATTCAATGGTCCAAGAGGTGATTTCTATAAAAATATGTTCGCAAAATGCCCATCCGGTCGCCCGGGAACCGCAGACGAAATTGCTAATCTTGCAGAGTTGTTGATGAGCCCACAAGGTGCATTTATTACTGGCGCTGATTTCTTAATCGATGGTGGTGCGACTGCATCCTACTTTTATGGCCCGTTAAAACCATAAGATCAAACTGCAATCAAACGAGTAGTTAACGTCTTTGCTAGCATTGAGTTCGTTCTTATATTTAATTTTTCTTAAAAAAGAAACCGGCCATACACTCATGAAAACAACTCATAAGTGTATGGCGTTTTCGCCGGATTATGTCTGGTTTGTTTCTTGGTATCCTCTCGAATAAGATTTGGTTTTTATTTGCACAGATGAAAACCAACTATTTCTAATTACTCATTCAGGTCACTCATTCACCGAATGTTTTAGTCAATAGATGTGATAATTATATCAATAGGGTTTTCATGGATAATACGGCAGAAAATATAGTGCTTAAACCGGATGAATCATCAAAAGTAAAAACCAGCGTTTGGTTTTTACTGATATTAAGCGCCTTAATGGGCTTTACTTCGTTATCAACGGACATTTATTTACCGGCAATGCCCCAAATGGCTAAAGATCTGCAAGGTAATGTTGAATTAACCATTACTGGTTTTTTGCTGGGGTTCATGATTGCACAATTGATATGGGGGCCAATCAGTGATCACATTGGCAGACGAATTCCTCTGTTTATTGGCATGGTATTGTTTGTTATTGGATCTGTCGGTTGTGCGACTTCATACTCGCTTGAACAAATCGTGTTCTGGCGCGTCTTTCAGGCACTGGGTGCTTGTACTGGCCCCATGCTGGCCAGAGCGATGATCCGTGATTTGTATTCCCGCACCGAAGGTGCCCGAATGCTTTCTACCTTAACGATTATTATGGCGATCGCGCCAATTGTTGGGCCACTGATGGGTGGTCAAATTATCAAATTTTCGACCTGGCATAGTATATTTTGGTTATTAGTTTGTATTGGCTCGCTGATGTTTTGCTCATTATTCTGGTTGCCAGAAACATTAGCTATTAATAAAAGAACCAAGGCATCATTTAAATCTGTATTTGTAAACTATTATCGTCTACTGAAAAATAAAGCATTCATGAAGTTTACGCTTTGTGTGACTTTCTATTATGTCGGGGCCTATGCATTTATTACCGGTTCACCGGCGGTTTACATATCTTATTTTGGTGTTCCGGCTCAATATTATGGCTGGCTGTTTGCCTTAAATATTGTTGGTGTTATGGCGGTTAGTTTTGTAAACCGATCATTAGTCAGAACAGTGCCGTTACAAAAATTATTGCAAATTTCAACGCTGATTTCAGCGATGGCAATGATT
The DNA here is from genome assembly GCF_963678185.1 of uncultured Tolumonas sp. Taxonomy (NCBI): domain Bacteria; kingdom Pseudomonadati; phylum Pseudomonadota; class Gammaproteobacteria; order Aeromonadales; family Aeromonadaceae; genus Tolumonas; species uncultured Tolumonas sp. The sequence goes on from NZ_OY782757.1 coordinate 939,710, forward strand.
ATTATGGGAATCGCGGTAAAAATGAACGTTGGTGGTATGTATGTCATTATCGCAATGGCTTTCATCTTCTTTTCGATGAATGGGGTAATTGCCGCTTCATCGACAGCGGCAGCTTTGGATGAAGTGCCGCAAATCGCTGGTTCTGCATCTGCCTTAATCGGGTCGTTGCAATATGGCAGCGGAATAATTTCCTCTCTGCTACTTGCCTCGTTTACTAATGGTACCCCCTGGACAATGACCTGGATCATGCTGCTGTTTACTTGCGCAAGTGCACTGATTCTTAAGATCCGAACAGCAGAGAAATAGAATAATAATGAATTAAAAAATCCGCCTCCATAAAAGGCGGATTTTTAATCTGTCATAAAATGTAACCAACTTAGTAACACATTGGTTTAGACAATGATCCTACCTTCGACAGGATAGTTCGGATCAGTATAGCCCGGTGTTGAGTTGTGTCCGGGAGCAATCAGCGAATCCACGAATGCCTCATCTTCTGAGGTCAATTGATACGATAACGCACCAATGTAGCTATCCCACTGCGCCTCTGTACGAGGGCCCGCAATCACCGAGCTAATCAGTTGATTATTCAGCACCCAAGCCAGCGCAAATGCAACCGCGTTGGTTCCTTTTTCGGCGGCATACGCGGCAATTTTTTGTGCAATGACAAGCGATTCATCCCGCAACTCGGTCTGTAAAATACGCGCATCCCCTCGCCCTGCTCGGCTATCAGTCGGAAGTGGCTGGTTCAATGCGTATTTGCCACTCAAAACGCCACGCGCTAATGGGCTATATGGCACGATCCCTAAACCATAGTTGGCAGCCGCCGGGATCATTTCCACTTCCGCAGTGCGACTGACCATGTTGTACAACGGTTCACTCACAATTGGCCGCTCAACGCCTAACTGATCAGCTACACGACAAATCTCAGCGATCCGCCAACCGGCAAAATTCGAAACGCCGTAATAACGAATTTTCCCCTGAGCAATCAGCTCACCAACAGCCCGCACGCTTTCTTCCAAAGGTAATCCCGGAATAGCGCGATGCAGATACAGAATATCAATGTAGTCGGTACCCAGACTTGTCAGGCTGGTTTCAACAGTTTGGCGGATCCATTTACGGGACTGCCCCTGAGCATTGGGGTTGCGCCCACCGCCATAGCCAAATTTTGTTGCAACAACCCATTCATCACGTTGCGCAGCAATGGCTCGCCCAACGATCAACTCAGACTGACGAGCGTTATAAACATCCGCCGTGTCGATGAAATTGATCCCTTGGTCATACGCTTTATCCATGATCCGTTTGGCCGTTGTTTCATCTGTTGCACCACCAAACATCATGGCACCGAGACAAATGGGTGATACTTTTAATGCACTTCTACCAAGATATTTATATTCCATATTTAGCCCCTATCTGCTTGATATATTTCCATTATCATTCTTTCGGTAATAGAAAATAAGCCAATATAGACGCTAGAACTTATGTGAAATATTCATATATGCCTGCCACATCATTAATGAAATATGCACATAAGTGCATGATATCTAGTGCATTAATAGACGTTCCCACCCTGTGTTAAAGTGACATTATGCTTCTTAATCAGGAATTCTCATGAACTTAACACCCAAAGAACAACATCTGGCTATCATCTCTGCCACAACCGCGATGGGTAACATAGATGCCTTAAAAACCCATCTAAATGCCGCTCTCAATGTGGGCGTTTGTGTTAACGAGTTAAAGGAGTTATTGATCCAGCTCTATGCGTATTGTGGCTTTCCCCGGAGTTTAAACGGTCTCGCTGCGTTAATGCTTACACTGGACAATCGCAAAGCATCAGGTATTGACGATGCAAAGGGTGAAGATCCACGAGCAATTCCTACCGACAAATCTCGTTTTGAGCTGGGTGATATGGTGCAGCGTGAATTGACTGGTGGTCCAGTCCAAGGGCCACTGTTTACGTTTGCGCCCGCGATTGATGCGTTTTTGAAAGAACATTTATTTGCGGATATATTTCTTCGGGGTGTGCTTAATTATCAGGAACGAGAAATCATCACAATCGCGGCATTGGCCAGCCTCGGCGTGGTCTCACAACTAACTAGTCATATCAAAATTGGCATGAACACCGGGTTAACCCGAGCACAAATTTCATCCATGGCCGATTTATTGCTGGACAGCGATCAACCTCAAGCAAGTGAATTGATTAATGGTGTTTTGGCCAATATGCCCGCATAACTATGATCTGACTCAGTGACCAGAACATATGGAATTCATTTGAAAAAAGAGTGGTCGCTACCGACCACTCAAATACAGTAAGTTATTGAGCCAGACCGATCTGTTTCATGAATGCGAGGTTGTCCCACATCAGCCACTCTTCATCCATCACGCCTTTTTTATTCCAATGACCAATTGTCACCATGCCTATTTTGAAACTCTTACCGGTGGCTGGAATAGTTTTACCTTCGCCAATTGGCATTGGTTTTGAGAAAGAACCCTCAATGGTGCCGGAAACTGCCGTCCATTCACCGGATGCAATACGGATAGGATGTTCTTTGATCTTGGTATCCGGGGCAAAGACGAACATCGGTTTCAGCTCTTCAATGTGTTTGTCTAAGCCTTTGGTGGTATGACCATCCGGATAATGCACGGTGATATCTTTCGCATGGCTTTTACCCAACTCATCCCATTTCTGGCCGCTGTAGACGTTGAAATCCAAATCATCAAAATTCGCTAAATGGGCTTTTTCCGCATGTCGGGTTTTTGCAATGGCATTCACTTGCGCTTTTAGTGCTTCAACTTCAGCACGGTCAGATGCACTGGTAGTTTTGGCTTCAGCAAACGCTGCACTGGTGGTGGCCGCTAATACCAACGCGAAAGCAACATGGGTCAATTGTGTTTTCATTTTGTTTCTCCAAGAAATTAAATAATGTTCATCAATGTGTGAAAATTCGAGACTCACGCTTTGTGGATCCACGTTGGCGCAATGTTAGTGCCCAACCCAGCGCCATAACCGAAATAGATGTTCAGACCTGCTAACGGCTCCAGATAACGGGCATTTTTCAACGGGCCTGCATCGACCACGCTAAAACCCAACTCGGTTGCTAATGCCTGTACGGTTTGTTTGGCTGCCACATCATCAGCGGCAACAAATACACTGGCGATTTGGCCATTGCCAAAATCAGCGCCTGCGCTTAACACGGGTGCAAACAAGGTGTTGAACGCTTTAACAACCTTGGTGCCAGGCAGTGCAGCGGCAATCTGTTCCGCAGCAGAGGTGCTATGACCAATGGTGAGGCCCATGTAATCTGCCGTCAGTGGGTTGGTAATATCGATAACGGTTTTGCCACTGATATCACCGAGGGCGGCCAGTGCAGGCACGGCATCGTTAAAACTGGTTGCTAAAACCAACACATCCGCTTTAGCGGCTGCATCAGCATCCACCACGCTGGCGCCGTAAGTTGCCGCTAATTCTTGTGCTTTTGCCGCATTACGGCTGGTGATAAACACCTCATGCCCCGCTTGTGTCAGTTGCTTAACGAATGCTGAACCCATGTTGCCGGAGCCGATCACTGTAATTTTCATATGTGCCTCATCGCTGTTATTTAGTTTGGGTGTCATCGCCAGTGGATGACCTTGTTGCTTATATTAGCGTTAATAATTAAGATAAAAAGCGCATGAAATGAAAGTTACTATTACTAAATATGTAACAATAAGGAACAGCGATGATTGATGTCATGAAAGCCATGCAGGCCTTTGTTGCCGTGGTTGATAGTGGAAGTTTTGTCTCGGCGGCAGAAATGCTCGATACCTCGACGGCAGCGATATCACGGCAGGTCAGCGGGTTAGAGAGCCATCTCGGTGCTCGGTTGTTAAACCGCACCACCCGCCGGATATCATTGACGGAGTCCGGTCATGAATATTATTCCCGCGCCCAAAGTATTTTGAGTGATTTAGCGGAAGCGGAAGCCATCGTTGGTCAGCAAGCCATACAACCGAAAGGATTACTGCGGATCAGTGCCCCACTCTCTTATGGGATCCACGAACTAGCCCGTTTGCTACCCGACTTCATGCGACGTTATCCCGATCTAAAATTGGATATTGATCTGTCTGATCGGGTGGTTGATTTAGCAAATGACGGTATTGATGTGGCAATTCGGATCTCGCAGTCGCTCACATCGCAAGTTGTGGCCCGAAAAATTATGCCCATCGAGATGATTTTATGTGCCTCCCCCGATTATCTGGCGCGCAAAGGCACACCGAAAACACCGGAAGAAATTGCTGAGCATGAAACACTGAGCTATTCCTACCTGTCCACTGGCGATAATTGGCACTTTGTCGATAAAAACCAGACTGAAGTCACCGTGCGCATTCAATCTACTGTTCATGCATCGAATGGCGATCTGCTGACCGCATTAGGTTTATCGGGAAATGGCATTATTATTCAACCCACGTTTATCGTGGCTAAACATATTGCGGAAGGAAAATTAGTGCCATTATTACCAGACTGGCACATGGGGGAATTTTATCTGTATGCGGTGTATTTAAGCCGAAAACATTTATCCGCCAAAATCAGAGCCTTTATTAATTACTTAGCAGAAACTGTATAATCAGCAAAATATTTGTTTATGATTTATGAACAAGCATAAATTGTGAACAGAATATCCATCGAACAACAAATTTACTTTTCGAACTGAAGTTTTAGTTGAAGGGATGTAATAACACTCTCCCGTAGAAGATTTTTTTGTATACACCTATTTTCTTGCAACAACTTGCCCAAGAACAATTCGCCCCTCCTGAAGATTTCTCCCCTGATTTTGCGCCATTGCTTGAAAATCACTACCTAAAAGCAGATGAAAGCCAAGGGGCGGAAAACCTTCTTTTCGTATTTTTTCGGCCAGTGACAAAAACCACTCGCGCGCTACCGCTGTCGTATCTGACCATTCTGAAATAGTGAATCCGACGCTTTCAAGGAGTGCGCGTAACTCGTGCGGCTGAACCAGAAAACTGGTATCCGGGGTGCGCGCCCATGGGACAGGAAACAAGACTGAACCAGAAGGGCCGGCTAATACGTCGTAGATTGCGAGCGTTCCACTTGGCTTCAAAACTCGATGGAGTTCCTCGTACAACTTAGTTTTATCAGGAATATTCATTGCCACATGTTCAGTCCAGACAACATCGAATATTCCATCATCAAACGGCAAGTTGGTGGCATCGCCTTGGCGATAATCAACCAGATCTGCGAGCCCAACCTTGGTCGAGAGCATTGCAGCCGCAAGGCAGTATTCATCTGTGAGGTCAATGCCCGTGACACGGCAACCGAATTCCCTCGCAAGACATCGCGAAGTACCGCCAACACCACTACCGACATCGAGAACGTGCTTATTTGCATCGAGGCCAGCGGCGCGAGCAAGCTCAAGTGTCGCAGCCCGCCCTCGGATATGAAACTCATCGACAGGAGCTAAATCTTCCGGCGTAAGATGCTCTAGATCTTTACCCGCTTTTTCCAGCGCCGCTAAAATGACACTGCCCACATCCAAGCGACCATAATGCGTCTGGATTGCTTCGTTTATTTGATTCAGCATAACCTCTCCCGACATCTATTATGAGTCAATAGTAAACATATTCGGTAGTAGCTAACTTTCACCGATCTGAGTATTTTTGCTCAGATCGGTGACGATAAATTGTGAGCAGGCAAACACAGCGATACCGACACAATCCATTACTATGCGTTGACTATTTTTATCATATGGTCGATGACATGACTGTGCTCATGCTGAGGACTGAACATGATAATTTCGGCATCCTCATCAACCTTTACATTGTGCCCAGGCGGCCAGTAAAAGAGATCATTCGCGTGAACGGTCTCTTGTGTGCCGTCCGCGTTGGTAGTGGTAATTTGACCACGAAGGACAAACCCCCAGTGAGGACACTGGCATAAATTACCTTCCAACCCTTGGAACAAAGGGGTTGTGTCAACGCCAGCGGCGAGAGTGAAATATTCGCCGCTGATTTTGCCTAAGCCACTTGCATCACCGAAATCCATTTGCTGACGGATCACGGCACCCGGAATATTCATTTTGACGTCTACATCATCCTTGGCTATATGCATGATCGATCCTCCGTGGCTGGGGATGCTTTAGGGGGCGGCTCTGTCGATCACTGCATCCTTTAAGTGATTAACGCCCAACTTATAGGAAAACGGTGGCACGAGTCGTGCCTTTCATGGAAGGGTTTAGAGTGTTTGTTATGAGGTATTCTAAATATTGGTTTAGCTCAAAAAAGCTATTGGCGAGATTTATCATGACAATCCGGGGGTAAATCCCCCGGATTTGGTTCGTTTGTTATATATACCAAAAGACCTTATTACACCTGTTTTACGCTTATTTTTTGACTTCGTGACCGATAATGCCGCCGATTGCGGCCCCACCAAGGGTGCCAACTGTACCGCCACCGGTCAATACAGCCCCACCGACGGCACCAATACCCGCACCAATCGCGGTATTTTTATCTTGTCTCGACATGTTTGAGCAACTTGCCACGCTAAATAACATGACAAGTGCCACAGCGCCTTGAGCTAACCGATATATCATCTTCATGGGGTTACCTCTAAATATTGATCGATCTGTTAGAGCACATACATCAACCATATAATATCGCTGTAACTGACCTAACTTTTGTAGACCTGAATAGCCAAATCAAACGCTTTGGATTGTGATACAAAAAGATGAAAAACTCATCAAGCCGCGTTTACCTTACTAACGTTATAAGCCAATGAAGGCTTATAAAACTTATACGAGCCACAGAAGAGAATATCTCTATCAACAGCCAATTTTTCTCTTCCGATATCCAAATTTTGCAACGTACACAACGAACAATATCAAACAGCATTCGATTAATAGAAGCGCAAGTAATCTGCAATGCTAGCCTGCTCTTTGGTTACAAAAGTTCAGCCGCATTTGAACAACTGAAAATTACATAACTTAATGTCCATTGTTGCAGAGTCCGATCAATATTTTGCCTATTCTATTTCTGCCCGATGGGAATCAAATGAAAAGCTGATGCAGATCAATCAATTGCGTTTGAAGCCAGCCATAACGGGGAGTAGGATGATGATACCAGTCAGCGTTGACAGCCCCAAGATCGTCTTAATATGGTCCTGCGGTAGCCTTCTCATCTGTTGGTACAACAAATTTGAACAGCGTGAAATGTGGATATGTTCCACCTTTGTGACCTACCGATTTTTCTGTAAAAAATACTGTTTAATGGATCTTTTATGGAATAATTCCATCTAATAAATTGTTAGGTTTTTGTGAATTTTTGCTCAATTTGTTACAGGTTTCCAACGCGAAAAAACAAATTAGAATTGATAAACAAAGCCACAACAAAGAAACCATATGTTACATAAAGTGATTTCACAAACATCATTATTCGTTGCATTTTCATTTTTAACGTTCATCCCTATTGGGGTATTTACGGTCATGGGAATACCATCATGGTTAATGACCGATATATATTCTCCTGTTGTTTTCATGATAATACCCTCAATAATAATTAGTCTATCGCTAGCATCAATTAGAATAAAACCAAAAAAGAACTCATTGAAAAATGACATTCTGAAAGTATCATTGCTAAGTGTTTCCTACATGGCAACGTCCATCATATTTTTCTATACGTTTATATTATTTGTTATTAGTCACAATTAAATATTGCAAAAAAATAGTGTTCAATTGAACAACAAACCTAACAAATAATTAGTGTCGGATGGCTTTCAGCCACCGCACAATTAGAAGTTATGCAGTTTTTAATTTGCTGGTAGTTCTGCGGGGAATTCCAGCTTTAAAGCGGTGTTGGCTGCAAGTCCTGCGTTATTTACGGCTCATTACCGAGAGTGGTGCCCGCGCATAATACGCCAAACATTCTAGCCGTGAACTTCAACAATTTCGACGTGGCGATTATGCGCTTCTGCACTTCAACGCCGTCAGTGGGTAATTCCTTACAACCCTGTTTTCTGGTTGCAGTGTTGAATTTGAGCCCGTGAAACCAGTCGCTATTTCCGAGGCGAAATCGGGTTCATCTTTTCAATACTGCATAACAAGGCGTTCAAACCCGTTCGCGCTACGCCGCTCACTGGACGGCACTACGTGCCGCCGTTTAACTTGAAGTTAGCTTTCTACGAGAACATAATGAGCATTGAATTAATACTACAAACAGTATTACCCAGCATCGTATTAACCTTAGCGCTTTTAATATTTAAAAATTTTATAGGCATTTATCTATCAGAAAAAGGTAAAAACTTAGCACAAAAAGAAGATATTGAATCTATAACCAGAATTATAGAAAGCGTGAAAGCTGAACATGCCGAATTATCAGAACAAATCAAGATCTATCAACAACTAAGGATGGCATCAATTGATACTAGAATAAAGGCACATCAAGAGGCTTTTTCATGGTGGTCAAAGATCACAAAATCCGATGATGCTGAAGTTGATAACTTATTAGAGCAATCCGCAGCATGGTGGAGCGACAACTGCCTTTATCTTGAATATGAAGTTAGAATAGAATTTATTAATTTTCTTAGCAATAAAAAACAATTTATTATTGCCAGAAACAATGGTAATTATGATTTACAAACATCCATATTCAATAAATTAGATTGCTTACCAAAATCCATTTACAAAGCGATACAACTTCCAGAGATAACTAATTTCGAGTTAAAGAAAATAAAAGAAAGCTAACAAATAATTCAAACCCGTTCGCGTTGCTCACTGGACGGCACTGCGTGCCGCCGTTTAATTAGAAGTTAGGTAATAAAAACTGATTCCGTTTTTGTGGCGAATTTGAGCCCTAGAGCGGCTAGTTCCGCAGGTCCAGTGTTGTTAACGGCTCACTATCGGCGAGTGGGTTGCCTCGCGCAACACATGCGTTCGAGTGAAATGGTAAACTGAAAGACTGCACGGGCCGTGTCTTCGGCAACCATCAACGCCGTCGGTGTGTGTTCCTAAGCGGCTCATCGTTTGGCCGCAGTGTTTTTTGCGCCCACTACCCGCTCGTTAAATGAAAATGTCTGAATGTTCAGCAAATTTTGCTACATCAATATTGTCGGCGAGTAATTCCAAGCGGTGGTTTGAAGCTGGCGCAATGAAAACTGTAAGTCCGTGGCACCAGTTATCAAATTTTGTTGTTGATAAGAAATGAAGTTTTCTTTGTTCATACCTAACAACAAATTCAAACCCGTTCGCTTCGCTCACTGGACGGCACTACGTGCCGCCGTTTAATTAAAAGTTATGCCTAAGAGCGCTCGTTGATTAAATTTCAGATAAAATTTTTAGAATTTAAAGGCTAATTCTGGCTGAAAATTTATCCCAGCCAGCGATATTTGATTATTCGTTACGCGGGCCATCCTCAATGTGCGTTATCACGCCATTTTCGACGGTTACCAACGCCATGAATTTATCTTTTCCCATATCAATGGTGAAAATCTCACCTGTCTGAACAACAGATTTTGTGCCATTTTCATTCTTTGTGACGGTTGTTTTGACATCTGTGCTTATCGGTGTGCCACATTTCATCAGCATTTCTGATTTGGCATCTCCTACCGAAATGATTGAACTACCACACCGCATTGCCCCTTCTGCCAATACAGACGTTGAGACCAGCATTCCAACCAGCAATAACCCGATTTTTTTCATTATTGTTCCAATAAGTTGATCATTTGACGCTGACATTTATAGGCTTTAATTTCATAAAAGAAAACTCAAATGAATCAATTTTTATCCGTTATCGCCCAGAAACTTACAAAAAATATAAGGCTATTTATCATCAGGTTTCATTTGCCAACAAAAGCGTCATTCGGCATCATAAAAATATGTTAATGACATTAAGCTTACTGTGTTTTGGCATCCGGCGCGTCAATAGTCGGTGCGGTAGCTTTTTCTCATTTATGCCTGACATTAGCAGCATTACAAACATTAAGAGCAAAAGCGCATAACAAGGCGTTCAACGCCGTTCGCGTTGCTCACTGGACCTCAACCGCTACGCGATTTCGGCCCGTTAACTTAAAGTTAGCTGCTAAGGAAATACAGATGGCCATTCAAAAGATAATAACTGAGCCACTTAATGAGTTTTGGTCATTTATATCACCTCTTAGTGATTTAATTGATAGCTTAGAAACTCCTGTATTTAGAGGTCACGCTGATTCCGAATGGAAGCTTATTCCATCAGCATTGCGTATAAACATCTCTGAGAAATACATCCATAAATGCCAGCATAAAAACAAATTAGATAGAATAATACTGTTTGAATATTTTTTGTTATTAGATTATTTAGATGAGGTTGGATTAAATACACCATATGATTCTGCACATTTTAGATAATTAATGAATTTTACGTATTTTACAAATGAATATGCAACAAACTAACCTAAGTGGCCATCATATGAATATCTACCTCTATTGGCTTTGGCCCAACATCATGGCATTCCAACGCGGTTATTAGATGTCACTAAAAATCCCATAACAGCTGCATATTTTGCAGCATCACAATCTTGCAAACTGAGTAATTCATCTGGCTATTTATGCGTATGAATTTTAGATTCAACTAAATTAAAAAAAGAATGTCCAGAAATAGAGTATTTGACTCAAAGTGGCATTGTAAGCCATAACCTTACCGCACAAAAGGTGCATTTTTATTATCTCGTAGAAAAATTAGCTCTTACCATAAGATGAATGAGCAAAATGATGATATGCAAGAAATTTTAGAGAAAAATTCATCTATTCTTGCCTATAAGGTTTTATTACCTAACAAACTTGCGGGTGATTTATTAATCCTATGTAATAAATTTAATATTTCTGCTGCTACGTTATTTCTTGGTTACAATGGTTCAGAAAAAGCAGTTTTAGACTTTCGCCGGGCAAAAATTAGATCAGGCAAACTGTAATAGCAGCTAACAAGATTTTAATGTCGGATGGCACTATGTGCCACCGCATAAAACAAAGTTAGGTTTTTCGATGAAGGAATATAAAATAACAACTGGAATAGAATATGACCCTAAAAGAGATAAATGATTCCATTAGCTCGATTAGTTCCATTCTTGGAATTATTGGATTTTTTTTGGCTATCTATACAAGCCTACCAACGATTACCAATAGCTACTCCAAATACAGCAATAGGAAAGTACAAAAACAACTAAGTAAAATCGAAAAATCGATAGCAGAACATAAAAAATTAAACACCAATCTAAACTATTTAATTGTTTATTCATTCAGGTATTTAACTTTTATACTAACACCAATACTTTTTTCATCTGTTTTTTCTTCGATAACTTTTAATATATTCGAAATTACGATAGTTAACTCTATAATTATGTTGCCATTGATATGGTGCGCAGGATACGGTACTGGCTCAATATTCAGATCTTACCGTTTTATATCAGACAAAGATGGCTCTTTGAAAAAACTTACAGAAAGTAGAGAAAAAATATTAGAGAAAATTGAAAAAATTGAGAAAAACAGATTAAATAAAAACGCTGATTTAGAAAATTAAACTATAGTTTATTATAATTTATATGGTTGTTATGAGTATAATGTCCGAACCAATACAGACTCAAACTTGACTTTTCTCACTGGGTGTGATAGGCTTAAAAGCGTTTTTAACGAAGTTGAAAATGATAAGTTTACTGATTTAAGCCTATCACACCCACGCGTCAATTTTATTTTTATTCTTTTTATAAAAAATTTACTTGCTTTTGCCTTATTAAAAAGGCCACACATTTTCTTTAATTTAAGAAAGTTAAGCTTATGTTTTCTAATATTTTTACTCATAATTAAAACCTCTACAAATATATATGATGGGATTATATCGAATATAATTTTACCATATTTAATATCAAGACTATATAAAAATCCAAATAACAGTTAAAAATCAAAACCTAACAAAAAATTAATGTGGGACCACTTCGTGGCCCCATAATTCGAAGTTAGCTGCCTAATGGTATATTAAGTGATGATTGAAACCTTCAAAAAAATACTTGACGCCAAAGCTCCGAAAGGAAGACAAAAAGAACAGTTCATTCAAGATTACATGGAAGAACACTCTGAATTTATTCCCACACCAGGACTAGAAAATCACCGACTTCACTTCTCATCGGTAATATCTAAATTTCCTATAGACGTTTCCTTGATTTGTGACTATGCCTATATAACAAAAAGCTCGATAAAGTGGAAAATTTATTTTGTTGAGTTAGAGAAACCAGAAAAGAAAATATTCAAGGAGTCAAAAGGACAAATTGGATTCACTTCAGAGTTTAATGAGGCGGTCTCTCAAATTCGCTCATGGAAAATATTTGCTCGTAGTTCATCCCACTCAATAAAACAGCGTCTTCTTCCCTTGTTAAAACCGAGTATCATGGCAGGGAATGAAATCGAATACTGTTATGTACTCGTATATGGTAGAAATAGCGAGTACCAAAACAATCAAAAAAAACGCTCAACTCTTTCTGAGTTTATGAGTTCAGAAGGAATTAAATTTTATACCTATGACAGTATAATTAGTGAAATTGAGGCTTCAAGCCCAGAAAAAAAGAATATAATGCGGCTATCCAAAGCTGGATACTCTTTCAAACATCTACATTGTACACCGGCCAATCTGTTTGCTTACATGACATCTGAAGAATTCACTTTATCTGATGAGCAGAGTGATCTATTAAACTCGTGGGGATATCAGATTAATGAATGGAAAAATGGCCATCAGCTTACTTTAAATTCAAAGTGTGTTGCAGAAAGTCCAGATATTTTGGCCGAGCAAATTCTTCAATCAATATCCCATAGATATAACGGCAGCTAACAAAAACTTAATGTGGGACGGTTTTCAACCGCCCCATAAGTAAAAGTTAGGTAATAAAAGCGGCGTCATTGTTGGCGGCGAATTCAAGCCTTAAAGCAGTTAGTTCCGCAGGTCCAGTGGTGTTTACGGCTCACTTCCTGAGCGTGGGTTGCCTCGCGTAACACATGAATTCACGTGAAGTGGCAAACTGAAAACCTGCACTGGTTACGTGTCGGCAACCATCAACACTGTCAGTGTGTACGCCTAAAGCGGCTCATCATCGAGGCGCAGTTGTTTGAATCAGGCGCAGTAAAAATTGAAAGTCCGTGGTTCCAGTTAGCCAGTTTTGTTGTTGATAAGAAATGACGTTTTCTTTGTTCATACCTAACAACTAATTCAAACCCGTTCGCTTCGCTCACTGGACGGCACTGCGTGCCGCCGTTTAATTAAAAGTTAGGTAATAAAAACGGCTTTATTGGTGGCGGCGAATTCGAGCCCTAAAACGGCCGTGCAGATGGTCCAGTGGTTTTTACGGCTCACTACCTGAGCGTGGGTTGCCTCGCGCAACACATGAATTCACGTTGATTAGGCAAACTGAAAGCCTGCACAGGTTACGTTTCGGCAACCATCGGCGCCGTCAGTGTGTACGCCTAAAGAGGCTCATCATCGGGGCCTGGTTGTTTGACGCTGGCGCAGTGAACACTGAAAGTCCGTGGAACCAATTAGCCAGCCTGTTGGTTGCTAATAAACTGCTTTTTCTTTGTTCATACCTAACAAAAATTTAAAGTTGGACAGCACTACGTGCTGCCACTTAAATCGAAGTTATGCAGTTTTTAATTTGCTGGTAGTTTTGTGGGGAATTCGAGTTTTAAAGCGGTGTTGGCTGCGAGTTCCGTGTTGTTTACGGCTCACTACCGAGAGTGGTGCCCGCTCATAATACGCCAAACAATTTCAGCCGTGAGCTTCAGCAAATTCGGCAAGGCGATTATGAGCTTCTGCACATCAATGCCGCCGTGGGTAATTCCTTACAACCCTGTTTTCTATTTGCAGCGTTGAATTTTAGCCCGTGAAATCAGTCGTTGCTTCCGAGGTGAAATCCGGTTCATTTTTTCAATACTGCATAACAAAAAGTTCAAACCCGTTCGCTTTGCTCACTGGACGGCACTACGTGCCGCCGTTTAACTAAAAGTTAGGCCTTCTCTTCTCAACATCGATGTTCTTAAATTAAATATTAAATAAATATGAAACATGAAACCTTTAATACATTCATATCACTCTTGAGTCTGACGGTAGCTTGCATAACTGCATGGTTTCAATTTGCACCGCAAGAAGATAGCTTAGATGTAAATATACAAAATATTGATATTGATAAATACGCATTTACATTAGTAGAAAACTTTCAATTACCCAAAGATGTCCCACATCCAATCTTCCCGCAAGATAGGCTTGCAGGACCAGCTTTCTGGGCAATGACTATCTATAACAAAATAGATCGAACAATTACTGTCAAGGATATACACACCTATTTGAATACACAAAACGGCGGTATTGCTTGGTATAGCAATATGAATGTTCATTTATATGATCGCAATTTAAAGAATTTGATGTTACCTATATCAATCAAAGCTCACGAAGCTGAATCAATAATCATTAGTCTAAATATTCCTGTTTCTAATGATTTTGCTGAACAATGTTTTTTCACAAAGTCATTTAAATCAATTCAAGATTGCTACTTTCATAAAGGGATAGACCTTTTTGGTAACAAAGTAAGCCAAAATGAATATGGCATAACAACCTGGAAGCAGGTGAATCTCACACCAAGATTTACCGCAAACATTACAACAGGTGAAAATAACGAGTTTTCGAAAAAGTTTTCCTTTTTCCAATCAAGTTTATAGCAATAGAAGCCTAACAAAAACTTGGTGTGGGATGCTTACGCACCCCACAAGTAAAAGTTATGTGATTAGTTGATTCAGTATTTGTGTGCCAGCACAACCACGTAAAAAGCAATTTCATATTTATAACTATCTGATTTACTTAGTTTGTCATGTTCGTGTCGTAGAGATGTCGTCACACCAGCTTCTTGTTTTGTCTCATAGTTTCAGTCGAACACCAGAGACAGAGGGATAACAATGATTGTTCGTAAATTAAGACTTCAACGTGGTTGGTCTCAAGATCAACTCGCTCAACTGAGTGGCCTCAGCATTCGTACTATTCAGCGAATTGAACGCGGTCAAACTCCAGGTCTTGATTCATTAAAATCACTGGCGGCTGTTTTTGATGTTCATGTCACTGAACTACAAATGGAGAATGACATGACTCAAGAAAATCAGACAACTCAACTTGATGAGACAGAACAGAAAGCAATTGAATATGTGCGAGACATTAAAGGGTTTTATTCTCACGTCATAAAATATGTCGTTGTTATTTCTATCTTGTTTATCATCAATTTCACTACCGACCGTAGCTATATTTGGGCTTGGTGGCCGATGCTTGGCTGGGGCATTGGTGTTTTATCACATGGATTAAATGTGTTTGAAGTGTTTCATTTCTTTAGCCCTGCTTGGGAAAAACGGCAGATCGAAAAACGCCTTGGCAGAAAACTGTAAAAATCACATAACAAAAAATTAATGTGGGACCACTTCGTGGCCCCATAATTCGAAGTTAGGTTTGTAGGCGTTTACAGAGGTATATATGACATCCAATTCCCTTAATAATAAAAAGCAAACAATAATAGGATTTATACTTCTAAGTATAACCATTTATATTTGTTACCTTTTTATCACAAAAATATGGTCGATATTTTCCTCAATAAATCCTACCCTTGGTGCTGGACTTATTGCAGCATCAGGAACGATCGTTGTAACACTAATATCAGTCTTGGTTTCTAAACATTTAGAACGGAAAGCTCACATACTATCGCATCTTCGAGAGAAAAAAGTTCCCACATATGAAAAGATAATTGAATTTATATTCAGAATAACATTCTCTGAAAAAATTGGGAAAACACAGCCAACCGAAGCAGAAATGATTAAATTCATGGCTGAAATAACTCAAGAGCTTGTCATTTGGGGTTCTGATGAAATGATTGATGCATTTTATAAATTCAGAATGAAAAGTATTGAAAATGCAAGCGGAGTGCAACAATCTCCTCATGAAATCTTATTTACAGTCGAAAGCCTACTTTTAGCCATTCGTAAAGACTTGGGACATCAGAACAAAAATATGCCAAAAGGCAAATTATTAGGATTATTCATTAATGATGTCATCATATAAAACAAACCTAACAAAAAATTAATGTGGGACCACTTCGTGGCCCCATAATTCGAAGTTAGGTAAACTCGGAGAGTCTCCATGTTTTCACATATATTCGTCGGTGTTACTGATTTTGATAAGGCGTTGGCTTTCTATAATCCTCTGATGAATGTGTTAGGTGTAGAACCCAGATTTTGTGATAAAACCCGACCATGGGCTGGTTGGCAATCAGATCCTGACCCAAGACCACTTTTTCTAATTGGCAAACCGTACAATCAATTACCTCATGAATGCGGTAACGGTCAGATGGTTGCATTTTCTGCTGACACCCGCGCTATTGTTGATGAAGCCTATGCCGTTGCATTAGCCCATGGAGGGTCATCTGAGGGAGCTCCGAGTCTTCGTTCCGAATATCATGAGCATTATTACGGCGCCTATTTCCGCAACCCAGATGGGAACAAATTATGTGTCGTCTGCCATAAGTCTTATTAAGAAGTAGTCACTATGAACCCACAGTTTTCATGGCAGTTTGATTCTGATCATATCGATTGGCATGCCCTAGCCCATCTGTATCGAATTGCGCCGTTGGGCAACAAAACACCTGAAGGGTTATCTCTTGCTTATTCGAATAGCATGTTCAAATGTATTGTCTCTCATGACTCACAATTCATTGGTGCAGGTCGGGTATTAGCTGATGGTGTTGATTGTGCTTACATTTGCGATGTCGCTATACATCCAGACTATCAGGGTGCAGGTTTAGGCAAACACATTGTTTCAGAATTGCTGCGATTTTCAGCCGGTCATAAGAAAATTATTCTTTATGCAGTATCAGGCAAAGAGGCTTTTTACAAAAAATTAGGCTTTAAACGCATGACAACAGCAATGGCTATTTTTGAAGATCAAAATAATGCCTTCACCATGGGCTATATCGATGAGTCTTGATATATGTCCGCGTATATACGTTTACCTAACAAAAAATTAATGTGGGACCACTTCGTGGCCCCATAATTCGAAGTTAGGTTTATAAGAGAAACTTATCGTGACAACAGAAATCACAGACATTGAATCATTACTAAACTTCGTTATAAGTTTAAAAAAGGACAACACAGATAAAGAACTATTTTTTAGGGGGCAAAAAAAGCACTATGAGAATGTGACCCCATCAATATGTAGAGATGGTTACATCAAAAACGAAGATACCATTTTTAGAGAATTTATCACTAAAAACCCTAATGAATTTCCAAACACAACATCAACCTTTGACAAACTAGTCAAAATGCAACACTACGGTCTACCAACCAGATTGCTCGATATAACATCAAACCCTCTTGTCGCATTATTTTTTGCCACAGAAGAAGACAAAGAGTTAGATAGTGAGGATGGCCAGTTTATTGCTTTCCCTATACCAAGACATAAGATAAAGTTTTATGATTCAGATACAGTCAGTGTGTTATCTAATATAGCAAAAAGACCTGCTGATGGTTTAGATATATCATCAATTGATTATGATACAGAAACAAAACAAGGTATTGAAAGATTCAATAAAGAAAAAGATATAAAGTACCTTTTACATGATATTCGCCATGAAAAACCACATTTTGATGCTCTTATAAAGAAAAAACATCTTGAGTCAATTTTCTGCGTGAAACCTTTATTAAACAATAGGAGAATAATAAACCAAGATGGAGCGTTTTTATTATTTGGCATCAACAAATCCAAAGCAACTATAGCCGAATATAACGCATCTGATTTTGAGCCTATAAAAATAACAGTAAAGAATAAATCTGCCATTCGTGAATCATTAAAAGCACTTGGTTTAACATATGATAAAATTTATCCAGAGCTTGATACTACCGCAAAGCACCTGAAAGAGAAGTATAAAAATCAAGAACAAATATCGATTAAACCTGAAGATGATAAATCAATTGCACCATTTCCTATAACCGTTACGTGGGCATAAACCTAACAAAAACTTGGTGTGGGACCGCTTTGCGGCCCCACAAGTAAAAGTTAGGTAATAAAAGCGGCGTCATTGTTGGCGATGAATTCAAGCCTTAAAGCGGCCAGTTGGATAGTCCTGTGGTGTTTGCGGCTCACCGCCTGAGCGTGGGTTGCCTCGCGCAACACATGAATTCACGCGAGGTGGCAACATCAAGCCTGCACTGGTTACGTGTCGGCAACCATCAGCGCCGTCAGTGTGTACGCCTAAAGCGGCTCATCATCGAGGCGCGGTTGTTTGAAACGAGCGCAGTTGAAACATTGAAATCTGTGGCACCAGTTAGCCAACTTTATTGTTGATTTTAAATCACTTTTTCTTTGTTCATACCTAACAAAAATTTAAAGTCGGACAGCACTACGTGCTGCCACTTAAATCGAAGTTATGTGATTAGAGGTAGTCATGGCCTTTGATGATAAATTCAGACTCAGTAGTCACGCGGTTATTCTCAATTCTATCGGCGAAGTTTTGCTCTTAAAAGCTGATTATGGCGCTAAATCTTGGGGGCTTCCTGGTGGTGCATTAGAACCTGGCGAAACCATTCACGAAGCCTTACTCCGAGAGTGCCGTGAAGAACTGGGTTCTGATGTTCTCATCAACTATCTCAGCGGTGTGTATTTCCATTCAGCCTATAATTCACAGGCTTTTATTTTTCGCTGTGAACTGCCCTCACCTGCTAACATCATCCTCAGCAACGAACATTCTGAATTTCGTTATGCCGCAATTTCAGAACTCAGTGACGTCCAACAACAGCGCATTTCTGACTGTCTTAATTATTCTGGTGTTGTCGTCAGTGCCAAGTTTTAACGCGACCCGTTTATCCTGCAAAATCCCCGATCAACATTGATATAGCTCAGTTTTGCTTAACTGAGTCCTCGATTTCATTTGTCTCTCTCAGCACCATTCGGCATCATGTTTCTATGAGCAAATCAAAAGCAGAAAACCGGTGTTGGGCATCTGATCCGTCATTAATCAGTGCGGTAGCCATGACCATCAAAATCGACTTGTTTGCTGAAACAACAAAATCACATAACAAAAATTTAAAGTTGGACAGCACTACGTGCTGCCACTTAAATCGAAGTTAGGTAATAAAAACGGCTTATTCGTTGGCGGTGAATTCGAACATTAAAGCGGCTGTGCAGATGGCCCCGTGGTTTTTACAGCTCACTACCTGCGAGTGGGTTGCCTCGCGTAACACATGAATTCACGTTGATGAGGCAAACTGGTCGCCTGCACTGGTTACGTCTTCGGCAACCATCAACGCCGTCAGTGTGTACGCCTAAAGCGGCTCATCACCGGGGCGCAGTGTTTTTAGCAATCACTGCCCGCTCATTAAATGCGCCAATTTGAGGTTTCGGCTAATTTCGTTGGTTCAACACTGTCAGCGAGTAATTCCGAGCGGTTGTTTGTGGCAGGCACAGCGAAAACTGAAAGCCCGTGGCACCAGTTAGCTAGCTTTTTGGTTGATAATAAACTGCTTTTTCTTTGTTCATACCTAACAAAAATTTAAAGTTGGACAGCACTACGTGCTGCCACTTAAATCGAAGTTATGCAGAAAGGAGTCTAATGACAACATACATTCCAAGTAACTACCTAAGACGATATACGGAGTTACCATATTTAATTCAGTATCTTCAGACAAAAAAGTTAGTTTTGCCTAACCCAGAAACATGGGATGACAAAAACGATACATTTTATATAAAGCGTTATTCTGAAATAAAAAAATTCAAATCAACCTACGCGCTATGTCTCACTCAAGCGAAAGAAACATATCATCATTGGAGAATATTTGCACATGGCTCCAGTGGAATTTGCATTGAGTTTCATAAAGATACTTTTTTAAAAATACTCGATAACCACGCTGAAATACATCATAACCCTGTTGTTTACAAAAGAATTAGTGAGCTGGACGAAACTCAGCCCTCGACAGATGAACTTCCCTTTTTAAAAAGAATAGCCTTTGAAGATGAAAAAGAATATAGGCTTTTTGTAGGTTCAGAAATATCATATTCCAACTCATTATTCACTTTTAAAGTACCTTTCAATGTCATCAGTAGGATCATTCTAAGTCCATGGTTGCCAAATAATGTAGCAAGTGAAGTTATGCATTTTCTGAAGACCATTCCCGGATGTAACGAAATAGAAGTATATCAGTCAACCCTAATAGAAAATGAGATTTGGAAAAATAAAGCTCAATTAACTGCATAACAAAAAATTGAAACTGGACGGCACTGCGTGCCGCCATTTAATTAAAAGTTAGCCGTATACCACAGTAATTTTAGAGATTGATATGTCCATTAAATCAAGAGCTACACAATTAGAATCACTCCTAAATAATTTCTTCAATTTAAAACCAGATGAGTTTTTTAAATCTGGTCCAAGTTATAATGACTTTGATGGCCCCAGTGTAGAAGAATCAGAAAAAAACTATTTGTTTATATATACAACTCTCAAACCATTGTTAGACTCAGGACAATTAGTCGATCTGACATGGAGTGCAATAAGTAGTATTCAGCAAAATGCTCAAAACGCCTATAATACATATAATCAACTAATATCTAACAGGGATCAGGGCGCATTCCAAAATTTCTCAACAAATCTCGATGGTTTTGCAAACATACTAAGAATGTATAATATCCCTTATTTAGTTCTTGGTGGTTACAATTTAGAATCAACAAGAGCTCTATTGGTAAATGAATTAGACACCTTACAAAAAAATAATATAGAAGTTGAGCAATTAAAAGAAAGCGTAAAGACATTGATAACACCAGCTATTGCAGGATCATTGTCAAAATCATTCACTCAGCGAAGAAACTCGATTATGTTTAATCGAGTTATTTGGCTAATCATTGCAATAACAATCGGTTATTTTGTTATTATTGAAACAAATGAGTTTGTGAATCATATTAGCAATGCACTGTCTCAAACAAAGCCTGAAACATCCAATATAGGATTGTGGCCGACTATTGCGATCAGAACCGTAGTGCTTATTCCTCTATTCGCAGCCTTCGGTTTTGCCTTTTCTCAATATAGAAAAGAGCGAGATTTTGAAGAAGAATATGCACATAAAGCAGCTGTAGCCGCGTCATTACCAAATTATGGCGACTTAGCCAGAGAGCAAAGTGTAAAAGATCAAATTGTTACTGGTGCAACATCTGTTATATTTTCATCGCCATCGCAAGATGCGAAAAACAATCAAAATTCTGATGCTGTTCTTAGTGGCATTAAAGAAATGATAGAGTCTGTAGGTAAAGCTTTTTCCAAAAGGTAGATAATACGGCTAACAAAAACTTGGTGTGGGATTGCTTCGCAACCCCACAAGTAAAAGTTAGGTATAAAAGCTGATTAATTATTTGCGGTAAATTCAAGCCCTAAAGCGGCGAATTCCGCAGGCCCAGTGGTTTTTGCGATTCACTTCCTGCGAGTGGGTTGCCTCGCGCAACACATGAATTCACGTTGATTAGGCAAACTGAAAGCCTGCACTGGTTACGTTTCGGCAACCATCGGTGCCGTCAGTGTGTACGCCTAAAGCGGCTCATCATCGGGGCGCGGTTGTTTGACGCTGGCGCAGTGAACACTGAAAGTCCGTGGAACCAATTAGCCAGCCTGTTGGTTGCTAATAAACTGCTTTTTCTTTGTTCATACCTAACAAAAATTTAAAGTTGGACAGCACTACGTGCTGCCACTTAAATCGAAGTTAGGGTGCAGTTAGCATCTATCTTGTGACAAACTAAAGGTATCTCAATGAATATAGATATTTTTGAGCTTCATTATTATTTAAGAGACAATAGTCACTCGATAGATTCGATCATAAAAAATAAATGTGAATCTGAAATACTGGCTATTATCGTTGAAGCAGCAACAATTTTAGATATTGATGTAAATATTAACTCTGTACTTCCTGCTGAAGGTGGTTTCAGAGACCTATGGAAATTATTAGGTGAAAACTCAAATCAAATCATGTTGTTGATTACTATATTGACACTTGTTATGTCTAGAATTCCGATATCTGATCCAGAAACTGAGCAGTTAGACAAAGAAATCAAGCAATTAACAATCGAAGAAAAGAAACTCTCTATACAAAAACTAAAGAAAGAGCTTGAAGAAAAATCCATCAATACAGAAACAGTCAAAAAAGTAGCCGATATTGTCGATAAAAACCTAAAAATCACAAAACGTAAATCCAACTTTTATAGTTACCTAACCTATTATCCAAAAGTGAACCAAGTTGGTTTCAATGCAAAATCCATTGATGACATTAAAACTAATCAAGATGAAAAAATAGTTCTCAGTCGGGATTTTTATAAATTCATATTGAAATCAAACAAACTATCTTCATTAAAAGATGACTCAGCATTAATCGAAATTATTTCACCGGTCCTAAAAGAAGGAAGATACAAATGGAAAGGCATCTATAATAACGCACCAATCAGTTTTGTTATGAATGATTATTCTTTCCGTGAAGAAGTATTATCTGAAAAACATAGTTTTAAACATGGCTCAACAATCAAATGTGAACTGATGATTGGTCGCGAGCTTAATGAAGTCGGTGATATAGCAATTACTGGGCACACAGTTACAACAGTAATTGAAATCAGAGACGGTAATTCATCAATAACTACACCGCAAGGTTTGAAATTTAAACAAGCCAAGAAATTTTCTGATTCTCAGGGTGAGTTGTTTTAGCCGCACCCTAACAAAAAATTAATGTGGGACCACTTCGTGGCCCCATAATTCGAAGTTAGCCGCTTTAAGCGGTGGTTTATTCAATACTGGCGCGAATATCCGCAATGGTAAGAAATAGCTTATTCGTTGAATCCTGAAATGGCGTAAATCCAAACTTTTCATAAAAGCCAATTGCGCCATCTTTTGCGTCAACGATAACAACCGGAAAGGCTACGGTTTCACTGGCTTGCAATAATCGATTAAGAGCATCAATCAGCAACCATTCTCCATGACCTTGTTTTGCATATCGTTTATCTATTGCTAAACGAGCAATCAATCCGCCGGAGCTGGCATTGTGATGCTTTTTTTGCAATTTATCCGGTAATGCACCAAGGTCTATTGGTGTCATGGTTAGCGTGTAATAACCAATAACCCGTTCTGCATTTTGCTCTTCTACAAGTACAAATGTTCGTGTGTTATCTTTCTGTGATTGCTGGCTGGCCATCACTTTCAGATAGTTATTCAGGCTTTCTACACCACAATCAAATTGCTGTCGGTCATGCGTTGCTTTATCCAGCTTCACCGTCATCATTGTGTTTTAGCCTTGTAGCGTTCTGCGGCTTGTTGCAGTCTTACATTCAGTTTTGTTGGTGCATCTAGTGCATCAGCTAACATCATGGCATCGCGTTGAGAGAGTTTTAACGCTCTTTCACGTTCCATGATTTGTTTTGCTTTATCAATGGCAGCATTGAGCACAAAAGAGTTAATGCTTGTCATGCCTGCTATCGCAGCAGCCTGCGCGAGTAAATCTTGTGTTTCTGCGTCAACGCGCGCAGTGATACGAGGTAATACGGTTGCCATAATCAATCTCCAATGTGTGTCATTGTGGCACATCATGATTATGGCACTTTATTAACGATTAGCCAATATGTGTCAATCTGGCACCCAGCGGCTAACAAAAACTTAATGTGGGACGGTTTTCAACCGCCCCATAAGTCGAAGTTAGGTCATAAAAGAAATTAATTTCTTACGGTAAAATCAAGCCCTAAAGCGGCTGGTACTGCGAGTTCAGTGTTATTTACGGTTTGGCTTCCTGCGAAGTTGCCTCCGCGCAACACATGCGTTCGAGTGAAATTTCGGCGGCAAGCCTGCACGGGCCGCGGCTGCGGCAACTATCAAGCTCGCTGGTGTGTGTTCCTGAAGCGGCTCATCGTTTAGCCGCAACGTTTTTCGCGTCCACTGCCCGCTCACTAAATGAAATATTTTATGGCGTCAGCCCATTTCGCTGCATCAATATTGTCAGCGCGTAATTCCAAGCGGTGGTTTAAATCTGGAGCAGTGTCAGCATTGAAAATCGTGGTACCACTTAGCAAATTCAGTGGTGAAAATTGAAATACAGCTCCCTTGTTCTTTTACCTAACAAGGCGCTCAAACCCGTTCACTTCGTTCACTGGACGGCACTACGTGCCGCCGTTTAGCTTAAAGTTATAACTCAATGAAACATAGGCGTTAACATGAATCCTTTGATCGTATTAATTATTATTGGTGTCGCATTCATCATTCTTGTCGGAAAAAGCAAGAAAAAGCCTATTAAACGTGAACCTTCACTTTTTAATGAAAACGCAGGACAAATTAAACCGCTAGAAATCGAACCAACAGTCGAACAGAAAGCGACTTACAAATACAAAAAATTTGAGCGAATAGTTTCCCCTGCCGAGCGCTCTTTCTTGGGTGTGTTAAATGCTGTTCTTGACGATGAAATTATTATTCTCACTAAAGTCCGTGTCGCAGATGTTTTAACGCCACTACCAACAAAAGATCGTGGGCTTTGGCAGCGCGCTTTCAATAGCATTTCATCAAAGCATTTTGATTTCGTTTTATGCAAATCAGATGATTTATCTATCATTTGTGCAATCGAACTTAATGACAAATCTCATAACGAAACTGAGCGCCAAGATCGTGATGAGTTTATCCGTTCTGCTTGTTCTGGTGCTGCGCTGCCACTAATTGAAGTTCCAGCAAAAAATGGTTATGTACTCCAAGAAGTGACTGACTTGCTAAAACCCTACATCGAAAATATCTCAACAACACAAAGCGATATTTCATGTGAAAAATGTGGTTCACCGATGGTTCTCCGTACTACGAAGCGCGGTGCTAATGTTGGCAAGCAGTTCTATGGTTGTACTAATTACCCGACTTGTAGAAACATAAAAGATATCGAACCCGCATTAATTGAGTTATAACAAAAACTTGAAACTGGACAGCACTACGTGCTGCCATTTAAGTCAAAGTTATGTAAATGAGACACATTTGTGAATAATTCATATCTAAAACAAGTTAAATATATAAAAAACACCCTCAGGCAATACACTGATGATTCATTCATTTCTGTAATGCTAGCTATTTTTAATGAATCAAACCAGAAAACTGATTTTTTACAGAGATTACCATGGGCCTTTTTTCTGACGTATAAATGGAAACTAATCGAACCTAATGGTAAAACAAATATTGACAGAAATAATCTAGTTGAAATTATAGATAAAGTTCATTCGTTACAATCATATGCTTCTAATCTAAAAAGCGAAGGACAAATCAATCTTAAAATTAGGCCGTTATTGATAAATCAAGCCCTTTATCAGGTTCCTTTCGCTGAGCAAATACATTCCATTTTTCGCCAATATCATTGGTTTACAAATGGCGATAAATATTTTTCTATTGAATTTGAAAGATTAACATCATTAGCTATAAGCGATTTTTACAAAATTTCGTATTGGTTTATTGTTTTAGCGTCAGGATACAACAAACAATCAATCACAGTAAGCCTTTCAGATGTTTTAGTTAATTTACATCCAATGTTTTCAATCCAAACAATAATTAACTACCTCCAGTTTACTGCATGCACAAAAAATGAGCTTCGAGGATATGCACTTCAACATAACAAACCAGAGAGTCCATCATGGGAATACTTTTCAGATACTCCATTTATATATAAGCCGTTATTGATACAAAACAACAAAGTAACCATATATAACAAATATCTACTCAATGAGTCTTTATCAAACCTAGCGCCTGAGACACTAAAATTCCATCTCAAAGAAGCATTTAAGAGTAAATTGTCCATTGAAATGGAATTGTATATGCAAACCATGTTCAAGAGATACAATCTTAATTTCATCACTGAAGAAAACATAAGAGGAATATATTCAAAGAAATCAATACAACAATCAAAAGTAGTTGACTTCATAATAAAAGAGGAAAATTGCAATATTTATATTGATGCAAAAGCTATAGAACCAAGTATTGTTGTAAAAACTGAAAGCAACCCTGAAACACTACGAAAAAGGTTAGCAGACAGCTTCATCAAAGGTGCCATTCAGACTCAATGCTGCGCTAAAAGTTTAATACAAAGTGGTGTTTTGCATAAAAATGAGCAAGATATTGCTCTTATTGTTTTACATAAAGACCATTTTATTGCAAATGCCGACGATCTAATTAAAGACATCGATACAGATCTTCCTAGAAGAATACGAGAACAAAACGAAGAAATATTTATAAATTTATCCAGAACATATTATATCACCATCGATGACCTTGAGTTGTTCATTGAGTATTGTTCTGTTAATAACATTAGCATCGGCGAAGTTATGAATAAGTTCTCTAAAGACGACATGAACCCTGCAACCAAAAAATATATATTCAGCATGCACCTACAAAATATAGATGGTAATTCTGGCAAGTTGTATTCTGATCTTCAATTAGTTCTTGATGAATTTTCAACATCGCTTGAAAAAAGCTATAAAAATAAAAACAAGTTTTGGTCAAACAAGATCAGCTATTATCAAAATTGTATCTCACGGATAATTGCAGCATTTACATAACAAAGTTTTAATGTCGGATGGCTTCGCCACCGCATAAAACGAAGTTAGGTGCTTTGAAGTAACAGGAGAATAATATCAATTATAAAAATTTAGCATCCAAGATTATGGATGGCCAATATGTATGTGATATTCCAAGTCAGACATGGGTGTCTACAATTAAGTATATAGTTGAAAACATGCAGTTGTTTTCATTTGATACAGATAAAATGCACATGCTTTGGATTGTAAACGGCGGTCATATTCGTAGACATGTACAGAATGATTTATTAACTCTAACTTGGTTAAAACTTATACTTCCAAAATATACTGGTGATGGACTTCGACTTTATCGTGGAGAATGTAAATTTCTTTATGATCAAGGTTTAATTGGTTTTTGTTGGACACCGAAGAAAGATGTCGCAGAGAAGTTTGCGCGTGGCCTCAATGCCATCGAATCTGGCGGTGTTTTATTAAGTGCAATGTTTTCTCCAGAAGCAATTCTAAGTGCTCCAAATAGCCATAGCGCCGATTGGCTTGGTGAATACGAATATACCTGTGACCCGATGAGAATATGTTCGTTAGAAGTTTTAAATCAGTATCCAAAATCATAATCATCACCACGCACCTAACAAATAATTGGTGTGGGACAGCTACGCTGCCCCACAATTAGAAGTTAACTTCTGTGTGGTAGTTTCTTTGAAAACTGCTCATGGTTGTGTTCTCTGAATGACTGATCTTAAATTTTGATATTTCTGCGCTAAACCCAGAGGCTCATATGTTTGGTATTCATGATTTAGCTTTATTTATTATTTCCGGCTTTCTTTTAAATTTAACCCCAGGCCCTGACTCCATTCTCATTATGTCGAGAAGTGCGGCTAATGGTTGGCGGGCTGGTTCTGTTGCAGCTTTCGGTGTTTGTACCGGCTGTTACGTACATGTGTTTGCCGCAGCACTTGGTCTTTCCGCGATCCTTGCCAGTTCAGCGATTGCGTTCACGATTGTTAAATTAATCGGGGCTGCTTATTTGGTTTACATGGGTTTGTCGGCTTTATTTTCCCGTTCAAAAGCAAAAGCTGAACAATCGCCGAACAAACACAAAATGCAATTGAGTCACAAGTCCATATTCATTCAAGGCTTTCTTTCAAACGCCTTAAACCCGAAAGTAGCTTTATTTTTCTTGGCATTTGTTCCTCAGTTTATCGACCATAATGCACCAAACAAGGCGCTGGCTTTCCTTGTTCTTGGCTCAATATTCATTTTCAATAGTCTGATTTACTGCAATCTGCTGGCTGTAGTTACTGCTTTTGCAAGCAACCGTTTGAAGGTCAGCCAAACCATTAGCAATTTACTGAATAAAACTATCGGTGCTTTGTTTGTTTCATTCGGGCTGAAATTAGCTTTTATGACAAGAAGTTAACAAAAACTTAATGTGGGACGGTTTTCAACCGCCCCATAAGTCGAAGTTAGGTAATAAAAGCGGCTTCATTGTTGGCGTTGAATTCAAGCCTTAAAGCGGCTAGTTCTGCAGGTCTTGTGGTTTTTACGGCTCACCTCCTGAGCGTAGGTTGCCTCGCGCAACACATGAATTCACGTGAGGTGGCAACATCAAGCCTGCACTGGTTACGTGTCGGCAACCATCAACGCCGTCAATGTGTACGCCTAAAGCGGCTCATCATCGAAGTGCGGTTGTTTAAAGCTGACGCAGTTGAAACGTTGAAACCTGTGGCACCAGTTAGCCAACTTTATTGTTGATTTTAAATCTCTTTTTCTTTGTTCATACCTAACAAAATTTTAATGTCGGATGGCACTACGTGCCACCACATAAAACGAAGTTAGGTAATAAAAACGGCTTATTTGTTGGCGGTGAATTCGAATCTTAAAGCGGCTAGTCAGATGGTCCAGTGGTGTTAGCAGTTCACTACTTGCGAGTAGGTTGCCTCGCGCAACACATGAATTCACGTACACCGGCAACCTGAAAGCCTGCACAGGTTACGTTTCGGCAACCATCAGCGCCGTCAGTGTGTACGCCTAAAGAGGCTCATCATCGGGGCCTGGTTGTTTAACTCTAGCGCAGTGAACACTGAAAGTCCGTGGAACCAATTAGCCAGCCTGTTGGTTGCTAATAAACTGCTTTTCTTTGTTCATACCTAACAAAAATTTAAAGTTGGACAGCACTACGTGCTGCCACTTAAATCAAAGTTAAGTGCCTTTGAGAATACTTATGACGAATTTATCAAAATTAAAAGCAATATTATTTATTGCTCTGTACGCACTTACATTCTCACCTTTTTCCTTCGCTGGCGAATCAGACACCGAGCTCGCAACTGCTTTTCAGAATCAACAGAGTAATTTGCAAATCAAAGGTGATGGTGTTGTTTATAAAACGCTTCCTGATGATACAAAAGGCTCTCAACATCAACGCTTCATTCTTAAATTATCAAACGGGCTAACGTTGCTTGTTGCTCACAACATCGACTTGGCCGCTCGTATCCCAGACTTACAAGTTGGTGATACTGTCGAGTTCTATGGTGAATATGAATGGAATGAAAAAGGTGGTGTTATTCATTGGACACACCATGATCCGAGTGGCCGCCATACCGATGGTTGGTTAAAGCATAACGGTCAAACATATCAATAAGGTTCAGATTTTGCGCAAATTAATTTTACTCGCGGCAATTAGTTTAGGCATTTATCAATATTTTACTCAACATGCGGCTGTTTCTCCGCCAGAGCCAACTCAAATTTCCTATTCCGATGACAATTCTACTGCTGATGTAAGCCAAAATTTCACACCAACAACTTCAAGCCAGTTCAGTTGCCAAGGCAAAACACGTTGTGGTCAAATGCAATCCTTTGAAGAAGCCAAGTTTTATTTAGCAAACTGTCCGGGCGTTGAAATGGATGGCGACGGTGATGGCATTCCATGTGAACGACAGTTTGGTCAGCATTAAAAGCCACTTAACAAAAATTTAAAGTTGGACAGCACTACGTGCTGCCACTTAAATCGAAGTTAGGTAATAAAAGCGGCGTCATTGTTGGCGGTGAATTCAAGCCTTAGAGCGGCTAGTCGGATGGTCCTGTGGTTTTTGCGGCTCACTGCCTTAGCGTGGGTTGCCTCGCGTAACACATGAATTCACTTGTGGCTGCAAACTGACAACCCGCACTGGTTACGTCTTCGGCAACCATCAGCGCCGTCAGTGTGTACGCCTAAAGCGGCTCATCATCGAGGCACAGTTGTTTGAATCAGGCGCAGTAAAAATTGAAAGTCCGTGGTTCCACTTAGCCAGTTTTGTTGTTGATAAGAAATGGCTTTTCTTTGTTCACACCTAACAACTAATTCAAACCCGTTCGCTGCGCTCACTGGACGGCACTGCGTGCCGCCGTTTAATTAAAAGTTAGGTAATAAAAGCGGCGTCATTGTTGGCGGTGAATTCAAGCCTTAAAGCGGCTAGTCGGATAGCCCAGTAGTGTTTGCGGCTCACTTCCTGAGCGTGGGTTGCCTCGCGCAACACATGAATTCACGTAATTTGGCAAACTGAAAGCCTGCACTGGTTACGTTTCGGCAACCATCAACGCCGTCAGTGTGTACGCCTAAAGCGGCTCATCATCGGGCGCAGTTTTTTTGGCGGTCAGTCCCCGTTCGCTGAATAAGTCTGTCGATATTTCCGCAGATTTCGTTGATTCAACACTGTCGGCGAGTCATCCGAGCGGTTGTTTGTGGCAAGCATAGCGAAAACTAAAAGCCCGTGGCACCAGTTAGCCAACTTTATTGTTGATTTTGAATTACTTTTTCTTTGCTCATACCTAACAAAATTTTAATGTCGGATGGCTTCGCCACCGCATAAAACGAAGTTAGGCACATCAAAATCCATCTACTCAAAACCAATAGCAACTTACCAACACAATTAGGAGTTTAAAAATGAACGACCCTATTCTATGTGCGAAAAAACTTGAAGACCTCATTGACCTTGCACGTCAGGCTGAAAGCGCATTCGAGAAGGCTGCTGTGTTCGCTGCCACCCAGTCGCTTGCAGACGCTTTTTTTGCAGATGAAGATCAATTTAACAGCTATGCATTAGAAAAGGTTGAACAAGCAAGATTACACATTTGTGCATCAATTGGATACGACATTACAAATGGTCATGATGAACAACAACATAGGGCTTGGGCTCTTGGTGCTATCCATACGCTTCAAGACGTTTTGAGCAAGGGCTAATCATACAGCCAGAGCTTAACTGGATGATCAACTAATTCCGCTTATAACATTTTCAAACTCGTTACTTGTATAACTATTAAAAACATTTTCCTGTTATCTCTATATTAAGTTAAAACGCACATGACTAAAGTGTGAGTATTAACTCACACTTGCAAATCCAGACAGACCGTATGTATATTTAACCATACAAATTACATAGGTTTATATTATGAGTTCATTTTTTTCTATACTATCAGACCCAAGTACCTTCGTCGGTGGGATAATAGTCGGGTTAATTAGCACGGCTATATATAATGGTTTTGGGCGATTACCATCTCAAGTAAGAGCTATCAGCCGAAAGAGAAAGCTAGCAAAAATCACTAAAATAAGAAAATTCAGAAGTAATCCAATGTATATATCGTACATAATAGGCAATGCTAATAATTTATTTATTATGTTTAACTTTGTCTGTTTTTTATATTTAGCCATGCTTGTATTTTCTTCAGCGTTTAGAGAGATTATTAATTTATCAATACCTCTAACAATCTTGGTATCAAGTCCAATATTCATTATTGAAATAATATGGCTTTTTTCTGACTCATATGCGAAAAAACTGGTTGATGAGCATGGGAAATATATCAAATACAAACAAAATGCCTAACAAAAAATTAATGCGGGACCACTTCGTGGCCCCATAATTAAAAGTTAAATTGCACAGGAAATATCTGGATAAATGGATGTTCTTACTTTTATAGCTGAACTAATAAAAGCAGTTTCATGGCCTGCAACCGCTATTGCCCTTGTTATTTTGCTACGCAAACCCATTATCGAACTTATACCTTTGCTACGCCGATTAAAATACAAGGAATTAGAACTTGAATTTACTCAAGAAATTTCCGAGCTAAAGGCTGAAGTTGAAACAATAGCAAAAGAGAAAGGAGAAGCAGCTCCATCTATAGCATCCACTTCGGCGAATCTTCTAAATCTAGTTACTTTTTCAACTCGCGCAGCAATCATGGAGTCTTGGCTAGAGGTCGAGTCTGCAAGTGTGGCAATAGCGAGTTCGTTCTGGGGAAAATCACCAGATGAAACATTCAGAAATATGCCAAAACTTGGCGAATACTTATTGCAGTGTAAAGTAATAGATGAAAAGCAACTTTCTGTATTCAATAAGTTGAGGCAACTAAGAAATAAAGCGGCGCATGCCGAAGATCTTGACCTTAGTGAAAACGATGCAAGGTCTTATGTTCAGCTTGCCTCTGATCTCGCAAAACACATTAGAGAAGCATAGTGTAAGTGCAATTTAACAAGGCGCTCAAACCCGTTCACTTCGTTCACTGGACGGCACTACGTGCCGCCGTTTAGCTTGAAGTTAGCACACATTAAATCAAATGAGTCCACATAAAAATATAAGGTTAGGATAAAAATGAGTTCGAATGTAATAGTTAGTGCACAAGCTCAGGGGCAACTTGCTTCTACTGATTTCAATCGTTTTGAGCAATTTCTAGAATCTCTTGGGTTACCAAAGGAAAATATTCTTGCATCACTAGTTGAGCGTCAAGTTGTTCAAACGAATTTTCCTCAGTTTATTATGATGTTACCTGACGAAGTAAAACGTGAGTCTAGATACCTATCAAAATTTGCAGCGGCAAGCGCTATAGGCTTATTTGACGCTGCGTTGAATTACGTTTGGAATGAAGTAGTACTTAACTTACGTAAAAAAACGGTCATTTATGGTTTAGAGCTGTTTTTTGACGCTGCGGTTGGCAGTAAACATCGAGATCTATTTAATACAGAGAATGACTTAAGTGGCCTTAAAGACAAGGTTCTTCTTGATAACTGCGCTAAGTTAGAGTTGATTTCTGACACAATCTACAAAAAATTAACCCATATATTAATCATGCGTAATGATATTGGTGCCAGTCACCCAAATGATGCCAATATCAATGCATTTGAGCTTATGGGCTGGCTTCAAACCTGTGTACAGGAAGTTATCAATGATACGCCTTCAGAAGCGGCACTACAGGTTAAAGCGTTTGTTGAAAATCTACGTAATCAAACAGTTGTTATTGATAGTCAAAGTCTACAACTTATGCAAAATGGGCTTAAACAATTACATACAAAAAATTGTGATAACGTCCTACAGACAATTTTTGGTATGTACGTTGGCGCTGGTGCAAATAATATTTTGAAGAAAAATATATCCCTTATAGCGCCTACCGTATGGGTGTATGCAGATAATAATCTTAAATATAAGCTTGGGGTTACGCTAGATGGATATCGCACTAACTTACATAACGATAAATTTTCTACTGGTAACGAATTTTTCGAGTTTTGCTCGGGTAATCAATTTAAGACTCTTGAAGCTAGGGTTATTCTTCTAGATGAATATTTAGATGATTTGAATTCCGCTCATTGTGGTTGGGATAATTTTTACAATGAAGTTCCCCACGCCAGAAAAATCTTAGGCTATATATCCAATGAAGCAGATATTCCTAATGAGCGTAAAGAAAAGCTAATTCGCATAATGCTCACTTGTCGTATAGGTAATGGTGTTTCGTATAACACTGGCATTTCTCCAGCAGGAAAAGTTGTGTACGATTCACTGCTGAACATGCTAGGTGATGATAATGTTATTCAAGTTCTGGTAACCCTTTATAGACCAGAGTTATACAATTTGTTGTCAAACTCATACTGTAGAAATCACGCAGTACAGGTTCTTACCAATATTAGGACTAATGTTGTCAGCGATAAGTTAAAGCAGATTCTAGACCACTTAATTGCTAATGGTGCAAATCTTGAAAAAGCAATGAAAACAACAGAGTTTAAGACACTAGCATCGAGTCACATACACTTCGGCTAAAGTGTGCTAACAAAATTTTAATGTCGGATGGCACTACGTGCCACCGCATAAAACGAAGTTATGTGATTCGTGGTGTTGATAGCTTTTGATGATAAATTCAGACTTGCTGGTCATGATAATATCAGACCTGTGTTATTTTTAGCTTCTCTACCTCAAAATAATGAATTGAAATGAGCCAGACCGACATTCAGAAAACCATCGCTAGTTTTACTTCGATAGAGCAAGCTCTGGATTATTTTGAGATCGGCTACGACACAAAATTCATAGATGAATACCGTATAGAATTAGTAAAACGTTTCAACGGCTACTTGATCTTAGAAAAACCAACGGATTGGTTTGCATGTCGGCGTCTATTGAAAAATGCTTACTGTAAAATCCAGCGAGGAAGGCTAGATAAAACCACTCGTTCAGCATGTCGAGGTTGTACAACTTGCCAACGACGTTAGAGTTAATTATTTATCGTGAAATGACAAATATCACGCCGGTTATGCTTACAGCCTCATAACATCAGCAACAGCGTATTTCTACTGTCTTAATTATTCTGGTGTTGTAATCAGTGCCAAGCTTTGGCGCGATCCGTTTATCCTGCCAAATCCCCGATCAACATTGATATAGCTCAGTTTTGCTTAATTGAGTCCTCGAATTCATTTGTCTCTGTTAGCACCATTCGGCATCATGTTCCTATGAGCAAATCAAAAGCAGAACATCGGTGTTGGGCATCTGATCGCCGCTAGTCAGTGCGGTAGCCATGACTTTCAGAAACCCAGCATTAACTGCAACGACAAAATCACATAACAAAATTTTAATGTCGGATGGCTTTGCCACCGCATAAAACGAAGTTACCTTCCATGCGAATCACCAAGGAAACTTAATGGACAAACTAAATACCAGCTTTTGCAAACTAATAGAGTTTTGTTTAGATAATACGTCATTTTCAATTTCTGATTTCATATTTTCAGAAACAAAGGGGAATGCTCTTTTACATATCAAATTCAAACACCACGATGACTTTTTCTTTATTGTTACTGAAGAAAACAGAAAAATAGAAGACCCAATAAGTAGAACATCTATTGGTTGGAAAACATTTCATCAAGTTAGACAATCTCCTGGAGAAATTAAAAAAATAGATGTTTTTGAATATAATCTATCTAAAGTTACAGATAAAATATCTGAATGGTGCGCACTAATTGATACAGAACTAACATATATTGCCCCAAACGAAACAAATGAAGAGCTTATTGACAAAATAGAGAATACTATTAACTTTGAGTTTACAGAGCCAACTAAAAGATTCACACCTAATGAAATTAAGGATGTAAGTGAACAGCTAGACTTATTGTTTGAAAGAATTTCAGAATTGCAGGAAGAAATAAATCTATCCGAACAACAATTAATCAACTTGAAAAATGAAATTGAACTATCTAAAAGAAATACATCGAAATATACAAAAGCCATTTGGAGTGGCATTACAAAAAGCAAATTAACAAAAATAATTATTGAAATAGCAAAATCAACAGAAGCCAGACAATATATGCTCGAGGTAATTAAAAGAATTACGTTTGGTGGGAGTTGAAAGGTAACAAAATTTTAATGTCGGATGGCACTACGTGCCACCGCATAAAACGAAGTTAAGTTCTTGAACAGCTCGTTCAGTGTGTAATTCGTAAAAAATACTCTTATTTCATTGAGTTCGCTATAACTCAAATATATCCAAAAACATGATCAACCAATGGCGATAATCACATGGATAATCAACCCATTACTCTCAAGGTTTCTGTTCGTGATGTGCTTTTCGGGGGCAATGTGAAAGTCATTGAACCAACAAATATCTATGGCTGTGCTATTGGTGATAATTCTTTTGTCGGCCCTTTTGTCGAAATCCAAAAGAATGTAACAATCGGCCAACGAACAAAGATCCAGTCCCATACCTTTATTTGTGAATTTGTCACAATTGGCAATGACTGCTTCATTGGCCATGGTGTGATGTTCGCCAATGACTTATTCAAAGATGGTTCCCCTAACGCAGATCCAAATTCATGGGGCAGAACTATTATTGAAGATAATGTGACTATCGGTTCAAATGCCACGATCCTACCAGTCCGAATTTGCTCAGGAGCTGTTATTGGTGCTGGCGCTGTTGTGACAAAAGATATTACTGTTCCAGGCACTTATTTAGGCAATCCGGCAAGATTGTCTAGAAAATTCTAAGTATCTTGGTAGTTCAAAAACTTAACAAAAACTTGGTGTGGGATTGCTACGCAACCCCACAAGTTGAAGTTAGAATCATATAGGTAAATTATGTTTAAAGATAAAAAATTTTTAATTACAATTATATTAGCAATTATCCCAATTGTGGCTCCTAATATGTGGGACTATTTTGCATCAAAAAATAAGGATTTATCATTTGAAATGCTAAGTCAACTTAATCTCTCACCATCAATTGAAGGTGATGTCAGTTTATCTGACATAAAAGTTTCTATCGCAGGGAAAAACATTGAGTCACCATATGTTTCATACATAAAAATTGAAAATAAAAGTAGAAGTTCAATATCTAAATCAGACTATGAATCCCCATTAATTATTGAAGTTAGTAAAGATCAAAAAATAATAAGAT
The DNA here is from genome assembly GCF_963678185.1 of uncultured Tolumonas sp. NCBI lineage: Bacteria > Pseudomonadati > Pseudomonadota > Gammaproteobacteria > Aeromonadales > Aeromonadaceae > Tolumonas > uncultured Tolumonas sp. The sequence goes on from NZ_OY782757.1 coordinate 975,968, forward strand.
CAAGCATTGTTGATAAACAACCAGGTGATATCGATACGGAAATAAAATATGATGCCAACAAGATAACTCTATCACCTAGCCTGCTCAACCCTGGTGACAATATGTTTATTCAGATATTAACAGAGAATGGTACACCTAAATTAACAGTTCATGGAAGAATTAATGGTGTGAACAAGCTGGAAATAACAAAATCTGATAACAATCAAATTAACTTACCTCGAACACTGACTCTATTCTTTACTATTTTATTACTTTCCATTCCTACTACGACATCAGTAATTAATTTTTTCACGAATAAACCAACCCATAAAATGGTCAATGGCTTTCAAACCATTGCGTCTATTTTCGGGATCGAAATTTTATCCATATTCTTGAGTAATGAGCTTTATTTAAATGGTTTCCAATACTTTTTATTAATAATATTAGTTTATATTATAATATCTATGCCTCTAGGCTACTTTTTAAACAAATACGCTCAAGCATAACAGTGAAAATTCTAACAAAAAATTAATGTGGGACCACTTCGTGGCCCCATAATTCGAAGTTAGGCAACTTGAAATGAGTTAATTTATGTATTATCCAGCTTTTGTTTCATTATTATTTTCTGGGGTTGTTTTTAGTCAAACACTTTGTCTCGAAAATGAAACTGATTTCTTTTCTTGCACAACAACAAATAACAAAATCATTTCAATTTGTGGCGAAATATCAAATGATGAGCCTTCAGATGACTGGCTTCAATATAGATTTGGCAAAAAAGATCATATCGAGCTCGTTTACCCAGAATCAAAAAACAGCTCAATATCTAAATTCGAAGGCAATACATTCAGTAGATATAGCGTAATCGACTTACGATTCATAAACGGTCGGAATGCATATAGTGTGTCGTTAAATGGACCTTATGATGGTGATGAAGCGACAATTCGAACAACTGCATCAGCTGGTGTAAGTATCAAATTAAAATCAAAGAAAAACGTTTCAATTAGTTGTTCTACTATAGATAGCAAAAAATATTACAGTAATTTTGAAAATCTAAACAATGAACTAAGATTTAGAAATGGCGATACAGATTTATTTTACAAAGAGCAAATGTATTAGCTCATCATATCAAAGGCAATTTGCCTAACAAATAATTGGTGTGGGACCGCTACGCGGCCCCACAATTAGAAGTTAGGTAATAAAAGCTGATTAATTGCTTGTGATAAATTCAAGCCCTAAAGCGGCTGGTGCTGCGAGCTCAGTGTTATTTACGATTTGGCTTCCTGCGAAGTTGCCTCCGCGCAACACATGCGTTCGAGAAAAGTTTCGGCGGCAAGCCTGCACGGGCCGCGGCTGCGGCAACTATCAAGCTCGCTGGTGTGTGTTCCTGAAGCGGCTCATCGTTTAGCCGCAGTGGTAATTGCGCCGACTGCCAGCTCATTAAATGAATAAATTTGAACGTTCAGCAAATTTCGCTGATTCAATATTGTCAGCGGGTAATTCCGAGCGGTGGCTTAAAGCTGGCGCAGTGGCAACATTACAAACCGTGATACCACTTAGCATATTCAGTGGTGCAAAATGAAATACTGTTTCCTTGTTCTTTTACCTAACAAGGCGCTCAAACCCGTTCACTTCGTTCACTGGACGGCACTACGTGCCGCCGTTTAGCTTAAAGTTATGTCCTTCTTAGTAGCCTGCATTGATGGGTATGTTTATAATCAGTCTGTGGTCTTTTTAGGTGCTAGCCATGAACAAACAATCCTTAGAAGAAAAACAAGCATTTGCGGCGAAAATTCGTGCTCGAAACTATGCAGCAAGTCTTCGACTCGAAGGTCTCAAGCCAATCGAGACTGAACACCCTATGACAAAAGAAAGTATTATCAGCAAGTACAAATCCCAAGTGTCACAATGAGCAGAGATAAGTACGGCACAGGCCAAGATCCATACTGTTACCCCAATTCAGACATTCTCCTCAATTCCCTGAATATTCATGATGAGGCATTACTCGAAGAAGCAGAACGCGATATTTCATCCCTATGCGCTAATCAAATTGAGTTTGTACTTCCGCCTTATGATCTGAACTATTTTTGTACGATCCATAAAGCCCTTTTTGGTGATTTATATCCATGGGCAGGTGAATTGCGTCAGATCGACATTTCAAAAGGCAGCACACGGTTTTGCTCATATCAGCGCATTGAAATTGAAGCCCAAAAGCTACTTTCGACTATTAATTATGGCAATGCGTTAGTTGAACTAAGCCGTAAAGATCTCGTCATAACTGTCGCTGAACTCTATGCCGATCTCAACGTTGTGCATCCGTTTCGAGAAGGTAATGGCAGAGCTCAACGTGTTTTGTTTGAACATATGATCATCAATTGTGGTTACGACATTGACTGGTCAATTATTGAAGCTGATGAATGGCTTAATGCCAACATCAAAGGCTATTACTGCGATTATTCGGTGATGCATTCCATCTTTGATAAATGTATTGGCTCGGCATTTTGACATAACAAAAATTTAAAGTTGGACGGCACTATGTGCCGCCACTTAAATAGAAGTTATATTTTTTAAGAGGATTATATGCCTGAGCCTATAACAACCGTTGGATTAGGAGCCATAGCTGCCTATTTAGGAAAAGACGGTGTAGCAAAAATTCTTGGTCCAACAGCAGATTATCTAGGTGGTGAGCTCCAAGAATTTACAAAGAAAAGAATTAACAATATCGGGGCAATATTTAGAAAAGCTGAAAATAAGCTTGGAGACAAAATCGACCAACCAGGAGCAGTTCCACCAAAAGTTCTCAAAACCATTATAAATGAAGGCTCGTACTCCGAAGATGAAATAGCTGTTGAGTATTTTGGTGGAGTTTTGGCTTCTTCACGAACAGAGCTATTAAGGGATGACCGAGGCGCAAGAATAGCAAAAGCTTTAGATAATTTATCGTGTTATCAACTAAGATGTCATTATTTGATTTATTCAACAGTGTCAATTATTTATAAATCCAGAACAAGTAGTTTCATGCAACATTCAGATCGTCAAAAATTAGAAATATATATGCCTATACCTGAGTTTTATAGCGCGATGGGATTAACGCAGCAAGAGTGGAACAACCCACAAATTATGACTCATATTTTTCATGGTTTAAACTCTGACGATCTTATTGCAGATAATTGGGCATATGGTTCATTGGAAACATTAAAGTCAATGAGCACCAGTAAACTCATCACTGAATCAGGGATAGTTTGCACCCCAACAGCTAAAGGAGCAGAGCTGTTTTTATGGGGTTTTGGGTGTGGAAGCAATGATTTAGACTATATTTTCTCTGATGTATTTGACTCATCTATTGAAGGTATGCCACAAATGGTGATCAATTCAATTGCCACAAAAACATAACAAAAACTTGGTGTGGGACAGCTACGCTGCCCCACAAGTTGAAGTTAGGTAATAAAAACGGCTTCATTGTTGGCGGTGAATTCAAGCCCTAAAGCGGCTAGTCGGATAGTCCTGTGGGGGTTGCGGCTCACTTCCTGAGCGTGGGTTGCCTCGCGCAACACATGAATTCACGTAAATTGGCAAACTGAAAGCCTGCACTGGTTACGTTTCGGCAACCATCAGCGCCGTCAGTGTGTAAGCCTAAAGCAGCTCATCACCAAGGCGTGGTTATTTGAAACTGGCACAGTTGAAACATTGCAACCTGTGGCACCAGTTAGCCAACTTTTTTGTTGGTTTTAAATTACTTTTTCTTTGTTCATACCTAACAAAAATTTAAAGTTGGACATCACTACGTGCTGCCACTTAAATCGAAGTTATGTTTTCTTCATCCCCGAGACCTGAGTGTGACAAAAAATAATATTCTTCTTTTAGTTGGCCGCGATGATTGGCAAAAAGATGAAGCGTTAAATTTAGCTCTACTCAATAAATTGAGAGCAAATAACGTTGAAGTCCTTTGGGAAGATCAGGCTGCTGAGGTTATTCACTTTCTCAGAAAAATTGAGAGTAAAATTAGCATTCTTCCAAAAAGAATGAGAAAGCTTAATCTCCGAATAGTTCAGATACTTTATGGGTTGTTAAATCCATCTTATCTTGTCTATCTCTATAAAAGAAAAGGCAACGATGTGCTATCTCGTTGCGAATCATTGGCAAATACAATTTGCAAACGTGGGATCGCAGCACAGACGATCATTCTTTCACGATCTTCTGGTGGGCGAGTTTCATCGTTAATCGCAGATGAATTGGGGATAAAACATGTTGTTTGTTTAGGCTACCCTTTCAAACATCCCGATCACGGTGATGAGCCTGAACGATATGCTCACTTGGCGCAGTTGAAAACACCAATGCTCATCATTCAAGGTGTTGATGATGAATATGGTGGGCTAGAAATAGAAGATAAATATGTCCTCAGTGAAAAAATAGAGGTCTCTTTTCTTAACACTAACCATAATTTTGACATTTCTGATGCCATGGCTCACGAAATCGTTGAGTTGATTGAGCGTGTCACTGGTTTAAGCAAAAAAACATAACAAAAACTTAAATTTGGACGTCACTACGTGCCGCCAATTAAGTCGAAGTTATAGCCACAAGGAAATCACATGATCGGATTCTCGTTAGAAACATGTATAGGAATGATGCTTTCGTTATTTCTGATATTAATTGTTTCTCCTGCTGGTATTAAGAAAACATCTGAGCAGGTTATTTCGGCGCAAGTTGCATATGGTGGGGGCTATTTAGCATTATCGCTAGGATTGCTAAATATAGTTGTTTATACATGGCTATACCCAAATGGTGTTCTTTATGCGGGGCGGTTACCTGAAATTTTTATAAATTTTTGGTCTGCTGTAATTAGCAGTCTCGTGGGCGCAGTTTATTGGGTTTTTCTATGCTTGTATTTTGTTCGTAAAATAAAAAATACCGCAGGTAAAATATCTCTTATTCTGTGGCCAGTATTTATGCTTTTTCAAAACTACTTACCGACACTTTATGGTGTTGGTGTTCATCAAACAGAGCTACTTGCTTTAAAAGAACCTATAACTGACTGGATATCCACTGGGTTGATTATATTTTTTGTAGTAGGTTTTTCGTATGCATATTGGACTAATAAGTATCGTTGGGTAAAGCTATAACAAGTCGCTCAAGCACCGCACCTTCGGTGCTGGACAGTTTTTAAGTCGCAGTTTTGTGGTTTTGCTGCGCAAAAAATTTCCACAAAACCACAACTTAAAAACTGCCACTTAGCTCGGCGTTAGGTATCTTAAATGTCTCTTCCAAAGTCATTTTCAAATACAATCTCAGAGTTTGATAAAATCGCTGAAATTGGCTATGACCTATCTCAATTGTTTAATGGTGTTACTATAAATGATAAACAGAAAACAAGATCCACATATTTTCTTGCCAAAGCTATTGATAATGCCATTTCTATATTGACATTGTTACCAAATAACCGAGTAAACAAAAATAAGACTGATTATTTCGATTATTCCTCTATATCTGCACTAAGTAGAAACCTTCTCGAATTATGCAATTTACATTGGTATTTTTGTGAAGAAGATATACCGCTTATTGAGTCTGAGTTTCGGTGGTTGCTGTATGAATACCATGAAGTTAAAACACTCGAGAAGCTCAGCATCGATTTTGATCTTGAGACAGACAACTCAATTTATAGTGATCTTTTGAAATATAAACAAAAACTCAATGAAAACGTTTATTTCAATACACTACCACTTGAGTTTCAAAGACAAACATTTAAAGGTAGAAAAGCAACTCATCTGAATCAAAATGAAATTGCACACCGTAGAGGCATTGATGAAAAATTATTTTCTACAATCTACAAAGTTCTTTCTAATGAAGTTCACACAATGCCTTTGTCACTTTCAGCAATGGTGTTCACTAAAACTCATGATAAAGACATTCACATTGCATTTTTAGGGTTGACCCTTAATTTCATATCAAGTTTATTAGCTCATTTGATACTATTTATAACACATAGGTGGGAGTTAGAATTCGCACTGAACAAGTCTGCTGAAATAATAAACTATTACGCGCAATCTCTGACCTCAGATACCTAACAAAAACTTGAAACTGGACGGCACTGCGTGCCGCCATTTAAGTAAAAGTTATGCAGTTTTTAATTTGCTGGCAGTTTTGCGGGGAATTCAAGTTTTAAAGCGGTGTTGGCTGCAAGTTAAGTGTTATTTACAGCTCACTATCGAGAGTAGTGCCCACTCATAATACGCCAAACAATTTCAGCAGTGAGCTTCAGCAAATTCGACACGGCGATTATGAGTTTCTGCACTTCAACGCTGTCGTGGGTAATTCCTTACAACCCCTTTTTCTATTGGCAGTGTTGAATTTTAGTCCGTGAAATCAGTCATTACTTCCGAGATGAAATCGGGTTCGTTTTTTCAATACTGCATAACAAAAAGTTCAAACTCGTTCGCTTTGCTCACTGGACGGCACTACGTGCCGCCGTTTAACTAAAAGTTATGTGATTAGTTGATTCAGTATTTGTGTGCCAGCACCACCACGTAAAAAGCGATTTCATATTTATAACTATCTGATTTACTTAGTTTGTCATGTTCGTGTCGTAGAGATGTCGTCACACCAGCTTCTTGTTTTGTCTCATAGTTTCAGTCGAACACCAGAGACAGAGGGATAACAATGATTGTTCGTAAATTAAGACTTCAACGTGGTTGGTCTCAAGATCAACTCGCTCAACTGAGTGGCCTCAGCATTCGTACTATTCAGCGAATTGAACGCGGTCAAACTCCAGGTCTTGATTCATTAAAATCACTGGCGGCTGTTTTTGATGTTCATGTCACTGAACTACAAATGGAGAATGACATGACTCAAGAAAATCAGACAACTCAACTTGATGAGACAGAACAGAAAGCAATTGAATACGTGCGTGACATTAAAGGGTTTTACTCCCACGTCATAAAATACGTCGTTGTTATTTCTATCTTGTTTATTATTAATTTTACTACCGACCGCAGCTATATCTGGGCTTGGTGGCCGATGCTTGGCTGGGGAATTGGTGTTTTATCACATGGATTAAATGTGTTTGAAGTGTTTCATTTCTTTAGCCCTGCTTGGGAAAAACGGCAGATCGAAAAACGTCTTGGCAGAAAACTGTAAAAATCACATAACAAAAAATTAATGTGGGACCACTTCGTGGCCCCATAATTCGAAGTTAGGTAATAAAAACGGCTTATTTGTTGGCGGTGAATTCGAACCTTAAAGCGACTAGTCAGATGGTCCAGTGGTGTTAGCAGTTCACTACTTGCGAGTAGGTTGCCTCGCGCAACACATGAATTCATGCAAATTGGCAGACTGAAAGCCTGCACTGGTTACGTGTCGGCAACCATCAGCGCCGTCAGTGTGTACGCCTAAAGCGGCTCATCGTCGTAGCGCGGTTGTTTGAAGCTGGCGTAGTTAAAATCGAAAGTCTGTGGTTCCACCTAGCCGGTTTTGTTGTTGATAAGAAATGACTTTTTCTTTGTTCATACCTAACAACTAATTCAAACCCGTTCGCGTTGCTCACTGGACAGCACTGCGTGCCGCCGTTTAATTAAAAGTTAGGTAATAAAAACGGCTTCATTGTTGGCGGCGAATTCAAGTCTTAAAGCGGCTAGTCGGATAACCCAGTGATGTTTGCAGCTCACTTCCTGAGCGTAGGTTGCCTCGCGCCACACATGAATTCACGTGTGGCGGCAAACTAAAAGCCTGCACTGGTTACGTGTCGGCAACCATCAGCGCCGTCAATGTGTACGCCTTAAACGGTTCATCATCGAGGTGCTGTTATTTGAAGTTGTCGCAGTGAAAATTGAAAGTCTGTGGTCCCACTTAGCCAGTTTTATTGTTGATAAGAAATGACCTTTCTTTGTTCACACCTAACAACTAATTCAAACCCGTTCGCTGCGCTCACTGGACGGCACTACGTGCCGCCGTTTAATTAAAAGTTAGGTAATAAAAGCGGTGTCATTGTTGGCGGTGAATTCAAGCCTTAAAGCGGCTATGCAGATGGTTCAGTGTTTTTTGCGACTCACTTTCTCAGCGTGGGTTGCCTCGCGCAACACATGAATTCACGTAATTTGGCAAACTGAAAGCCTGCTCTGGTTACGTCTTCGGCAACCATCAGCGCCGTCAGTGTGTACGCCTAAAGCGGTTCATCATCAAGACGCGGTTGTTTGAAGTTGGTGCAGTTGAACATTGAAACCTGTGGTTCCACTTAGCCAGTTTTGTTGTTGATAAGAAATGACCTTTCTTTGTTCACACCTAACAACTAATTCAAACACGTTCGCTTTGCTCACTGGACGGCACTGCGTGCCGCCGTTTAATTAAAAGTTATGTGCTTTGCTTAATGTTCGTTGCCATGTGCATTACCATGCTTAATATGCGTCGACTTTTTCTATTAGGAGTAATTGTATGGGAGCCGGAGGTTGTCGTGATCCAAGCGAATATACATCCATTATCTGCGAAGTTTTTTATGATGCGTCAAGGCGAAAAAATGGCGTTCGACCAGCAGCAGATCAACCTTTCCCTAATGATATGAAGGTAGAGTGCGCAAAAGCTATTCGATCTCTTCCACTCGGGACCAAAGTTAAGCTGTCGGTTGTTGAAACTGAAAAGGAAGGAAGTAGACCTTTCCTTTATAGTAGTTACAAGTGGGCTTATGACATCATTAAATAGCAATAAATAGGCAAATAATTCAGCATCCATTAAGCGTATTTTTAATCCGTTGCTGCGAAAAAACACATAACAAAAAATTGGTGTGGGATGCTAACGCACCCCACAATTAAAAGTTAGGTAATAAAAACGGCTTCATTGTTGGCGGTGAATTCAAGCCTTAAAGCGGCTAATCGGATAGCCCAGTGTTTTTTACAGTTCACTACCTGAGCGTAGGTTGCCTCGCGCAACACATGAATTTACGTTGATTCGCAAACTGGTCGCCTGTACTGGTTACGTCTTCGGCAACCATCAGCGCTGCCAGTGTGTACGCCTAAAGCGGCTTATCATCGAGGCGTGGTTGTTTGAAGCTGGCGCAGTGAAAATCGAAAGTCCGTGGTTCCACTTAGCCAGTTTTGTTGTTGATAAGAAATGACCTTTCTTTGTTCACACCTAACAACTAATTCAAACCCGTTCGCTTCACTCACTGGACGTCACTACGTTCCGCCGTTTAATTAAAAGTTAGGTAATAAAAACAGCTTCATTGTTGGCGGTGAATTCAAACCTTAAAGCGGCTAGTCGGATAGTCCTGTGTTTTTTGCGGCTCACTTCCTGAGCGTGGGTTGCCTCGCGCAACACATGAATTCACGTGTGGTGGCAAACTGAAAGCCTGCACTGGTTACGTGTCGGCAACCATCAGCGCCGCCAGTGTGTACGCCTAAAACGGCTCATCATCGAGGCGCGGTTGTTTGAAACTGGCACAGTGAAAATCGAAAGTCTGTGGTCCCACTTAGCCTGTTTTGTTGTTGATAATTAATGATCTTTCTTTGTTCACACCTAACAACTAATTCAAACCCGTTCGCTTTGCTCACTGGACGGCACTACGTGCCGCCGTTTAATTAAAAGTTAGGTTTTTCGAGGGAAATTTAATCTCTTATGTTTGAAATGAGTAAAGCCCTACTTAAACGAGCTATCGAAATACGTTCAAATCTAGGCGATCATGGAGATCCATATGAAGAATCTCTAGTAAAAAATGAAGTCACTGTTGAATTGAAAATTATGGTTAAAGAGATCTTTGATCATCTTCGCTCTTCGTTGGATTATAGTGCAAGGGAAACCGTATCTACATATTTATCTAATTTAGACGGCAAACAAATATACTTCCCAATTGTTGGCGCTGGCTTTAAAGAGGCAAACTTTCGTGGGCGCATTGGAAAGCTCCTCCCTGATATTTTAACTAAAAAACCTGAATTAGTTCCAATATTTGCCTCTTTTCAATCGTTTTCAGATTCAAAAAATAACTGGCTACCAAATTTTGCGACCCTATGTAATAAGGCTAAACATGAACAGCTTAGTGTAATTAATTGTTTGGGTGCAAAAGTTATTTATAAAAAAGATGAAAAAGGTACCATTCTTTTTGAATTTAGCAATAAATCAGATGTGACATTTAAAAAAATGCCCTTAATGTTAATTACTAAATTAACTGATAGTGATGACGGCGAATGTTATCATCACTACATTATCTTTGATGAAATTAAAGTTGAACTTTTAACATTTCTGGATGATTGTATTAGTGGCATTAAACATATCATCCAAGAACTAGAGTTGGCACAAACCTAACAAAAACTTAATGTGGGACGGTTTTCAACCGCCCCATAAGTCGAAGTTAAATTCTTCAGCAACCAGTCTTGCGTGAAATTATGACAGAAGCCACTTTTCCATCTGGTTCTAATGTGAAGCAAATTTTGTGCGATGCTACAATCGATGCAATGCCACTTGCCGTTGAAAATTATGAGTAAAAAAGTCAAAGTTACCAATATTTATGAACTCACTTGGCCTCATGTTTGTGCCAAGTGCGGAGAGACTCAGCATCTGAAAAATGCGGCCTCATTAGAAAATAAACTCACCACAAAAATAGCAAAAATTGACCCGCAGCTTGAATACTTTGTCTGTGAAAAACATGCAAAATGGCTCGCAATGGCAAACTTATCGGTCGATAATTGTGGAACAATGACGTTGGTTCGTCTGGTATCTTATTTTGCAACAACCCTATTCTGTATATTCTTGATAACATTGCCGTTGCAGCTAATTCATAATAGTTTTTCTGATATATCAGTTCCTTATATATTGGTTATATTTATCGCTTATACGTTATTCGGACGTTTCCTTCGGAAGCAAATTCCAATCAGTAAAACGAAATTCAGCACAAAAGAATATGTTTTAGAGTTTGAAAATCATGATGTTGCTGAGATGTTCGTGAAGCATAACCAGTCACATACCATAGTTGAACGCTTAAACTGAAAAATTTAACAAAAACTTAAAGTTGGACGGCACTACGCGCCGCCACTTAAGTAAAAGTTAGGTAATAAAAGCGGCGTCATTGTTGGCGGTGAATTCAAGCCTTAAAGCGGCTAGTTCCGCAGGTCCAGTGGTGTTTACGGCTCATTTCCTGAGCGTGGGTTGCCTCGCGCAACACATGAATTCGCATGAAGCGGTAAACTGAAAGCCTGCACTGGTTACGTCTTCGGCAACCATCAACGCCGTCAGTGTGTATGCCTAAAGCAGCTTAATCATCAAGGCGCGGTGTTTGAATCAAGCGCAGTAAAAATTGAAAGTCTGTGGTTCCACTTAGCCAGATTGATTGTTGATAAGAAATGACGTTTTCTTTGTTCATACCTAACAACTAATTCAAACCCGTTCGCTTTGCTCACTGGACGGCACTGCGTGCCGCCGTTTAATTAAAAGTTAGGAATCATGGATAGTTATGGAGGTTAAATCATGATTTATGAAAAATGGTGTCGCCGAATAGATCTTGATTTTAGATCTAAATACCCACACCTCCATACTGAATTATATAAAATTGATGATTTTGATTTTAAACTTCTCGTATTAGAGGAATTAAAAGACTTTGATGAAGTTGAAAAAATATTCGATAATGAAATCAGATACATTACAACTCCGATAAAACTTGTACAAACTCTGCCATCAAATGATTTAACAAAGATCCAAGCTATCGAAGATTGTAATGTCTATGAAAACATATCTGGTTTACCATTAACACTACAACAAATACAAATCCTAGTTGAATCAATAATTCCAAGCATACAAATATCAAGCATAAAAGAAAATTTTGAATCACAACAAATAATTATTACAATAAAAGACAAGCAAGAACCAAAATACATAGAAGAGATACAAAGTAAAACTGATAAATTAGATACTGCATTTAGAATTAAAATCATTGATGGCGGAACTTCAACTAAACAGGTAAAAATTGATAATGAATTTTTCAATATTTTACCATCCAGTTATTTCAAAAACCTCAACTGTGAATTCATTGAACGAGATGAAGAGTTATGGTTCTCCAATGCAGAAGCAATATATTCTGGCGATTATCAAAAACAAGATCTTTATTTTTTTGAAAAAAACAAGAAGTCATGTCTGGTAAATTTATCAAAATTCAAAAATGCCAACATTCGAAATCATCTATTACTCTATGATGTAGTTTACTGTGTTCTGCCATTAAAAGAAGATATGGAGAAAATCCTTAGACAACAAAATATAACAAAAAATGATTTATTAGAAATGATCTCTAAAGGAAGAATTAAAATTCTTAATATGCAGCCTGAAAATCGTTTAGATCATGGTTTTCTACGTGAAGCATATCAAGAAAACAAAAATGGAATCGTTAGCAGAAGAGCATTATCAGCATTGTGTGCAATCGATCTTGTAGATATAAATAAATCATACATATTCAATGACGCTGAAATTGAGAATAATGAATATCCTTTACTAAAAGAGCTATCTTCATTATTAAATGTCGACATTCAAGTACTTAGCAATATTTTTTTATGGCCTAAAAAAGCATTACGAAGCAGTGTTGATATTCTAAGTTTTAGCGGGCCAAGCCGTATTGCTGCATATGGTGTAAACGATATAATTACATCATTTCTACCTGAACATCCAAAGAAAAATGCTATAGAATTCGAGTTTATTGTGAACAGTGATCAAATACATATTGCTCATGCACTAGACGCGACATATTTTCCATTCTTCACTGATGAAAATAGCTATTCAGATTCTCCATATGCAATCATGATGGGAAATTTCTTGAATTTTTATGCTAACTCAAGCAAACAAACAATGCCAGCATTATTCAGCAATAACACCCCCTTAGAATTTAAAAACCCAAGTCTTGAGTTGATATCAATATTTGATACAAATGAATATATTTCACTCACAGAATTTAACTCTTTAATCTCTAATAAAATGCTCCGTAATGGTTTATCATCTTTATTCGATGAGTTATCTATTCTTGATGGTGAAGAAAGAGTGGAAAGAATCAAAAAATACAACCATGAACTAAATGAAATAATAAATCAAAATAAATTATTTAATAACTTTCTGACATTAACAGAAGATGGCATTGGATTATTCATTCCATTTATGAGCACCACAAAGAAAGTTATCAATAAAGCACTAGGTTTTACAACAAATAAATATCCAACACTAACTAAAATTTCCGAATATTTTGAATCGCATTTATTACCAAAGGATAGCTTTGAAAAAAACATATCTTTATTGTCTAAAATTAATAGAGTTGCTAGATTAAAGCGACTCTGATACCTAACAAATATTTAATGTCGGATGGCACTACGTGCCACCGCATAAAACGAAGTTATGCAGTTTTTAATTTGCTGGTAGTTTTGCGGGGAATTCGAGTTTTAAAGCGGTGTTGGCTGCAAGTTCAGCGTCATTTACAGCTCACTACCGAGAGTGGTGCCCGCTCATAATACGCCAAACAATTTCAGCCGCGAGCTTCAGCAAATCGGCGCAGCGATTATGAGCTTCTGCACATCAATCCCGTCGCGGGTAATTCCTTACAACCCTGTTTTCTATTCGCAGCGTTGAATTCTAATCCGTGAAATCAGTCGTTGCTCCCGAGGTGAAATCGGGTTCGTTTTTTCAATACTGCATAACAAAAAGTTCAAACTCGTTCGCTTCGCTCACTGGACGTCACTACGTTCCGCCGTTTAACTAAAAGTTAGGTAATAAAAGCGGCTTCATTGTTGGCGGTGAATTCAAGCCTTAAAGCGGCTAGTCGGATAGTCCTGTGATTTTTACGGCTCACTACCTGAGCGTGGGTTGCCTCGCGCAACACATGAATTCACGTTGATTCGGCAAACTGAAAGCCTGCACTGGTTACGTGTCGGCAACCATCGGCGCCGTCAGTGTGTACGCCTAAAGAGGCTCATCATCGGGGCCCGGTTGTTTGACGCTGGCGCAGTGAACACTGAAAGTCCGTGGAACCAATTAGCCAGCCTGTTGGTTGCTAATAAACTGTTTTTTCTTTGTTCATACCTAACAAAAATTTAAAGTTGGACAGCACTACGTGCCGCCACTTAAATCGAAGTTAGAGCTATTAGGATATTTATGCGAAACATCGATATCATAGAAGCAAAAGAAGGTGACTACACTTATGTGGCAGCTTTGGTTCAAAATTTATTAATTGAATTAGAACCTCATTCTACACAAGATGTTTTAGCCATGAACCTACCTTTAATCACGAAATATTTATTAAAAAGACAAAAAATCTTCGCATTTCTGGCACTCAGTGAAGGAGAGCCTATTGGGGTGATAACATTCCATGAATGTGCGGCGATCTATGCTGGCGGTGTTTTCGGTGAAATATCTGAATTATATGTAAATCCAACATTCCGTTCATACCGTGTCGGTGAGTTATTAGTAAACTCAGCAATCGAAAAAAGTTCGATAAATGGTTGGAAACGTCTTGAAGTATGCAGCCCTCCACCTGATGAATTCAAAAGAGTCATTAAATTTTATGAAAAAAATGGTTTTAAAAACACTGGTGCCAGATTACGAAAACTCATTATTAGTTAAATTATTTATCATTGCTATAAATTAACTAATAATGTAGTCATACTAAAAACAAATAAAAATAGCTCTAACAAAAACTTAATGTGGGACGGTTTTCAACCGCCCCATAAGTCGAAGTTAGCTTAACTTTGGATAGGCCTATGAATGAACTAAACAAAATATATAAACAAAACCTATTTTTAACCTTGGCAATTTTCTTTGCCACAATTGGATTACCATTCTCCAAAAACTGGGCCATCCTTCAACCTGCAATATTTATTATATATTTGTGCTGTTATGTTTTTATCTCATATTTGATGTCATCACTAGTCAAAAAAGTCCTCTCGAAAGAATCATCAATTCAAGAATTAAGATTTTTATATTTAACACTCATTATTGTTTGTGCAAGTGGATATTTTTTATTTTCAATAATAGATATGAAAGGCACAATGATCAGCGGACTTAGTGAAATTCACGACATTACATCATACAAATTAAATTCCTTTAATGGATTGCTTTCATATTTCAATGATCTTGTGTTTACATTCATTAACAGCATTTATTATTCTATCGTTGTAATGGCAACAATTGGTGATTCATCAGTTACACTTCATAATGGCTTCCCCAGAATGCTTGTTGCTTTCGAAGTTGCAATGACAATAAGTTTAACTGTTTTTAAAATTAGCTCCTTATATAATAAAGAATCATCTGAAGATCTGTTAAAGCTTAAAAATGAAATAATTAAAGAAATAAACAACAAACCAAAAATAATTCACAATGACTGTTTGTGGTGCAAAATAAAAAGCAAAATCATACGTTAAGCTAACAAATAATTAGTGTGGGACCACTTCGTGGCCCCACAATTAGAAGTTAGGTAATAAAAACGGCATCATTGTTGGCGGCAAATTCAAGCCCTAGAGCGGCTAGTCGGATGGTTCTGTGGTTTTTGCAGCTCACTTCCTGTGCGTGGGTTGCCTCGCGCAACACATGAATTCGCGTGTGGTGGCAAACTGAAAGCCTGCACGGGCCGCGTCTTCGGCAACCATTAGCGCCGTCAGTGTGTACGCCTAAGCGGCTCATCACCGAGGCTTGGTTATTTGAAACTGGCACAGTTGAAACATTGCAACCTGTGGCACCAGTTAGCCAACTTTTTTGTTGGTTTTAAATTACTTTTTCTTTGTTCATACCTAACAAAATTTTAATATCGGATGGCACTACGTGCCACCGCATAAAACGAAGTTAGGTAATAAAAGAAATTAATTGCTTGCGGTAAATTCAAGCCCTAAAGCGGCTGGTTCCGCAAGTCCAGTGGTGTTTACGGCTCACTACCTGCGAAGTTGCCTCCGCGCAACACATGCGTTCAAGTAAAATTTCGGCTGCGAGCCTGCACGGGCCGCGGCTGCGGCAACTATCAAGCTCGCTGGTGTGTGTTCCTGAAGCGGCTCATCGTTTAGCCGCAGTGGTAATTGCGCCCACTGGCCGCTCATTAAATGAATAAATTTGAACGTTCAGCAAATTTCGCTGCATCAATCTTGTTGGTGAGTAATTCCGAGCGGTGGTTTAAATCAGTCGCAGTGAAAATTGAAACTCCGTGCACCAATTAGCCAGTTTGGTGGTGAACAATTAATAATATTTCCTTTGTTCTCCTACCTAACAAGGCGCTCAAACCCGTTCACTGCGTTCACTGGATGGCACTGCGTGCCACCGTTTAGCTTAAAGTTAGGCCAAATTCAAGAATCGAGCGAGAAAGATCATGACCAAAATATTTGTGAACATCGGACTTAGTCTTGACGGTTACATGGCACCGGAAGGCATGGCGATCGAAAACTGGAATAACCCTGAGTACAAAAACTGGGGCTCCAAGTGGGGTACGATGATGAGCTGGATCCTCAAGCAACAATACTTCCGCGAAAACCTCACGTTCGGTCTTGGAGGAGAGACTGGTCTTGTTAATGATATGCTTCGTTACACCATGGAGCGTAGCGGAGCCCACATTATGGGCAAACGAATGTTCGAGCAAGGCGAGATCTCATGGCCCGAGGAAGCTCCGTTTCACACACCGGTGTACGTTCTTACCCACGAGAAGCGCGAGCCTTGGGTCCGTCCAGGTGGGACGAGATTCTACTTTGTCAACGATGGTCCGGCGCAGGCCCTTGAGCAGGCGAGAGAGTCTGTGGGCGGTCGTGATATTCGCATCTCTGGCGGAGCGGATGTGATACAGCAGTACCTGAAAATGGGTGTCATCGACGAGCTAGAAATCGCTTTGGCTCCAGTCCTATTTGGTGGTGGAAGGCGCTTATTTGAAAATCTGCACGATATATTGCCGCAGTTACAAATCGACAAAGTGATCAATACTCCGGATGCCACACACTTGCGCTATGTGCTTTTATAAGAACGGCCTAACAAAAACTTAGTGTGGGACCGCTACGCGGCCCCACAAGTAAAAGTTATGCCACTTAGTGAAATCTAATAGTTGGTGCATAAACACATAAATAATTACCGGATAATTAGCTTTATGTACAAATATACCGTCCAAGATCGGATGCAACAACTCGACGACCTACGTATTGCATTGCAATCACTCATCCCTGTGGTTTTAAAATATTCATTGCCCTATACAGATGAATACGAAGCAGCACTTGTGAATATTGAGCGATTACTATCGGCAGGTTTTAATCATAGTGATCTTATTGCTATATCTGATTCAATTCCCGATATAGTGGATAGACATAGAGATTGGGAAGCAAAAATGCTTGAACAACAAGATGACGGCTCGTGGGCATTTCCACAATGGTTAATCGATGTTGATACTCTAATTCAACCGGTCATGAATTTAAAATCAACTTTACGTCAAATAGGTTTTTATTAATAAGTTTTAGACCTAACATAATGTTTGCATTGTATTTTTTAGTGAAAATTCAACTCTAAAAATCCATGATAATGAACTATTCAGTTCGTACTACATCACTCGAAAATTTAAATAATTTCGCCATGAATAAGACGTGGCATAACAAAAACTTGAAACTGGACGGCATTTCATGCCGCCATTTAAGTAAAAGTTAGGTAATAAAAGCAGCGTCATTGTTGGCGGTGATTTCGAGCCTTAAAGCGGCTGTGCAGATGGTCCAGTGGTTTTTACGGCTCACTATTTGAGCGTAGGTTGCCTCGCGCAACACATGAATTCACGTAATTTGGCAAACTGAAAGTCTGCACTGGTTACGTGTCGGCAACCATCAGCACCGTCAGTGTGTACGCCTAAAGCGGCTCATCATCGAGGCACAGTGTTTTTAGCAACCACTCCCCGCTCGCTGAATAAGTCTATCGATGTTTCAGCAGATTTCGTTGATTCAACACTGTCGGCGAGTCATTCCGAGCGGTTGTTTGTGGCAAGCACAGTGAAAACTGAATCTCAGTGCACCAATTAGCCAGTTTGGTTGTGAAGAATTAATGATATTTCCTTTGTTCTCCTACCTAACAAGGCGCTCAAACCCGTTCACTTCGTTCACTGGACGGCACTACGTGCCGCCGTTTAGCTTAAAGTTAGCTTGAAAGAATTTGGATTAGAGATCATGTTTAATATTCAGATAAATCATCGCGCAGATTTAGACGAAATTGCCATTAAGCGCATGAAAGAATGGGGGTTCGTATGGAATGTAAAATCACATGTATCTCCTTTTCTTCAACTATTAAACATATCTTTCAAACAAATAGATATAACACCAAGAAATGTTATTGAGAGTAGCGTTTTTACATGCCCTAAAGACTGTATAGACGGTTATAAACAACTAACCAACCATATCCTGATGGGTAAAAATATTAATATATATTTAAGCAGTGGTAGCATCGATGGCGGATTTAATGATGGTTTTTTAAATCATTTCGGGCTTTATCACTTCCATTTGGGTACAATAATTCAAAGACGCGGTAAAAGTAAAAATTTCATCCAAAGAACAAAATATATTGCTGTTGCTTATGTCACACCAGAAGCCATCTACATGATTGATATAAGACCTCACGCCCCTGATCTTTGGATCGATAAATCATTAGTTGAGGTTATTCATAATGAATGGCCTGATTTAATATCAAAATATAAGATCCAAAATGCAATTACAAGTGGCAAAACATTTTCAACAGATGAGTTACACGCCATTAGGCACCACTCGTATAATTTGTTGATATCTATGCCAGACGGTACATTATATTCTCCAACTGGCGCTGGTGTCTCTCTCTGTGGCACTAACTCTGATATCACGTTGTATTGTTTGCGAATACATAAATGCATTAAATGTTATTTAAATTTAATTAAAAGTGAATATTACACCGAAAATAAAGATTTAACTCATCCAATCAGATTAAAAGTCATTGCGGTTACACCCATGTCGTTAGGTGTTATTGATTTAAAAAACAATCAATATCATCTTGCAACATACAATAATTCAGATATTAAAACCATTGATGTTTTTACCTATAAATTTAATAATAACCTTGATGCTTTTAATGAAAATAAAATCACTAGCCACTTGAATTCAATTTTACAAAGAAAAATGCTGCCAATTGATTATTCAAGCTAACAAATAATTAGTGTGGGACAGCTACGCTGCCCCACAATTAGAAGTTAGGTAATAAAAGCGGCGTCATTGTTGGCGGTGAATTTAAGCCCTAAAGCGGCTGGTGCTGCGAGTTCAGTGTTATTTACGGTTTGGCTTCCTGCGAAGTTGCCTCCGCGCAACACATGCGTTCGAGTGAGATTTCGGCGGCAAGCCTGCACGGGCCGCGGCTACGGCAACTATCACGTTCGCTGGTGAGTGTTCCTAAGCGGCTCATCGTTTGGCCGCAGTGGTATTTGCGCCCACTGCCCGCTCGTTAAATGAAAATGTGTGAATGTTCAGCAAATTTCGCTACATCAGCATTGTCGGCGAGTAATTCGAGCGGTTGTTTGAATCAAACCAGAGACAATTGAAAGTCCGTGCACCAATTAGCCAGTTTGGTGGTGAACAATTAATAATATTTACTTTGTTCTCCTACCTAACAAGGCGCTCAAACCCGTTCACTTCGTTCACTGGATGGCACTACGTGCCACCGTTTAGCTTAAAGTTATGTGCTTGTGTATTACAGCAATATAGGTTGCTTGAAATAGCACCAAACGATATCGGTTGCGATTGAATTCCTTGGATTTATGCAAGTTTTTGCACTAGCCTGTTAAAGATTGTAAAAATCACTAACTATATAATTTTTAATGGACTAAAACTGGAATTCCTATGAAAAAAATGCTTATCACAGCAGCAACAGCTCTAACTTTAATGTTGCAAGGATGTGCAACAATCGTTGGAGATGCGGCTCAAACAGTGCCTATCACCAGCACACCGTCTGATGCCCATATCTCAATAAAAGATGAAAAAGGGCTTGAAATCTATGCTGGCCAGACACCGACAACTGTCACATTACAGAAAAGTGATGGTTCATATTTTGGCGGAAAACATTACACCGTTGAAATTTTGAAAGATGGCTATAGACCTCAGACCATAACTGTCGATGCACGTGTTAATGGATGGTATCTTGGTGGTAATTTGATTTTTGGTGGTTTAATTGGTTGGCTTATCGTAGATCCACTGACAGGCAAAATGTATAAATTGTCATCTGAATCAATTACAGCAACATTGCCCACTAATACTACAGCAAATAACACTGAAGCTGATGGTATCCATATCGCATTACTTCAAGATCTTTCTCCACAACTAAGAGAAAAATTAATCCCTATCAATGGTTAATATATGAAGGGAGCATTTGCTCCCTTCATTTTCATACTTATATGAACTAATAGCGCACATAACAAAAAATTAGTGTCGGATGGCTTTCAGCCACCGCACAATTAAAAGTTAGCTTCTTTTTTGTTCAATTCGAGTTCCTTTTTAACCATTAAAACTTTCTGAGATTATTCTTATGGCTAAATTTCTGAATACCAGCGCTACCAATTATTTCCTCGAAGAATTAATCAAAGATGCCAAAGAACGCCTAATTTTAATCAGCCCATTCTTAAAATTGAATGATCGAATAAAAGAACTTTTAGCTGATAAGAATCGCCTGAAAATTGATGTCCGTATCGTTTATGGCAAAAGTGAATTACAACCAGAAGAAATCAATTGGTTAAAAGAACTGACTTATATCCGCACCAGTTTCTGTAAAAATCTGCATGCTAAATGCTATCTAAATGAAGAAATGTGCATCATCACAAGCCTGAATCTCTACGAATTCAGCCAAGTGAACAACAATGAAATGGGTGTACTCATCCAACGCTCAGAAGATAACGAATTATACCGTGATGCTTACAATGAAGCTCAACGCATCATCCGTGTCAGTGATGAAGTTCGGATCTCTCTTGAGCGTGTTGTCGGTGAGTCCACAGAGAAAGAAGTTGCGGCAGCAGGCGATGATGCCAGTGATGTAAATACACCAGAGAAACTAACATCGTCAAAATTAGCGCTAAAACTCGGCCTCAAAACTCACGATCTGATAGATAAACTAGTTCAAACTGGATTACTTGAACCTCGTGATGGCAAACATTACATCACAGCTAAAGGTAAAGAAGTTGGTGGTGAATTCAGAATGAGCCCAAAATTTGGCCCCTACTTCTTGTGGCCACAAGATTTAACCTTTTAATGTCAGACACGAAGCTAACAAAATTTTAATGTCGGATGGCACTACGTGCCACCGCATAAAACGAAGTTATGTGTTTAAGAAATAGCATTTGGTTGCAGATACTCCAAAAGAATGAGTTCTAATCAATCTCCGTTCTCTGTGTTCTATCCTATTGATTTTTCTATGTTGTCATATTTATGTCGCCTTGCTGTCGTTACAATTTTAGGTTTATTTATTCATAGTCATTTCGAACTTCACAACTAGGGCAATTCAATGATTATTCGTAAATTAAGACTTCAACGAGGTTGGTCTCAAGAGCAATTGGCTGAATTTTCTGGGTTAAGCATCCGCACCATTCAGCGCATTGAGCGTGGTCAAAATCCTGGTCTTGATTCACTTAAGTCTTTAGCTGCTGTGTTTGAGGTTCAAGTCTCTGATTTACACTCTGCACCGGAGAATGACATGGATACTCAACAGCAAATTACAAATGACGAAGCAAAAGCGATTGAATATGTACGTGATATTAAAGGCTTCTACTCGCACCTGATTAAATACGTGGTTGTTATAACGATCCTATTTATCATAAATCTAACCACAAACCCTGATTATATTTGGGCTTGGTGGCCAATGCTTGGCTGGGGTTTGGGTGTGCTTTCTCATGGATTGAATGTATTTGAAGTTTTTCATTTCTTCAGCCCCGCGTGGGAAAAACGTCAAATAGAAAAGCGTCTTGGCCGCAAGCTATAAACACATAACAAAAACTTGGTGTGGGACCGCTTTGCGGCCCCACAAGTAAAAGTTAGGTAATAAAAGCGGCTTCATTGTTGGCGGTGAATTCAAGCCTTAAAGCGGCTAGTCGGATAGCTCAGTGGTGTTTGCAGCTCACTTCCTCAGCGTAGGTTGCCTCGCGCAACACATGAATTCACGTTGATTCGGCAAACTGAAAGCCTGCGCTGGTTACGTGTCGGCAACCATCAACGCCGTCAGTGTGTACGCCCAAAGCGGCTCATCATCGAGGTGCAGTTTTTTTTGCGGTCACTCCCCGCTCGCTGAATAAGTCTCTCGATGTTTCGGCAGATTTCGTTGATTCAATATTGTCGGCGAGTAATTCCGAGCGGTTGTTTGTGGCAGGCACAGTGAAAACTGAAAGCCCGTGGCACCAGTTAGCCAGCATGTTGGTTGATAATAAATCGCTTTTTCTTTGTTCATACCTAACAAAAATTTAAAGTTGGACAGCACTACGTGCTGCCACTTAAATCGAAGTTAAATTTTCAAAGGAATTCGTGTGTCTCATTCAAATGAAAAAGCGTCAGAAATTCCAAATACTCAGCAAGACGCCAAAATTATTTTAATGAACATTGGTGAAACTCAGTCTTCATTTCACAAAAGCAGCGAGAGCGACAATATCACTTTGCCTGTCGGTTATAGCTCGATTAGTAACAGATACTTTAAACACACACCACCAACATACGATGACATTGAATACGCGATTAATTACATCGAAGATGAAATTGAAAAAGTCGTTCCAAAAATTCCTGCTTCTGGTTTTACATTAGTCACTAATGATGTATTCATTCACATGATAGCTCGACTAAGCGGTTGCGTTGATGCGCCTGAAATTCAGCTTCAACGCGATGATTTAGAGTATCTATTCGGTCAATACGCAGAAATAGCGATGGGCCGACCGCCACGACCTCACGAAACTGATATATCACCTCAGTTTTATGCACAGTTGCTAATTTTTAGAGAATTTATGCATCACTTAAAGTTTGACCATATTGTGGTTAAACAGGTGAGCTGAAAATTTAACAAAAACTTAATGTGGGACGGTTTTCAACCGCCCCATAAGTCGAAGTTAGAACTCGTTTGAAAATCAGTGCTCGAACATTCATATTATTCATCCACTTTTTTTGGTATAACAACATATATGCTTAAACGTTTATTCATTTTGATCTTTGCTGTTATTAGCTGTGTTGGTTGTGACCAACAAACAAAAGTCTGGGCTAAACAATTACTGCGCCCAGGAGAAGCATATTCATACTTCAGTGACTCGTTCCAACTCATTCTGGTTGAAAATCACGGTGCATTTTTGGGGTTAGGCGATCAACTGCCTGAACATATCAAAACCATCATTTTTGTTGGCCTGATCTCAGTCTGTTTATCCGCTGGTTTAATTTGGGCTGCTCGCGCAAAAACGCTCACCTTTTGGGGCTATTTGGCCACCATACTCTTTATTTCTGGCGGCATCGGCAATTTGATTGATCGCGCATTCAATCATGGCGGTGTTGTTGATTTTATGTATATGGGTGTTGGCAGATTTCACACAGGCATTTTTAATGTTGCAGATATATTCATTATGGTCGCCGCAGCTATTATGTTTTATTTGTCATTTAAACCGAGAAAATCAGATAACTCATAAGCATTTTTTCGTGCAAGCTATGCGAGAATACCCGTTCTAACAAAAAATTAATGTGGGACCACTTCGTGGCCCCATAATTAAAAGTTATCTTTAATGAGTTGAATTCAAGCATGAGTATTTTATATCACTATACAGGTCTAGATGGTTTAATTGGCATTCTTACAGGGAAATCTATTTGGGCAAGTCATTGCGAATATTTAAATGATTCAAGTGAATTTATTCATGCTCTAAATTTTGCTAGAGGTATATCCAGCAATATATTTATGGATGATGATTATCTAGAGTCATTCGGTTGGCTTCTATCTGATGCTGTGCATAAAATTGATAAAACCAATGTTTATGTCGCAAGTTTTAGTGAAAAAGCTGACTTGTTGAGTCAATGGCGAGGCTACTGTCCTTCCGGCGCAGGTGTTTCTATTGGGTTTAATAAAGAGTTACTTGATAAATACTGTAATCAACATGGATTGAGATTGGAAAAATGTATTTATGATATCAATACTCAAACATCGATGATTCATGAGTTAACGAACAATTGCTATATGAATTTTCCAACTCCTATAATATCAAGAGAGGAATTTAATTCATTTAGTGCTGAGCAACAATGTGAATTTGAATATGCTGAGCGATTGCGAGTTACGGAAGGTGATGGTAAAGCCCAAGCTGAAATTGCTCTAACTCAACTATGTGAAAATCTAAATGAAGCTGCTCCATTAATCAAACACTCAGGTTTTCATGAAGAATCCGAATGGAGAATCATATCCACAGAATCACCTCATAAAGTTTCTTTTCGATCATCAAAATCACATTTAATTCCATACATTTCATTGTCTATAATTCAAGAGTATCCAAATATTTTAGAATGCATTTATGTTGGACCAAATCCTTCCTCAATTCGTTGCGAAAAATCAATAGAACAAATTTTAATCAATGAAGGCTATAATCAAGTAGAAATTAAGCAATCTCATATCCCCTTTAATAGTTGGTAAATAAAGATAACAAAAACTTGGTGTGGGATGCTATCGCACCCCACAAGTAAAAGTTAGGTAATAAATTTTGTCTGCATCTAAGCAAAACATAAAAGATATAGATTTCATTATCCAAGAAAGCATTAGATTGAATGATATTTTACAAGAATCCTATGATGCATATAGAAGTGAAATAGGAAATCCAGTTATATCTATTGGATACACAATAAATGCGCCTGAAGATATAACAACAGATAATTCATTTAAAATATATTTATCTAATCAATCAATGGAATGCATTACCAGTTTAGCAAAATCATTAATTTCATCGAATCATTTTGAGTTCAAAATCACTCAACATGAGGCGTTTGAACTAACAAAAGAAGGTATATATAGATACTTAAATGATTTTATGAAAAACAACAAACCATTCAATCACACAAAACTACTTAACAAAACAACAAATATTTTTAATAACTCAATAATACAAGAGCAATCAATTTTCTTGCCATGCAATCTAGATAATATAACAACCACCATTAATTTTGGTAAAATCGACATAACACCAAGTTCGCATATAGAAGATTCAATATCGAACACATCTAGTTCTAGCATATTAAAAAAGAAATTATCTGAAACCAAGTGCTATATTAGATTTAACATTTCCAATGCTAGCAATGGTATTGCACGAAAAATAGCATCATCATCTAGCGATCTATTAAAAGGTATTTTTGCAATATTCTCAACATTGACTGGAAATAGTGAATTTAAGCTACAAACTTCCGCAACAGAATATTCTAACTTTCAATTTTATCTATCAAGCAATCACAATTCAGATAAAATTGATACTAGTTATAGTAGAAAATTTGGTCCACAACTAATTCCTGAGGATCAGCTAAAAATTTTGATAGATGGTAACTTTGGTCGTATTGCGAGCGAATGTATAGACAGAGTTTTAAACCCGAATGATCAATCTCTGTTAATCGACCGCCTAGTTGACTCAATTATATGGTTTGGCGATGCTCATGATGATGACAATCAACACTCAAAAATAATAAAAGTAACTACAGCACTTGAACGATTAGTTACATATCAATCTGATCCTAAAAATGAAATATCAAAGCTATTTAATACAAGAGTTACTTTCTTGGCTAATAGAGCTAGTGAGCAACCCGACTTATGGAATGACTGTGCGCAAAAAATGTATAAATTACGCTCAAATTTAGTTCACGGTTCATATAAGATCCATTCATCATATGACGTTAATTTAAATTTTTCGCCTATGCTCTTGTGCGCTTTTACCATTGTATCAGCAGCTAATTTATTTAGAGACATTGGTTTATTTAGCTCTAGCTATGAATCTGAATTGAAAAATAGGTTAGTCGGTGCATGTGGTATTATTACCTAACAAAATTTTCATGTCGGATGGCACTACGTGCCACCGCATAAAACGAAGTTGTGTCGGTTTGTCGCTGGTTGCCAAACACAGAAAAGTGGCGAATTTAAGTTCAAATGTTTGCGCCAGTGAAAGCGGCATCAGCATTGAAGTTCAGTGTTATTTGCGGCTCACTAGCGGCGTGCTTGGCTGCTGAAACATAACAGTTTATTCATGCCCTGCTCTATCTGAAAACTCGGCGATTCGCCATGTTTCTTGCAGCCGTCAGCATCGCTGGTGAGTAATTCCTTGAAGCGGTGGTTTTAAAAATTTACGCGGTTATCATCAGCGATGTTTCTTTTTTGCTACCGCACAACAAAAACTTGAAATACGTTCGCTTTGCTCACTGGACTGCACTTCGTGCAGCCATTTAAGTAAAAGTTAGCTTCTCGGGATAATAAAATTGAAACTTTTACCAGATATCAGACCTATTGATATTAAGGTTTTAAACACTCTACGGTTTTTGATTGCCCTTGGTAGTTTATATGTCATATTTTTTCCTAAACCCTTAAGTGGCGATCATAAACTTATATCAGATATTTATGTTCAACGAAGAGCAACACTACCAATTGAGATTAACTCAGCTCTAAGTGTTGTGAGCAGCACCTATGAATGGGGTAGAAAAAATAATCCTGACTGGAAACTTGCAAACGAAAAGGTACTTCTTGATACAAATAAAGAACTCGCCAATGTTATGGCTGAGATATCTAATTACTATTGCAATGATCAGAATATGAAAACACTCATGAGAAAAGGCTTCCCTATTTCAATTCGTCTAGTTGAAAAGATCAAAAACCGATATACAACCTATGAGCACATTATTAAAAACTCACGTATTGTATATAGCAATTGTAGATAATCGAAGCTAACAAAAACTTGGTGTGGGACCGCTACGCGGCCCCACAAGTTGAAGTTAGGTTTTTGTGATTTTTTGCTCAATTTGTTACAGGTTTCCACCGCGAAAAAACAAGCTAAAATTGATAAATACAGCCACAACAAAGAAGCCATATGTTACACAAAATGATTTCAGAAACATCATTGTTCGTTGCATTTTCATTTTTAACGTTCATCCCTATTGGGGTATTTACGGTCATGGGAATACCATCATGGTTAATGACCGATATATGTTCTCCAGTTGTTTTCATGATAATACCATCAATAATAATTAGTCTATCGCTAGCATCAATCAGAATAAAACCAAAAAATAACTCATTAAAAAATGATATTCTAAAAATATCATTACTAAGCATTTCCTACATGGCAATGTCCATCACATTTTTCTATACATTTATATTATTTATCATTAGTCATAATTAAATATTGAAAAATGATGTTTAATTGAATAACAAACCTAACAAAAAATTAGTGTCGGATGGCTTTCAGCCACCGCACAATTCGAAGTTAGGTAATAAAAACGGCTTCATTGTTGGCGGTGAATTCAAGCCTTAAAGCGGCTAGCCGGATGGTCCTGTGGTTTTTACGGCTCACTTCCTGAGCATAGGTTGCCTCGCGCAACACATGAATTCACGTAAATGGGCAAACTGAAAGCCTGCACTGGTTACGTGTCGGCAACCATCAGCGCCGTCAGTGTGTACGCCTAAAGCGGCTCATCATCGAGGCGCGGTTGTTTGAAGCTGGCACAGTGAAAATTGAAAGTCTGTGGTCCCACTTAGCCAGTTTTGTTGTTGATAAGAAATGAAATTTTCTTTGTTCATACCTAACAACTAATTCAAACCCGTTCACTTCGTTCACTGGACGGCACTGCGTGCCGCCGTTTAATTAAAAGTTAAATTATTCGAGGAAATCAATTGTTAGAAATCCTTAACAACAGCATGGTTGTTGCCGTAATTGGTATAATGAGTGCCATTATCGGTTATGGCTATAGAGCAAGAAAAGAAAATTTGAAGAACAGAAAATTAGCTCTATTTTACTTACTTGAGATCTGGTTTCGCTTGTCAGTTTTTTATAAGAAAAGTTATGACAAAGAGTTCGAAGTGTTATTCGTCGAAATAAAAAAACTTATTCCAAACTTCAATCCAAGCGAAGAAGAATCAGCTGAAGTAAAAGAATCTATCACCCCCATTATTTTCCAACAGTCAGTAAAATCAAGTTTATCTGACTATGAAGGTGCGTTGAATAAACTTGAAAAATCAATTGAACTACTCGCACAAGAAAACCCAATAATCGCATATAAATTAAATACAGCTAGAGATATTTTTAAAGCTCAGGAATACCTTGATGGGTATCTTGCGGAGATAAATAAATGTGAAATCCTAGATGATGTGATCAGTCAAAAAGTAATAACCACAGAACAGATCCAAGACTTACAAATCACTGTGAAACATCATCAATTACTTGAAATAACGAAAAATATCGAAAAAAACATAATAAACTTAGCGTTTCACTTAAGTATTTTTACACTAATACAAACAATGAATGTCATTCACTATAGAAAAAGAATAATTAACGAAGTAGATGCAGAACAAGCTAAAATTATTAAAAAAATGGCACTATCTTTAGTCAGTGCAATGTCTAATAATCATAATTTAACAAAAACTTGAAACTGGACGGCACTACGTGCCGCCATTTAAGTAAAAGTTAGGTAATAAAAACGGCTTTATTGGTGGCGGTGAATTCAAGTCTTAAAGCGGCTAGTCAGATGGTTCAGTGGCGTCAGAAGCTCACTACCTGTGCGTGGGTTGCCTCGCGTAACACATGAATTCACGTGTGATGGCAAACTGAAAGCCTGCGCGCTGGTTACGTCTTCGGCAACCATCGGCGCCGTCAGTGTGTAACGCCTGAGCGGCTCATCATCGGGGCACAGTGTTTTTAGCAACCACTACCCGTTCGTGGAATAAGTCTGCCGATATGTCAGCAGATTTCGTTGATCCAGCACTGCCAGCGCGTAATTCCGAGCGGTTGTTTAAATCAGTCACAGTGAAAATTGAAAGTCCGTGCACCAATTAGCCAGTTTAGTGGTGAAGAATTAATAATATTTCCTTTGTTCTCCTACCTAACAAGGCGCTCAAACCCGTTCACTTCGTTCACTGGACGGCACTACGTGCCGCCGTTTAGCTTAAAGTTAGGTAATAAAAACGGCTTCATTGTTGGCGGTGAGTTCAAGCCCTAAAGCAGCTAGTCGGATAGTCCTGTGGGGTTTGCGGCTCACTTCCTGAGCGTGGGTTGCCTCGCGCAACACATGAATTCACGTTGATTAGGCAAACTGAAAGCCTGCACTGGTTACGTTTCGGCAACCATCGGCGCCGTCAGTGTGTACGCCTAAAGCGGCTCATCATCGAGGCGCGGTTGTTTGACGCTGGCGCAGTGAACACTGAAAGTCCGTGGAACCAATTAGCCAGACTGTTGGTTGCTAATAAACTGCTTTTTCTTTGTTCATACCTAACAAAAATTTAAAGTTGGACAGCACTACGTGCTGCCACTTAAATCGAAGTTAGCTGATTAAGGATGTATAAGGTGGAAACAGCAGAAGAAAAAGTTGCACGTTATAGAGAGTATTTCGTGGAGCTTATTAGCGTTGCAGAAGAAAAGCAGAACCTTGCCCACCAGAAGGTACACTCAAAAATTTTATGCTGTTCTATTTTTGATTCAATATCTAAAAGTATCTTTCCTGAAATTGAATCTAATCGAGCACGGTTCGTTGCTCTTGTTCGGTTATGTGATAGCTGGCCAGAAAGCCAAAAGGTCAGTGTCTTACATTTATTGCGTTTATTCGAAGTTGCCAATAATTTACCGAAAGAAGCAAAGATGCTTGAAGATTACGTGCTCACTAACTTTGGCAACCGTTTTAGATCTACAAATAGAATTATGAGTAACAGTCTTTCTATTAGTTCTGATATAAATATTGAGGAGTTACTGACGCTTTGGCCTAAAGACAACCCAAAACCAGTAAAAATAAATAATGTGTTGCCACATCAACTTAAACATGAATATTTATTATGGTTATATCGTAACTCGGTTGTGCACGAGTACAGGAATCCAGGAAATGGAATAGAACTTGGTCGATGCATTCCCGAGAATGCTTTTTACCAAGAGGTTTCTACTGTTTCTTCATTCGCTGAATCTAAAATGACTTTTACAAATCATTGGGAGCTTGTATATCCACAAAAACTGTTTGTAAATCTATGCAGAAATGCTATCGAAGTAGCTTGCAAACATCATCTTAATAAAAAATCAAATCCTTTCTCTTCATATTCTGAGGGGACGTATTGGCTGCCAGATTTCAATGAATAATCAGCTAACAAAAACTTAATGTGGGACGGTTTTCAACCGCCCCATAAGTAAAAGTTAGGCAAACTAAATCTAATCACCATGAATATTTATAGAGATAACATCATCAATCACTTAAAGAAAATCAAAAACCTTGATAATTCTCTTGATCCAATAGAATTAATCTGTGGTTGGTTTGATGATTTATATTTTCCTAATGATGAAAACTGGTGTTTGCATTTTTCAGTCGAAGAATTAAATGCGATGAGTTGTTTTAATAATTTTTTTGATAATTATGTGGATGCGATTCCTGATCATTTCTCTAATGATTCAAAGCACGTTTGGGCTAACTTAAGTGTTCATGCCACCACTTGTTTACACTCTTTCGAACATATCGAAAATTAATGTTTTCATACAACGTTTAGCTGGAGCAAATGTGCATACTACTAAAGAAATGTCACTTAAGTGCTTGAGTGAAATTCGAAATTTATGGTGCGAATGGGACCCTATCGGTGTGATGTCATTGGCTGATTGGCCAAGAGATGAATATGACTCTTATCTTGCACCTACACTTTGCATACTTGAATCTGGTGAAAACAATGAAAAATTAATTAACTATCTTGCTTATGTAACGCTTGATCATATGTGCCTTTCGGATTCTGAATCAGCCTTAGCCAGCCGCATCGAGTTTGCTGAAAAATTACAGCACTGGTATTCAAACAATTGGCAAAACACCATTGAGTGAGTATGCCTAACAAAAAGTTCAAACCCGTTCGCTTCGCTCACTGGACGGCACTACGTGCCGCCGTTTAACTAAAAGTTAGGTAATAAAAGCGGCGTCATTGTTGGCGGTGAATTCAAGCCCTAAAGCGGCTAGTCGGATAGTCCTGTGGGGGTTGCGGCTCACTTCCTGAGCGTGGGTTGCCTCGCGCAACACATGAATTCACGTTGATTAGGCAAACTGAAAACCTGCACTGGTTACGTTTCGGCAACCATCGGCGCCGTCAGTGTGTACGCCTAAAGCGGCTCATCATCGGGGCGCGGTTGTTTGACGCTGGCGCAGTGAACACTAAAAGTCCGTGGAACCAATTAGCCAGACTGTTGGTTGCTAATAAACTGCTTTTCTTTGTTCATACCTAACAAAAATTTAAAGTTGGACAGCACTACGTGCTGCCACTTAAATCGAAGTTAACTGGTTTTGTTGGTTGTGTGTTTTGTTTTTCGCTGGCGTAGAAAATTTGTCGAAATTTTCTACGCCGCGCCCTGCACTTCTGGGCACAGCAAAATTTGCGTTGAATTCAATTTCAGCGAAAGCAAGTTCAGCCATAAATTCAAAATTTGCGCATTATTTGAGTCGTGAAGATAGTAAATCCGGTTGTGAACTCAAGTTATGGCCGAACATAGAAATGTTTATCAACAACGACGGTGGTTCGCAAAATCCCGTCGAGCCATAAACAAATCCAACTCAACTACCAGTTAACAAACAATTAGTGTGGGACGGTTTTCAACCGCCCCACAATTGGAAGTTAGGTAAACTCGGAGAGTCTCCATGTTTTCACATATATTCGTCGGTGTTACTGATTTTGATAAGGCGTTGGCTTTCTATAATCCTCTGATGAATGTGTTAGGTGTAGAACCCAGATTTTGTGATAAAACCCGACCATGGGCTGGTTGGCAATCAGATCCTGACCCAAGACCACTCTTTCTAATTGGCAAACCGTACAATCAATTACCTCATGAATGCGGTAACGGTCAGATGGTTGCATTTTCTGCTGACACCCGCGCTATTGTTGATGAAGCCTATGCCGTTGCATTAGCCCATGGAGGGTCATCTGAGGGAGCTCCGGGTCTTCGTTCCGAATATCATGAGCATTATTACGGCGCCTATTTCCGCGACCCAGATGGGAACAAATTATGTGTCGTCTGCCATAAGTCTTATTAAGAAGTAGTCACTATGAACCCACAGTTTTCATGGCAGTTTGATTCTGATCATATCGATTGGCATGCCCTAGCCCATCTGTATCGAATTGCGCCGTTGGGCAACAAAACACCTGAAGGGTTATCTCTTGCTTATTCGAATAGCATGTTCAAATGTATTGTCTCTCATGACTCACAATTCATTGGTGCAGGTCGGGTATTAGCTGATGGTGTTGATTGTGCTTACATTTGCGATGTCGCTATACATCCAGACTATCAGGGTGCAGGTTTAGGCAAACACATTGTTTCAGAATTGCTGCGATTTTCAGCCGGTCATAAGAAAATTATTCTTTATGCAGTACCAGGCAAAGAGGCTTTTTATAAAAAATTAGGCTTTAAACGCATGACAACAGCAATGGCTATTTTTGAAGATCAAAATAATGCCTTCACCATGGGCTATATCGATGAGTCTTGATATATGTCCGCGTATATACGTTTACCTAACAAAAAATTAATGTGGGACCACTTCGTGGCCCCATAATTCGAAGTTAGGTAATAAAAGCGGCGTCATTGTTGGCGGTGAATTCAAGCCCTAAAGCGGCTAGTCGGATAGTCCTGTGGTGTTTGCAGCTCTCTTTCTGAGCGTGGGTTGCCTCGCGCAACACATGAATTCACGTGTGGTGGCAAACTGAAAGCCTGCACTGGTTACGTGTCGGCAACCATCAGCGCCGTCAGTGTGTACGCCTAAAGCGGCTCATCATCGGGGCGCGGTTGTTTGACGCTGGCGCAATTGAACACTGAAAGTCCGTGGAACCAATTAGCCAGACTGTTGGTTGCTAATAAACTGCTTTTTCTTTGTTCATACCTAACAAAAATTTAAAGTCGGACAGCACTACGTGCTGCCACTTAAATCGAAGTTAACCAGAATATAAGCTCCGCAGTTATCAAACATTAGTATCTTTATTCAATAGTTCATGATTATCGCATTCAGTCATATTCGGAGTAGGAAATGAAATTAACTCCATTTTCAGAGCTAAGTCAGCACTACCGATGGTTCATCATTGCAACCCTCATCGGTCTGCCTATAGGATATTTTGGCATAGGGCCCATCGCGTATTTTGGCCCAATAATTCTAGCCGGCACTATCATTACAATATTCCGAAGCAAGAATGCTAAAAAGAGAGTAATTCTGTGGGGGTTATTACTAGGTATAAGTACCGCGTTTTTTACAACTCTCAGTATATATGGTTGGCATGAATAATGTTGCTCTATATCATCGCTAACCAGTCAGAGGTGAAAATGCAAAAAAACATTCTCTATCAAAATAAAAATATCACTATCAACTCTACAAAAAACGTTGGGTGCAATACGAAATTCTGGTTAACAAATAATTGGTGTGGGACAGCTACGCTGCCCCACAATTAGAAGTTATGCAGTTTTGATTCGTTGGTCGTTTTGTGGGTAATTCAAGTTTTAAAGCGGTGATGCGGATGGGCCTGTGTTTTTTGCGGCTCATTTCCGGTGAAGTGGTTGCCTACGACATAACTTCAGCCACCATTTTTAACGTGTAATTCAAGTCCGAGAAATGGGTAATTCAAGTCCGCAGTGGTTATGTCTCCGGCAACCTTCAAGTCCGTCAGCGGGTAATTCCTTACAACCATCTGAAGCATTCGCGATGCTGAATTTGAGTCTGCCAGCTATAGCAAACGCAGTGTTGAATTCAACTTCGTTTTTTCAATTACTGCATAACAAAAACTTAATGCGGGACCACTTCGTGGCCCCATAAGTAAAAGTTATGAGTTTTGATGGCGCCATTAATTTCATTCATTAATCGATATTCTATTTATTAACAAGGGTATTATTATGTGCAATAGCGATGAAAATATAGATGTAAATAAAACGATTATCATCGCCAACCAATCATTATTGGAATCAACCTATGGTCGCATGTGTCTACGAGTTCACCAAATTGAACGAACACTAGCCTTTATATTGGCAGCTCGAATTGGTCATGATGACTCAAGCAGATACGAACAATATAAAAAATTTAGAAAGTTAACATTAGGGAAAATGGTCGGATTATTAATAGATAAAAACATATTTGACCATGAATTAAATGAACACTTATCAGGTTTAGTGAAAAATAGAAATGAATTAATTCATAACATTGGAGATCTTGTAGCTGACTCTATTATTTCGCAAGGGAAAATATCTGAACTTATTGAATACATAGACAGCTTCATAAAGTTTATTGATAGTGTCATCATTGTTCTTGATCATGAATTATCAATGTCTCTACCTACTATTGATATTAAAATGGTCAAACAAAGCATAATTCGGTACGTAAATGAATGGCACTCATAACAAAAACTTGAAACTGGACAGCACTACGTGCTGCCATTTAAGTAAAAGTTAGGTAATAAAAGCCGATTAATTGTTGGCGGTGAATTCAAGCCCTAAAGCGGCTAGTCAGATAGTCCTGTGGGGTTTGCGGCTCACTTCCTGAGCGTGGGTTGCCTCGCGCAACACATGAATTCACGTTGATTAGGCAAACTGAAAGCCTGCACTGGTTACGTGTCGGCAACCATCGGCGCCGTCAGTGTGTACGCCTAAAGCGGCTCATCATCGGGGCGCGGTTGTTTGACGCTGGCGCAGTTGAACACTGAAAGTCCGTGGAACCAATTAGCCAGACTGTTGGTTGCTAATAAACTGCTTTTTCTTTGTTCATACCTAACAAAAATTTAAAGTTGGACAGCACTACGTGCTGCCACTTAAATCGAAGTTAAACGCTTGAAAGAGATTTATGGCATACATAGACACATTAACAAAAGCATTAGACTTATTGATCAGTTATGAATCGCAGTCAGATTCCATTAGGTCAATAGTCAATCCTATTTTATCGACTATTCTTATTTTATTTGCACTTGGCTACATTGCATCTAAGTTGAATTTAGAACGCTGGTTTAATCATATTGAACAGAAAAAATCACGAAAAATTCAATTATTGAACGAAGCGATCATTTGCAAAACGAACTCAAAAGAACTCCAAGATATTGCAACTGATATCTTGCAAGCAAATTACTTTAAAGAAGCTGCCAATATTTATGCTGAAAACCATAAACGCAATCAACTCATTAATCTTCATAAAAAGACAAATGGTCAATTTTCGTGGGATGACATTAAGCTATCATTAAAATATGCAGAATTTGAATCAATTAATATTACCTATAAAAAATTCAGGTGGCATCACAAGGTTGGCTATTATTTTAACAAGACAATGGGGATATCTTCTGCGGTGTTCTCATTCTTTATCTTGATTCTAATTGGTTTACTCTACGCTAGCCAGAACCTAACAATTCAGACCGGATTTACATTGTTCATGCAAATGTGCTTTATTTTTTCATTAGGCCTTTTATATTTAAGAAGCAATTGGCCTTATAACGCTGCAAAGAAAATTTCAGAATGTCTTGCTACACAAGGCGACAGCGTTTAACAAAAACTTGGTGTGGGATGCTTACGCACCCCACAAGTAAAAGTTATGGCGCAAGGTGAAAATGAAAGCCATCGTTGATTTAATTAAAAAAGATCCGATTCGACTTGAAGCACTGGAATGTGTTTATCAGCTTGAATTGCCTGAATGCTATATAGCCGCAGGTTTTGTACGAAACCTTGTTTGGGATTTCTTACATCACAAAGTAAAGCTGACGCCATTAAACGACGTTGATGTCATTTTCTTCGATGCCGATTGTCTAGATTCAGATTATGAAAAATCACTTGAACTCAAGTTGTTGGAGCAAATGCCACAGC
This sequence comes from uncultured Tolumonas sp., assembly GCF_963678185.1. Taxonomy (NCBI): domain Bacteria; kingdom Pseudomonadati; phylum Pseudomonadota; class Gammaproteobacteria; order Aeromonadales; family Aeromonadaceae; genus Tolumonas; species uncultured Tolumonas sp. Next base: position 1,011,888 of record NZ_OY782757.1, read on the forward strand.
TCAATTGGCAAGTAAAAAATCAAGCCAATATGTACTTACAAAATAGCGACAACCCTTACAAAAGCACATTAGATGCCATGAGCTATTGGCCTGAAAAAGAAACGGCGGTGGCAGTGAGAAAAGTCGAGCACGGTCGTTACGAATGCATATCAGCCTTTGGTTTCGAGAGTTTATTTCAAGGTTTCATCACATATAATCCTAAACGGGCATATAAAACCTTCGAAAGTCGAGTAAAGTCAAAGGGTTGGTTAGTTATGTGGCCTAACTTGAGAATTGCGCCCTAACAAAAACTTAATGTGGGACGGTTTTCAACCGCCCCATAAGTTGAAGTTAGGTAATAAAAGCGGCGTCATTGTTGGCGGCGAATTCAAGCCTTAAAGCGGCTAGTTCCGCAGGTCCAGTGGTGTTTACGGCTCACTTCCTGAGCGTGGGTTGCCTCGCGTAACACATGAATTCACGTTGATTAGGCAAATTGAAGCCTGCACTGGTTACGTCTTCGGCAACCATCAGCGCCGTCAGTGTGTACACCTAAAGCGGCTCATCATCGAGGCGCAGTTGTTTGAAGCTGGCGCAGTGAACACTGAAAGTCCGTGGAACCAATTAGCCAGCCTGTTGGTTGCTAATAAACTGCTTTTTCTTTGTTCATACCTAACAAAAATTTAAAGTCGGACAGCACTACGTGCTGCCACTTAAATCGAAGTTAGGTAATAAAAACGGCTTAATTGCTGGCGATGAATTCAAACCCTAAAGCGGCTATGCAGATGGTCCAGTTGTGTTTAGGGCTCATTACCTGAGCGTGGGTTGCCTCGCGCAACACATGAATTCACGTGAACTGGCAAACTGAAAGCCTGCGCGGGTTACGTGTCGGCAACCATCAACACTGTCAGTGTGTAACGCCTAAGCGGCTCATCATCGGGGCGCAGTTTTTTAGCGACCTCTCCCTGCTCGCTGAATAAGTCTGTCGATGTTTCAGTAAATTTCGTTGATTCGATATTGTCGGCGAGTAATTCCGAGCGGTTGTTTAAATCAGACTCAGTGAAAATTGAAAGTCCGTGCACCAATTAGCCAGTTTAGTGGTGAACAATTAATAATATTTCCTTTGTTCTCCTACCTAACAAGGCGCTCAAACCCGTTCACTTCGTTCACTGGATGGCACTGCGTGCCACCGTTTAGCTTAAAGTTAGCATGAATACATAGTGATTGTTATTATGATTAAAATTGGTATTTATGGTTATGAGTGCACCAAAGAGGTTAGTTTTTCTGGCTATAAAATATTACCGAAATACACTCAACACAGTGAAGTGAAAAAGTTTGCGTCAGATCCGCTCAGATATCACTTAACAGCCATCCTAGAAATTGATAAAAATGATAATAGTAATGAACTAATTTTCTTACTCGAAGCTGTTCTATCTTTTATTGAACATCGTGATGTGACTATTCAAAACAAACTACATCCCCAAGAAGATCTTAATAACTTATCCGATGATTACCCATTATTTATTGATGCACATAAACGTCATAATGGTGGTGGAGCAAAAATTATCAGCGACACATTTTCTTGTGAATCCAGAAAAAAATTTATAACTCTAGCAATGGCAAAACTAACTGATAACTCTACTGTAGAAGCAGAAGCATTTCGAAAGGCATTTTTTAAAACAATTGAAGTTTTTAGAAGTAGAGAATTATTTATAGATATTTCATTCTATTTGCGATTTTCGGCATTAGAGTCTTTAGCAAGAGCTGTTTTCAATGATTATTCAAACCATTGTGCACCAGCAATAACTAAATTATTAACACGTTATAACCTTGATATTAAACAAGAAAATTTAAAAGAACCACATAAATCAGTAATGACATATGTTTGTCTTCGTAATGCACTTTTTCACAATGGCTTACTTGAAGTTTGTGTTACACGTGATGGCAACTCGTTTTTATATAAACAATCTGAATTCTCATCAACATTAGCTCAATTAATACCGTTAGTGATGATAAAATATATTGGCTTTGATGATGGTTATATAAATTGGAATTCATGGCTCGATCGCCAAGCATTCAGCCGACCATCTTCATGCTAACAAAAACTTAATGTGGGACGGTTTTCAACCGCCCCATAAGTTGAAGTTAGGTAATAAAAGCGGCGTCATTGTTGGCGGTGAATTCAAGCCTTAAAGCGGCTAGTCGGATAGCCCAGTAGTGTTTGCGGCTCACTTCCTGAGCGTGGGTTGCCTCGCGCAACACATGAATTCACGTAATTTGGCAAACTGAAAGCCTGCACTGGTTACGTTTCGGCAACCATCAACGCCGTCAGTGTGTACGCCTAAAGCGGCTCATCATCGGGCGCAGTTTTTTTGGCGGTCAGTCCCCGTTCGCTGAATAAGTCTGTCGATATTTCCGCAGATTTCGTTGATTCAACACTGTCGGCGAGTCATCCGAGCGGTTGTTTGTGGCAAGCATAGCGAAAACTAAAAGCCCGTGGCACCAGTTAGCCAACTTTATTGTTGATTTTAAATAACTTTTTCTTTGTTCATACCTAACAAAAATTTAAAGTTGGACAGCACTACGTGCTGCCACTTAAATCGAAGTTATGCGTTCGTGATGGTTACCATTTTTAGGCTGCAATTCACATATAAAATATGTAATACAAAACAATCAATTTAGCCCACATATAAACATTTTATAGATAGAGCACCAAGGAAACTAAATGATAGCAATATCACTTTTGCTTGGAATTATTATTATCGGTTCCACCTGGTTTTTTATCGGCCTATTTATCTGGCGAAAAACGGTTAAACGACTTATCCGACATCGATCGACACTTTTTATTGTAACGCTGCTGCTTATTCCGGTCTGGTTTGTTGGCCCCTTCATGGATGAAATTCTCGGGGCACCTAAATTTGAACAGCTATGTCAACAACTTCCTCCCGTTTCTTTTACCGGTCCCGTGAATGTAGGGCCAGGTAATTTTTTTGATGAAAATGGCAAACCCCGTTGGAAAGATGAGGGGGGTTTTTCGGTTCATTTTTGGAATGAAAAAGAGTGGAAGGAACTATTTGAAGAAAAATCATCATGGCCGTTAATTTCCAACTGGCCAATGCCCGTGAGTGAATATAGACACGAGATAATCGAAAAAAAAACTGGTCGAGTTGTGGTGTTATCTCGAACAATCCTATCGCCAGGCGGATTGGTACGACGCATTTTCGGTTTGAGCTTAATTTTCAAAAATTATTCGTGTCGTAATCAGGGGTTTCCACGCGCGAGTGAACTAATCCGTTTCAATAATAAATGAGCTTTATACCGAAAAACGCATAACAAAAAATTAATGTGGGACCACTTCGTGGCCCCATAATTAAAAGTTAGGCTTTTAGCTCATGGTCTTTTAGTAGGTCAATTATGAAATTATCAGAAGAAGAAAAAGACATCATTCTCAAAATTTGTAATAAAGAAGTTCAATGTTTCCGTGACTTCTTACTTTTATGTTGCTCTCTTACAAAAGTTGAAAATAATGGGCAAATAATTTTTGAAAATGGTGGTGTATTATCTGAAGGTCATGATGTTTTACTTGTTAAAAGCATAAATAATCTAGTGTCAAAGCAGCATTTATTTATTTCACTTTGCAATAGATTGCAGTCATTGGGATTTATAGATAAAGTTTATTCGGCACTTATAAATAAACCGTCACTTTTAACTTACTCTGAAACAACAAAGTACAATTCAGCCAATGAGTGCGAAAATATTTACCATAAAAATGGTGATTTTCACATTACACCAACACATGAATTATTAGAATTTATTAATAATAACTTCATGACAAATGATGAAATTGAACAACAAATAAGAAAATCAGAGTTAAAATCAGAACAAAATGCGAGAAAAAGATCGGAATTGATAACTGTATTTATAGCAATTCTATCAATGATAGTCTCGATTGCATTAAGCTACTTTAATTACATGACATACTCAAATGAAAGAAAGGTTTACATTGAAAACATGTCAAACTTACAGTCTCCTATAAAAGTTGAAATTATAAACAAAGACAATCCAACTACTAAGAAATGAAAAAGCCTAACAAAAATTTGGTGTGGGATGCTATCGCACCCCACAAATAAAAGTTATGCGTTCGTGATGGTTACCATTTTTAGGCTGCAATTCACATATAAAATATGTAATACAAAACAATCAATTTAGCCCACATATAAACATTTTATAGATAGAGCACCAAGGAAACTAAATGATAGCAATATCACTTTTGCTTGGAATTATTATTATCGGTTCCACCTGGTTTTTTATCGGCCTATTTATCTGGCGAAAAACGGTTAAACGACTTATCCGACATCGATCGACACTTTTTATTGTAACGCTGCTGCTTATTCCGGTCTGGTTTGTTGGCCCCTTCATGGATGAAATTCTCGGGGCACCTAAATTTGAACAGCTATGTCAACAACTTCCTCCCGTTTCTTTTACCGGTCCCGTGAATGTAGGGCCAGGTAATTTTTTTGATGAAAATGGCAAACCCCGTTGGAAAGATGAGGGGGGTTTTTCGGTTCATTTTTGGAATGAAAAAGAGTGGAAGGAACTATTTGAAGAAAAATCATCATGGCCGTTAATTTCCAACTGGCCAATGCCCGTGAGTGAATATAGACACGAGATAATCGAAAAAAAAACTGGTCGAGTTGTGGTGTTATCTCGAACAATCCTATCGCCAGGCGGATTGGTACGACGCATTTTCGGTTTGAGCTTAATTTTCAAAAATTATTCGTGTCGTAATCAGGGGTTTCCACGCGCGAGTGAACTAATCCGTTTCAATAATAAATGAGCTTTATACCGAAAAACGCATAACAAAAAATTAATGTGGGACCACTTCGTGGCCCCATAATTAAAAGTTAGGTAATAAAAACGGCTTCATTGTTTACTGTGAATTCAAGCCCTAAAGCGGCTAGTCAGATGGTTCTGTGGTTTGTGCAGTTCACTTCCAGTGCGTGGGTTGCCTCGCGCAACACATGAATTCACGTGAACAGGCAAACTGAAAGCCTGCACTGGTTACGTGTCGGCAACCATCAGCGCCGTCTGTGTGTACGCCTAAAGTGGTTCATCATCAAGGTGCGGTTGTTTGAAACTGGCACAGTGAAAATTGAAAGTCTGTGGTCCCACTTAGCCAGTTTTGTTGTTAAAAATGAATATATTTTTCTTTGTTCATACCTAACAACTAATTCAAACACGTTCACTTCGCTCACTGGACGGCACTGCGTGCCGCCGTTTAATTAAAAGTTAGGTTTGGCTATTCAACGCTTATGTCTTAGTTATTCATTAATATAACAGAGAAAATTAAATGCTATTTCCAAACGTCAAAATAAAAGATAGATATTTAACAAAAAAAATACTTGGCAGAGGCGGTATGGGAGAGGTATGGGAATGCTTTGACGAAGTTCTTAATCGCCCGGTGGTTCTTAAAATCGTTGCTCCGGACCTTGTTAAGGCAAGACCTGAGCATACGTCAATTTTTATAGACGAAGCGCGTATAGGAGCTTCACTTGTTGGGCATCCCAATGTCGTTACTGTCTTCGATGTAATAAATGAAGATATTGATGAAAAACCTATATTGGCAATAGTAATGGAGTTGGTTGAAGGATTGTCTTGCTCTCAATGGATTGAATATCTATCCCCAAATATTGATTCTCAAACAAAGTACATTATAAGCCTTCAAGTCGCGATGGAGGTATGCAAGGCACTCCAATATGCTCATAGAAGTAACATTTTGCATCGTGACATAAAACCACTTAATATTTTTATATCAAAGTATGGAGTGACAAAACTGGGCGACTTCGGTATTGCTCGCTATGCAGATGTTGTAACAAGAGAGCACACTGTCTGGAACTTCCGATCGCCAGCCTATGCTGCTCCTGAGCAGTGGCATGATGCAAAGCCAGATGTAAATACTGATATTTATCAGCTCGGTTGTACCCTATATCATCTTTTCACAGGCCAATTGCCATTTGAAGCATCGAACGTTGCAGCACTAATTCAAAAACACATTTCCGAAGCAGTTGTTTCTCCGAAAGTGCACAATAATTTTCTTTCAGAAGATTTATCATTAGCAATAACAGAATCTTTGGCAAAGCCTAGCAATGAAAGAGCATCACTTTGGCAAATTTATGACGCTATTGCCAAAGAAGTTCAGCACTCATATAAAATAAGTATAAAACTAGATAAAAATAATGAAGATTTAATCCGAAAAGTGAATGATATTACGGAATTTAACGAAGACACCTTGAGAACAAAAGGTTCATTCAGCACAACCTACTTCGATTACAATGAAGCGATATCCGAGGTTATAGAACTTGCTCTTCTGGGAAATGTCAGTGTTTCACTTAAAAAAGTGACACCCAAAAATCAGGCAGAACAACCTAACAAATAATTAGTGTGGGACAGCTACGCTGCCCCACAATTAGAAGTTAGGTAATAAAAACGGCGTCATTGTTGGCGATGAATTCAAGCCTTAAAGCGGCTGTGCAGATTGTCCAGTGGTTTTTACGGCTCACTATCTGAGCGTGGGTTGCCTCGCACAACACATGAATTCACGTAATTTGGCAAACTGAAAGCCTGCACTGGTTACGTTTCGGCAACCATCAACGCCGTCAGTGTGTACGCCTAAAGCGGCGGCGCAGTGTTTTTAGCAATCACTGCCCGATCATTAAATGCGCCAATTTGAGGTTTCAGCTAATTTCCTTGATTCAATACTACCGGCTAGTAATTCCGAGCGGTTGTTTGTGTCAGGCACAGTGAAAACTGAAAGCCCGTGGCACCAGTTAGCCAACTCTATTGTTGATTTTAAATCACTTTTTCTTTGTTCATACCTAACAAAATTTTAATGTCGGATGGCTTCGCCACCGCATAAAACGAAGTTAGATATAAAAACGACTTCATTGTTGGCGGTGAATTTAAGCCCTAAAGCGGCTGGTCGGATAGCCCTGTGTTTTTTGCAGTTCATTACCTGCGAATAGGTTGCCTCGCGCAACACATGAATTTACGTGAGACGGCAACCTGAAAGCCTGCACTGGTTACGTGTCGGCAACCATCAGCGCCGTCAGTGTGTAACGCTTGAGCGGCTCATCATCAAGGTGCCGCGTTTTTAGCAATCACTATTCGCTCATAAAATCAGCTGATTTGAAAATTCAGCAAAGTTTGTTGATTCAACATTGTCGGCGAGTAATTCCAAGCGGTTGTTTGAATCAAGCACAGTGAAAAACTGAAGTCTGTGGCACCACTTAGCCAGCTTTGGGGTTGATAATAAACAGCGTTTATTTGTTCATATCTAACAAAATTTTAATGTCGGATGGCACTACGTGCCACCGCATAAAACAAAGTTAGCTGCATAAGGAAGCTCATCTCATGCACATTGGCTCAAAAGAAGAATATATAAACATTATTGAACTAGATAGAAACACCATCGAATCTCCATGTGCTGGAGATATAAACATTAAAGTAGATGTAAAATTACAGAAATTTGAAGGTTCATATGATGGTATATGGCTTGAACTCAGTGAAATTAATAGATTTTTGCTTGAATTAAAACACTTTGACTCATCACGAACGGGGACAGCCAAAATATCAAGTATCAGTCCAGATGAGTTTCAACTTGAAATCCACGCTTCAGATAATATTGGCCATATGGAAATTAAAATTCAGCTTCATCGTTATCAATTCAGCGGCAATAAATATATGCCAATATTTTTAATGGGTGGATTTGATATTGAACCTAGTAGCATCCAAGAAATCATCTCAATATTTACTTCATTTACGGACTAGATGTTTAAATTAAATAAATCTCATACATTATGAGTGAAGGTTACACACTAAATTTCAAGCTCATGAACATGTTCAATAAGACTTTTAGTTGTTGTTTTAAGTAAAATTGAGTGGCAAACATTAAAAACTCGAGTTACATGCAGCTAACAAAAAATTAATGTGGGACCACTTCGTGGCCCCATAATTCGAAGTTATGTGATTAGTTCAAATCGAGCTTGAAGTATGGTTCCAAATTGCGCTATAAAGAACCAAACCAATAGATGTAGTTCTTATGACTCCAATTTCTCGCATTGATGGTGCACAAACCAGACAAAAAATTCTATCCTCAGCAGGTCAGTTATTCGCAACGCTAGGTTTTGCTGATGTGACCAGCAAAATGATATGTGAACATGCTCAAGTCGATTTAACGTCAATTAATTATCATTTTTCCAGCCGTAATGACCTTTATCATACGATCCTTGAACGTGGTCAGAATATATTCTTCGACCAACAACGACTTGATGCATTGCTAACGTTGAATTTACCGGCAAAATCAATCGTAGAGCGAATGATTGATCATTTAGTTTCTTTAGTTTATCTGGAGAACAACTGGGACGTTAAAGCTTTTGCTCGTGAACTACTCGCACCGACAGCACATCTTCAAGCCATCATGCAACATGCTGTATGGCCAAAGATAAATGCAGGCATTGCGGCAATCAGTATGTATACACACCTAAAAGGTGATGACCCCATTTTGTTGGCGACCTTGATTAATGCTGTATCGCCCTGCTTAATGTTGTTGTCTTCTTCAAGTAATGCCATTGGACCACTTCAGCATTTAGCCGCTTTGCCACAAAGTGAGCTTAACTCTTATTTAAAAACTTATATCTTTGGTGGTCTTGATGGCATTCGATCTGTCGCATTGCACAATCCAATAACTTGATATCATCACCATAAATCACCTAATATCAAGTTTGAAGTGCAACATTCATAGTGTGCGTTCATGGTAACTTCGCTCTGGGGTTATAAAGCCTAATCTTTTCCTCGGCCGCGTGTTTAATCTCTTGGCTATTGCATCGCAGTCCGCCTGCTTTAGCCATGACATACTGCTCTTTTTCGGCACGTATTGTCTGATCAAGCCATTGGTGTTTTCGTTTGTTCCCCGCTCCCACGAGTGATGGGGGGTCGCAAAGTAAAACGCTACGCCGGTGGCTTGTTCTATCACTTCGTATTGGTGAAATTCAGTACCGTTATCAGCGGTGATGGTCTTAAATTCTTTGCCTGAGCTCTGTATCAGTTCTATCACGCGGCGGTTCAGACTTTCCGTTGTCCGGTCATTCAATTGACCTATCAACGTATAACCAGTGGCTCGTTCTACTAACGTGACAATACAGTGTTTGCTACCACAGCCCATGACCGTATCTATTTCCCAATGGCCTATCTCGATACGTGCATCAACCGCTGATGGTCGTTCACTGATATGTCTTTTATTGCGTAAACGCCCGCGACTATCCTTACTCCGGTAGCGTTTCCGCCTTTGTTTCACTGCATGGCGTAGCTTTTGCCATAAGTGGCCACCACTCGCTTTGTCTGCCCAAATATACTGATAAATCGATTCATGGCTGACGATTTTGTAATGATGTCTCTTGAGAAATCCGACGATTTGTTCTGGGCTCCATTCCAGATTGAGTAGCATTTCAATTACGATGAAATCTTCAGGTTTTAACCTTTTATTTCGTCTTGAGCGCCTTCGTCTGGCTTTTGTTCGTCGTTGAGCTTTGCTTGGTCGATAATGTCCATCGGTTACCCAACAGCGGTTTCGGGAGAGTTCCCGACCAATGGTACTTCGATGTCGTCCCAGCGCTTTTGCTATCTGTGCGTTGTTCAGCCCTTGCTTTCTTAAGGCCGAAAGCATATATCTTTCAGTCTCGGTGAGTTGTTGATATTTCATAGTTCTTCACTTCTTGGTCGGAGCGAAGAAAACCATTATCACAGCTCACCGTTTTTAGCTTCTGCTGTGTTGCACTTAGTATATGAATCCGCCTCACATAACAAAAAATTAATGTGGGACCACTTCGTGGCCCCATAATTAAAAGTTATGTCCTTCTTAGTAGCCTGTATCGGTGGGTATGTTTATAATCAATCTGTGATCTTTTTTGGTGATAGCGATGAACAAACAATCCTTTGAAGAAAAACAAGCATTTGCGGCGAAAGTTCGTGCTCGAAACTATGCAGCAAGCCTTCGACTTGAAGGTTTCAAACCGGCTGTTTCTGAACTTCCTATGACTAAAGAAATCATTATCAGCAAGTACAAATCTCAAGTATCACAATGAGCAGAGATAAATACGGCACAGGCCAAGATCCATATTGTTATCCCAATTCCAACATTCTCATCAATTCCCTGAATATTCATGATGAGGCATTACTTGAAGAAGCAGAGCGCGACATTTCATCCGTTTGTGCTAACCAAATTGAATTTGCGCTTCCTCCCTATGATCTGAGCTATTTTTGCGCGCTCCATAAAGCCCTTTTCGGTGATTTATACCCATGGGCAGGCGAATTGCGCCAGATAGACATTTCAAAAGGCAACACTCGATTTTGTTCGTATCAGCGCATTGAAATTGAAACCCAAAAACTATTCTCAGCTATTGATTATGGCAATGCGTTAGCTGAGCTTAGTCGAGATGATTTAGTCATTGTTGTTGCAGAGCTCTATGCAGATATGAACGTAGTTCATCCATTCCGTGAGGGTAATGGCAGAGCTCAACGCATTTTGTTTGAACATATGATCATTAATTGTGGTTATGACATTGATTGGTCGATTGTTGAAGCAGATGAATGGCTTGAGGCGAATATTAAAGGCTATTATTGCGATTATTCTCTGATGCGTTCTATCTTCGAAAAATGTATTGGGTCCGCATTTTGACATAACAAAAATTTAAAGTTGGACGTCACTACGTGCCGCCACTTAAATCGAAGTTAAGCTCTTGCCAGTTGTTGCGCAACACGCTACACTTTCTTCATGATCAAATCATTCAAACATAAAGGCCTCAGGCAATTCTTTGAAGATGGCAATACCGCAGGTATTCAGCCAAAACACACAAAGAAACTGAGAATGCAGTTGGCTGCAATCGATACGGCGCAGGTCATTGATGACGTCGATCTTCCCGGCTTTGATCTTCACCCTCTAAAAGGAGAGCGAGCTGGTACTTGGTCAATATCAGTTAATGGAAACTGGCGAGTCACATTTGAGTTTCAGGATGGTAATGCGTACATCCTTAACTATGAGGATTACCACTAATGGCTATGTATAACCCCCCTCACCCTGGTGAGTTTATTGAGTCTATTTATTTAGAACCGTATGGCATCAGTTGTCGCAATCTTGCCTCCCACCTAGGCGTTGCTGCATCAACATTAAGCCGCATTCTGAAAGGTCAAAGTTCAGTCACACCAGAAATGGCATTACGGCTATCTAAAGTGCTAGGCCGTACACCTGAAAGCTGGCTCGCCATGCAAGATAACTATGAATTATGGCAAGCTCGTCAAACGCTGAATCTTTCAAATGTTCATCCGCTGAATCTTACCTCGCTTACAGCTTAACAAAAAATTAATGGGGGACCACTTCGTGGCCCCATAATTCGAAGTTAGGTAATAAAAGCGGTGTCATTGTTGGCGGTGAATTCAAGCCTTAAAGCGGCTATGCAGATGGTCCAGTGGTTTTTACGACTCACTTCCTGAGCGTAGGTTGCCTCGCGCAACACATGAATTCACGTTGATTCGACAAACTGAGAGCTTGCACTGGTTACGTGTCGGCAACCATCAGCGCCGTCAGTGTGTACGCCTAAAGCGGCTCATCATCAAGGTGCAGTTTTTTTGGCGGCCATTCCCCGTTCGCTGAATAAGTCTGTCGATGTTTCAGCAGATTTCGTCGATTCAACACTATCGGCGAGTCATTCCGAGCGGTTGTCTAACTCAGTCGCAGTGAAAATTGAAAGTCCGTGCACCAATTAGCCAGCTTGGTGGTGAACAATTAATAATATTTCCTTTGTTCTCCTACCTAACAAGGCGCTCAAACCCGTTCACTTCGTTCACTGGACGGCACTACGTGCCGCCGTTTAGCTTAAAGTTATGTTTTCCTCATTCCGAGACATGAGTGTGACAAAAAATAATATTCTTCTTTTAGTTGGCCGCGATGATTGGCAAAAAGATGAAACGTTAAATTTAGCTCTACTCAATAAATTGAGAGCGAATAACGTCGAAGTCCTTTGGGAAGATCCGGCTGCTGAAGTTATTCATTTCCTAAGAAAAATTGAGAGTAAATTCGGCATTATTTCAAAAAGAATAAGAAAGTTTAATCTCCGAATAGTTCAAATACTTTATGGGTTGTTAAATCCATCTTATCTTGTCTATCTCTACAAAAGAAAAAACAACGATGTGCTATCTCGTTGTAAATCATTGGCAAATACAATTTGCAAGCGTGGTATCGCAGCACAGACGATCATTCTTTCACGTTCTTCTGGTGGGCGAGTTTCATCGTTAATTGCAGATCAATTGGGGATCAAACATGTTGTTTGTTTAGGCTACCCGTTCAAGCATCCCGATCACGGTGATGAGCCTGAACGATATGCTCATTTAGCGCAGTTAAAAACACCAATGCTCATAATTCAAGGTGTTAATGATGAATATGGTGGGTTAGAAATAGAACTTAAGTATGTCCTCAGTGAAAAAATAGAGGTCTCTTTTCTTAACACGAACCATAATTTCGACATTTCCGATGCAATGGCTCACGAAATCGTTGAGTTGATTGAACGTGTCACTGGTTTAAGCAAAAAAACATAACAAAAACTTAAATTTGGACGTCACTACGTGCCGCCAATTAAGTCGAAGTTATGTGATTAGCGGTAGTCATGGCTTTTGATGATAAATTCAGGCTCAGCAGTCACGCGGTTATTCTCAATTCTGTCGGTGAAGTTTTGCTCTTAAAAGCTGATTACGGTTCCAAATCTTGGGGGCTTCCCGGTGGCGCATTAGAGCCCGGCGAAACCATTCACGAAGCCTTGCTCCGAGAGTGCCGTGAAGAACTGGGTTCTGATGTTCTCATCAACTATCTCAGCGGTGTGTATTTCCATTCAGCCTACAATTCACAGGCTTTCATTTTTCGCTGTGAACTGCCCTCACCGTCTAAAATCATCCTCAGCAACGAACATTCTGAATTTCGTTATGCCGCAATTTCTGAACTCAGTGGCGTCCAACAACAGCGCATTTCTGACTGCCTGAATTATTCTGGCGTTGTCGTCAGTGCCAAGTTTTAACGCGACCCGTTTATCCTGCCAAATCCCCGATTAACATTGATATAGCTCAGTTTTGCTTAATTGAGTCCTCGAATTCATTTGTCTCTGTTAGCACCATTCGGCATCATGTTCCTATGAGCAAATCAAAAGCAGAAAATCGGTGTTGGGCATCTGATCCGTCATTAATCAGTGCGGTAGCCATGACCATCAAAATCGACTTGTTTGCTGCAACAACAAAATCACATAACAAAATTTTAATGTCGGATGGCACTACGTGCCACCGCATAAAACGAAGTTAGGCTTCATATTGATATCTTCTGCGAAGAAGGGAAAATAAATTGAGTATTGAATTTTTAAAGACTGATTTTGATAAATTAAGTTATCTCGTCAATTTATTAACTGCACGAGCAACGGGACTGGCGGCGGAGAATAATGAATTTGAATACTTACGCCAAGAGCTGTTAAGTAATCCAAATACATCTTCGATGTTACCTTCGTGGCTTAGACAGCATCGCAGCTTAGATTCTTTCTGGGGATTTATTCAGCCAAAGTTTAAAACATATGCAGAACGTCGAACTTTCATATCTGAACAATTCACTCCGTTATTGGATCATCTTGAATTTGGCAATTCCATCCCATCTACAAAGCAAAATACCAATAGTTTAAATATAGCGCCTCAGCTCAAATCTATAGCACGAAATAAACGAAAGGTATTTATTGTCCATGGTAGAGACAATGAGGCAAAACAAGAAGTTAGCCGATTCATTGAGAAATTGGGGTTAGAAGCAATTATTTTGCATGAGCAAGCAAACGCTGGAATGACAATAATTGAAAAAATCGAACATTACTCAAATGATGCTGATTTTGCATTAGTGCTTTATACACCATGTGATCTTGGCCGAGGAGTTCACGAATCCAAAATACCACCCAAGAATAGAGCCCGCCAAAACGTAGTTTTTGAGCATGGTTATCTTATGGCTAAACTTGGTCGAGAAAATGTTTGTCCCTTACTTAAAGGAAGCATTGAGACACCAAATGATATCAGTGGTGTCGTGTATGTTGACCTAGATCCATCAGGTGCATGGAAAAACAATGTTGCAAAAGAGCTGAAGGCTTGTGGCTATATAATTAACCCATCGTTCTAAATTATAAAAAGCCTAATATCAAGTTTGAAGTGCAACATTCATAGTGTGCGTTCATGGTAACTTCGCTCTGGGGTTATAAAGCCTAATCTTTTCCTCGGCCGCGTGTTTAATCTCTTGGCTATTGCATCGCAGTCCGCCTGCTTTAGCCATGACATACTGCTCTTTTTCGGCAAGTATTGTCTGATCAAGCCATTGGTGTTTTCGTTTGTTCCCCGCTCCCACGAGTGATGGGGGGTCACAAAGTAAAACGCTACGCCGGTGGCTTGTTCTATCACTTCGTATTGGTGAAATTCAGTACCGTTATCAGCGGTGATGGTCTTAAATTCTTTGCCTGAGCTCTGTATCAGTTCTATCACGCGGCGGTTCAGACTTTCCGTTGTCCGGTCATTCAATTGACCTATCAACGTATAACCAGTGGCTCGTTCTACTAACGTGACAATACAGTGTTTGCTACCACAGCCCATGACCGTATCTATTTCCCAATGGCCTATCTCGATACGTGCATCAACCGCTGATGGTCGTTCACTGATATGTCTTTTATTGCGTAAACGCCCGCGACTATCCTTACTCCGGTAGCGTTTCCGCCTTTGTTTCACTGCATGGCGTAGCTTTTGCCATAAGTGGCCACCACTCGCTTTGTCTGCCCAAATATACTGATAAATCGATTCATGGCTGACGATTTTGTAATGATGTCTCTTGAGAAATCCGACGATTTGTTCTGGGCTCCATTCCAGATTGAGTAGCATTTCAATTACGATGAAATCTTCAGGTTTTAACCTTTTATTTCGTCTTGAGCGCCTTCGTCTGGCTTTTGTTCGTCGTTGAGCTTTGCTTGGTCGATAATGTCCATCGGTTACCCAACAGCGGTTTCGGGAGAGTTCCCGACCAATGGTACTTCGATGTCGTCCCAGCGCTTTTGCTATCTGTGCGTTGTTCAGCCCTTGCTTTCTTAAGGCCGAAAGCATATATCTTTCAGTCTCGGTGAGTTGTTGATATTTCATAGTTCTTCACTTCTTGGTCGGAGCGAAGAAAACCATTATCACAGCTCACCGTTTTTAGCTTCTGCTGTGTTGCACTTAGTATATGAATCCGCCAAATATAACAAAAACTTGGTGTGGGACCGCTTTGCGGCCCCACAAGTTAAAAGTTAAACTTATTGCTCAATTCGGCCTAGTGCAGATTTATAAACTTCATTTCTTTCGCGTTTACCAACAGAAAGAACAACAACAGTTATAATATTGTCTTCGACTTGATAGACGAGTCTGTAGCCTGATTGACGCAGTTTAATCTTGTAAAGATTATCTGCCCCAGAAAGTTTTGCTGCTGGTACATGAGGATTCTCCAATCTCTCAGCCAGTTTTTTCTTCAATTGATCTCTGATTGTGGAACCAAGCTTTTGCCATTCTTTCAATGCAGATTTCTTGAAATCTAATTTATAGGTCATTTAGATCTACCGTGATACTTGGTTCATCCTGGCGTTCTTTGGCGATAGCTAAAAGTTCCAGATCCTCCAAGCGATCCATTAAAAGCTCATAGGCTTCAGCTGGTACACAATAGAAAGCAGGTTCATTTCGGTTTAATACTGCGACTGGCTCACCATAGCCACTACTAACAACCTTCATGGGGTTGGCTTTTAGTTCGGTGATACTAGCGGCAACATCAGCAAGAATTCGGGCTGTCATAGAACCTCCTAATAGGTCTTCTATTAGGTCATTATAGTGGGCTTATGGTGCTTTTCCAATCATTATCAGCACCACACTCAGTTACCACTGAGAAACGCAAAAGTTTAACAAAAACTTAAAGTTGGACAGCACTACGTGCTGCCACTTAAGTCGAAGTTAGGTAATAAAAGAAATTAATTGCTTGTGGTAAATTCAAGCCCTAAAGCGGCTAATGCTGATAGTTCAGTGTTATTTACGGTTTGGCTTCCGTGAATGTTGCCTTCGCGCAACACATGCGTTCAAGTGAAAATCCGGCGGCAAGCCTGCACGGGCCGCGGCTGCGGCAACTATCAAGCTCGCTGGTGTGTGTTCCTGAAGCGGCTCATCGTTTAACCGCCGTGTTTTTTGCGCCTACTGCCCGCTCGCTAAATGCAATATTTTATGGCGTCAGGCCAATTTCGCTGCATCAATATTGTCGGCGAATGATTCCGAGCGGTGGTTTAAGTCTGGCGCAGTGGCAGCATTGCAAATCGTGGCACCACTTAGCAAATTCAGTAGTGAAAATTGAAATACAGCTCCCTTGTTCTTTTACCTAACAAGGCGCTCAAACCCGTTCACTTCGTTCACTGGACGGCACTACGTGCCGCCGTTTAGCTTAAAGTTAGGTAATAAAAACAGCATCATTGTTGGCGATTAATTCAAGCTTTAAAGCGGCTGTGCAGATGGCCCAGTGTTTTTTTGCAGCTCACTTCCTGTGCGTGGGTTGCCTCGCGCAACACATGAATTCACGTGAAGCGGCAAACTGAAAGCCTGCACTGGTTACGTGTCGGCAACCATCAGCACCGTAAGTGTGTAACGCCTAAGCGGCTCATCATCGGGGCACCGTGTTTTTAGCAACTACTTCACGCTCATTAAATGAGCTAATTTGATAATTCAGCAAATTTCGCTGATTTGATATTGTCGGCGAGTAATTCCAAGCGGTTCTTTGAATCAAGTGCAGTGAAAATTGAAAGTCAGTGGCCACAATTAGCCAGTTCTATTGTTGCAAATAAATGGCTTTTCTTTGTTCATACCTAACAACTAATTCAAACCCGTTCGCTTTGCTCACTGGACGGCACTGCGTGCCGCCGTTTAATTAAAAGTTAGGTCTCAACAGAGTTAGTATCGATGAAAGAAATAATTGAAGCACTTGCATCACGAATTCGAAGTCCTATCTTTGGATATTATTGCTTATTTTTTTCAACATTCAATTGGTCTAATATATTTTATCTTTTAGCCTCTTCAACATCGGCAAATGATCGCATTGAATATTTTATTAAAAACTCAACTCATTCATCATTAATTTTTGATCCAATCATATATGCAAGCATATTTGCCATTACATACCCCTGGGTGAATTTACTATTTATCCGATTAACTCAATATCCTGTTGAATTAAAAAATAGCTTAAATGCAGAATCCGAACACAAACTAATCCTACAAAAACAAAATTTAGAAAGATTGAGGAATGAATATTTGGCGATAAAAGAAGAAGCCGTTATAAGTCGAGCAGAACGAGAAGTTAGAATTAAGTCAATAGATGATGCCGAAATCAGAAACAAAGCATCCTCTGAGTTATCAGAAATCAGAAAAAGCTCTGAAATGGCAACAGAAGATAACAAAATAAATCCTGCAGCAATTATTAGTAATTATAAACAGCAAGCTATTGACTATCGAAATAAAGCAACAAATGCAAAGACAATAGTTGAACAAGATAGACTAATAAAAATGGCTGATGAATTAGACAAAAAGACTCGGTTGATAATGGCAAATATACCTACCGACCTAACAAAAAATTAATGAGGGACCACTTCGTGGCCCCATAATTCGAAGTTATGTGAATAATTAATGTTCAAGTCCGGTGTAAATACCACATGAAAATTTCATTTAACAAACGTTATTTCTTAGCGTTTTTCGCTCTGTTCGTTACTGAAGTTCTCATCGCTAAGTTCATGACAGATAGCTTTATTCGGCCTTTTGTTGGCGATTATCTGGTGATGATTTTGATCTATCTATTTTCCAGAACATGGCTAAAAGGCAATGATAGAGTTCAAATTTTTGGCGTGTTACTTTTTTGCTATTCTGTTGAGATAGCGCAAAAATTCAACTTGGTTCAAATTCTTGGCCTTGAGCAATATCGATTGGCGAGAATTATTATCGGCACACACTACGACGTGAACGACCTTGTCGCCTATAGCTTGGCTGCATTAACGTTGCTACTGTTAAAGAACAACTGGTTATCTCGCGCGTTGGGCATCAAATCATAACGATTATCGGTGATAACTGATTTCTTCTTATTGCCTTAACATTGATGGTTAATCCCTACCCGACCATAACCGATTATTAATCCTGTATTATTTTGATAAGACTAAGTTTTATGTCATTTAATCAGCGATTTCATTTGTTTCCTAAAGTGTCATTTGGCATCATATTCAGATGAATAAATCAACAATCGAACACCGTTGTTGGGCATCTGATTTCGATAGTCAGTGCGGTAGCCTTCCTGTTCAAAAATCGAATCATTTGCATCATCGAAAAATTCACATAACAAAAACTTAATGTGGGACGGTTTTCAACCGCCCCATAAGTCGAAGTTATGTGATTAGAGGTGGTCATGGCCTTTGATGATAAATTCAGACTCAGCGGTCACGCTGTTATTCTCAATCCCGATGGTCAAGTTTTACTCTTAAAAGCAGATTACGGCGCCAAATCTTGGGGGCTTCCTGGCGGTGCATTAGAACCCGGCGAAACCATTCACGAAGCCTTGCTCCGAGAGTGCCGTGAAGAACTGGGTTCTGATGTTCTCATCAACTATCTCAGCGGTGTGTATTTCCATTCAGCCTACAATTCACAGGCTTTCATTTTTCGCTGTGAACTGCCCTCACCGTCTAAAATCATCCTCAGCAACGAACATTCTGAATTTCGTTATGCCGCAATTTCTGAACTCAGTGGCGTCCAACAACAGCGCATTTCTGACTGCCTGAATTATTCTGGCGTTGTCGTCAGTGCCAAGTTTTAACGCGACCCGTTTATCCTGCCAAATCCCCGATTAACATTGATATAGCTCAGTTTTGCTTAATTGAGTCCTCGGATTCATTTGTCTCTGTTAGCACCATTCGGCATCATGTTCCTATGAGCAAATCAAAAGCAGAAAATCGGTGTTGGGCATCTGATCCGTCATTAATCAGTGCGGTAGCCATGACCATCAAAATCGACTTGTTTGCTGCAACGAAAAAATCACATAAAACGAAGTTATGTGAATAATCAAGTTTAGAATAATTATGACAACTTATATCATTGATAATGAATCTGCTGGTTGTGACTCAATGTGGTCATATAGCGATGGTTCAAGGTGTTCTACTTTAACTTTAAATAAATATTTATACGTAAATTCGTTGCTCGAAGATATTGAAATTCAGCCATGTTTAATTTTATACAGTGGCGCCTACGAACAATTAGTTCTTCATCAAGCATTTCGTCTTGAACAAATAGAACTTGTACATTATCAAGAACTTGTTGATTCGTTTAAAAGGCTTGGCCGAGACTCATTTAGTTTTGTCGAAATTTCGTTGCCTAATTGGTCAATCAGGTCATCATACAACGAAACATCAAATGCTGGGCTACTCTATTCTGGTACTGGTGGCCCCCATGCCTTTGAACACTACAGTACGCACTCGAACTATTCAATTTACGATGCAATTGATTATGCAATACAAAATGACCCTTATTCCGATTACGAAATCAATCATATGGAAAAATCATTAGTCGGCTTGCCTATTAATGTTCAAAACTTTGTCGAAGTTGATGATTTAATATACAATAACATATATGACCATTTAACTGAGATTATGAAGCAGTTAACGCCAAACGGAGGTAGTAATACTATGAAAAATAACAGTTTTGCTGGTTGCACTACAACTCTGGGCCCTGAGGCACCATCAATTTCAACTCCGACTTTGATTGAAATTGAGCGAAATAGAAAGTCGGTTATCTCAAGTGGTACTGGCTCTAATGGAGCCGCGTGTATGCTGAATAAAAAACAAATCAAAAAGAAAAAAATAGTACCATCTCATGGCAACAAATCTGTTCATATCATTCGTTAATTCTTAACTCTTCCCGCGTTAAATTCACCTAATATCAAGTTTGAAGTGCAACATTCATAGTGTGCGTTCATGGTAACTTCGCTCTGGGGTTATAAAGCCTAATCTTTTCCTCGGCCGCGTGTTTAATCTCTTGGCTATTGCATCGCAGTCCGCCTGCTTTAGCCATGACATACTGCTCTTTTTCGGCACGTATTGTCTGATCAAGCCATTGGTGTTTTCGTTTGTTCCCCGCTCCCACGAGTGATGGGGGGTCGCAAAGTAAAACGCTACGCCGGTGGCTTGTTCTATCACTTCGTATTGGTGAAATTCAGTACCGTTATCAGCGGTGATGGTCTTAAATTCTTTGCCTGAGCTCTGTATCAGTTCTATCACGCGGCGGTTCAGACTTTCCGTTGTCCGGTCATTCAATTGACCTATCAACGTATAACCAGTGGCTCGTTCTACTAACGTGACAATACAGTGTTTGCTACCACAGCCCATGACCGTATCTATTTCCCAATGGCCTATCTCGATACGTGCATCAACCGCTGATGGTCGTTCACTGATATGTCTTTTATTGCGTAAACGCCCGCGACTATCCTTACTCCGGTAGCGTTTCCGCCTTTGTTTCACTGCATGGCGTAGCTTTTGCCATAAGTGGCCACCACTCGCTTTGTCTGCCCAAATATACTGATAAATCGATTCATGGCTGACGATTTTGTAATGATGTCTCTTGAGAAATCCGACGATTTGTTCTGGGCTCCATTCCAGATTGAGTAGCATTTCAATTACGATGAAATCTTCAGGTTTTAACCTTTTATTTCGTCTTGAGCGCCTTCGTCTGGCTTTTGTTCGTCGTTGAGCTTTGCTTGGTCGATAATGTCCATCGGTTACCCAACAGCGGTTTCGGGAGAGTTCCCGACCAATGGTACTTCGATGTCGTCCCAGCGCTTTTGCTATCTGTGCGTTGTTCAGCCCTTGCTTTCTTAAGGCCGAAAGCATATATCTTTCAGTCTCGGTGAGTTGTTGATATTTCATAGTTCTTCACTTCTTGGTCGGAGCGAAGAAAACCATTATCACAGCTCACCGTTTTTAGCTTCTGCTGTGTTGCACTTAGTATATGAATCCGCCCAACTTAACAAAAACTTAATGTGGGACGGTTTTCAACCGCCCCATAAGTCGAAGTTATAAGAAAATCATTAGCACCTTAATAAATAACAGAAGTACTATAGGTTATTAAACAATATGGAACTAGCTCAAGAAATTGACAAATTAATAGAAGAACAATATGTAGACATGACACAAAAGTGTAAAAAAGGAGAGTTGGCTCAATTATCGCGATTATTCTCAAAAAATTTTACTGATGGTTTAGCAAAGCTATTACACCAAGATGCCAATTCTTTATCTAATATTCAGACTTCTGTGTGTGTTGAATTGAGTTATATTGACAAACAACCTTATGCTCAATATTTCAGCAACTCAACAAAAATCACCGGTGAATTATCAGATGCTTTATTTGTTTATCGAGATGAGTGGAGTGTTACGGATAAAAATGGAAATATAACTCATTCAGGAAAAGCTAAAGAATGCGCCCTTTTATTTCAAGCAAAATTAAATAAAAACAATACTATTCCTATAGTACCGATCGGCGATGGCTTTAGTACCCAAAAAGAATATAAATTACTTTCAGAATGGCCAGAATTCAATCTAATTAAAGCACCTAAAAATTTGAAAGAATTGCTAAAAAAAGTAAAAATACATGATGAAAATAGCAATGTATTATCACATGGTTGGTTTGGTGCATGTGCGCCAAGCCATAATAAAACGTGGAAATCTCGATGGATGTGTGCAGAAGCGATAGCTGGGACAGAGTGCAATTCAACACTCGGAGAAGTTTTGGAAGCTCTTTATCATCGAAAAAGTATAAGAAATATACAAATTGGTCGAAATTTTAATTCATATAAAGAAATAGACAATCAAAATCCCGGATGGAGTGACTTGATAAATACAGTTTTAAAACTCTGCAAGGATACAAAAGCTCCATCTATTTTGTCATCATATAGTGATACACGTTTAACTTCTTCATTCGTTAAATACTTTTCATCCAATCAGCCAAATAATGATAACGACCGTAACTTCTCTCATTTAGCTAATCATTTACAATATTTTTATATATTCGAGCCTATTATAAGCTTACATCCATTGTTCTATGAAAAATTTAAAGTGTATAAATCATCGCTTAACTTCAGAGAGAAAATGCAACTAGCAAAAGATTTTTTTGATGTTGCCACTTGGGTATACGATACTATAAAAAACAGAAAATTGAATTTCTCTAGCGAAATCATAGAACCCCTCATTCATGAATACCTCAACCAAAACACACTAAGCACTGGAGAATCAATAAACAAAAATGACTTTGAACAATTTGACAGATTAAATAAAAAACGTTTTTATATTTTAACCGTAAATATATTAAGAAAAGAACGAAACAATAATTAAAAAATATTATTCATGTTAAAATTTTCTTATAACAAAAATTTGGTGTGGGATGCTTACGCACCCCACAATTAAAAGTTAGGTAATAAAAGCGGCATCATTGTTGGCGGTGAATCAAGCCTTAAAGCGGCTAGTCAGATGGTCCTGTGGTTTTTGCGGCTCACTACCTGAGCGTGGTTGCCTCGCGCAACACATGAATTCACGTGAAGTGGCAAACTGAAAGCCTGCGCTGGTTACGTGTCGGCAACCATCGACATCGTCAGTGTGTAACGCCTGAGCGGCTCATCATCGAGGCATAGTGTTTTTAGCGACCACTACCCGTTTGCTGAATAAGTCTGCCGATATGTCAGCCAATTTCGTTGATTTGACATTGTCAGCGAGTAATTCCAAGCGGTTATTTAAATCAGTCGCAGTGAAAATTGAAAGTCCGTGGCACCAATTAGCCAGTTTTGTCGTTGATAAGAAATGACTTTTCTTTGTTCACACCTAACAACTAATTCAAACCCGTTCGCTTTGCTCACTGGACGGCACTGCGTGCCGCCGTTTAATTAAAAGTTAGGTAATAAAAACGGCTTATTTGTTGGCGGTGAATTCGAGCCCTAAAGCGGCTAGTTACGCGAGTCCAGTGGTGTTAGCAGCTCACTACCTGCAAGTGGGTTGCCTCGCGCAACACATGAATTCACATGAGGCGGCAAACTGAAAGCCTGCGCTGGTTACGTGTCGGCAACCATCAGCGCCGTCAATGTGTACGCCTCAAGCGGCTCATCATCAAGGCACGGTTGTTTGAAGCTGGCACAGTGAAAATTGAAAGTCCGTGGTCCCACTTAGCTAATTTTGTTGTTGATAATAAATGGCCTTTCTTTGTTCACGCCTAACAACTAATTCAAACCCGTTCGCTTCGCTCACTGGACGGCACTGCGTGCCGCCGTTTAATTAAAAGTTATGTGATTAATGAGGTGCTACATTCATGGATTTCAGTGTAATTCTTAAGCCTCTATTAGATCAGCTACATTACATTATCCCCGCCGTAATATTCATTACCTTTATCAAGTCACGTTGGTTTAAAGGTAAGCTTGGCGAGTTCATGGTGAATTCAGTAGCTAAAGCTCGATTAGATAAAGACGTCTATCATCTTATTAAAAATGTCACTTTACCGACTGAAAATGGCACAACACAGATAGATCATGTAATTGTCTCAATTTATGGCGTCTTTGTTATTGAGACAAAAAATATGAAAGGCTGGATCTTTGGCAACAAAGATCAGAAAACATGGACTCAGAAAATTTTCAAAGAAACCAATAAATTTCAGAATCCGCTCTTTCAGAACTATAAGCACACAAAAACCCTGGAATCATTACTTGGGCTTTCGGACATTCAGATTTTTTCTATTATTGCTTTTGTCGGTGATTCAACTTTCAAAACTGAAATGCCTGAAAACGTCACAACTGGCGGTGGTTATGTGAAATACATAAAGTCCAAAACTGACGTGGTTCTCACGCCAGCAGACGTGACCGATATCATCACCAAAATTGAAAATGGACGCCTTACCCCATCTTTCAAAACCGATCGCGCTCATGTTGCACATGTGAGAGAAATCATTGCTGAAAAATCATCGCAAACCTTATGTTCAAAATGTGGTAGCGCAATGGTGATCCGTGAAAGCAAAAAAAAGGTGATAATATAGGTAAGTAATTTTGGAGTTGTACCAATGACCCGCGTTGCCGAGACATTATCAATATCAGTGAGTCGGCAATCACATAACAAAAAATTAGTGTCGGATGGCTTTCAGCCACCGCACAATTCGAAGTTAGGTAATAAAAGCGGCTTCATTGTTGGTGATCTAGTCCTGCAATATGGGACACAGTGTTAAGCTGACGATTGTAATCAACTTCTACATATTCGAATACCGTTTCTCTCATTTGAATACGAGTTTCGAATCTTTCTCCATGAATGACTTCCACCTTCAGGCTATGAAAAGCAGGCATTGTCGTAACAACAGCCTTTTACACTCATGCTGCATTTTAATTGGTGGTCACGTAACAATGTTTGATAATCGTGAGAACAATATTGGCTCCCTCGATCACTATACACGATGACGCCTTTGGGATGTTACGACGGAACAACGCCATCTGTAATGCATCACAAACTAAGTTTGCTGTCATTCGTTCTGACATCGACCAGCCAGCCTTCATCAGTCCACAAGTAGGTGATGTCACCGACCCATTTTTGATTCGGCTGACTGGCATGGAAATTCTGCTTCAGCCGATTTTCTGCAACCGGCAAGTTGTGATTGCTCTGTGTGGTGGCTTTGAATTTACGGGCCGCTTTTTCCCGCAATCCTTGGCATTTCAGGCTTGCAGCCACCGTTTTACGGTTATAAAGGCGTACTTCACTTCAGGTGTTTGGCAAAGTACGCTGCGGCCTTTTTTACGATGGCTAACTCTTCGGCTTGCTCTGCTAGCAAACGTTTCAATCGAGCATTTTCATCTGCCAGGAGTTGTTCTCGTTCACTAGAAGTTTGCTGCTGGCGGAGTTTATTTTTCCAGTAGTAAAGCCGAGACTCCTGCACACCGAGTTGAGTCGCAGCTTTGGCAAAACCAATCCTTTCTGCTAATGCGAGTGCATCATCCGTATAACTTTGCGAATATTGAGTCCGAGTCTTTTTCTGTTCAATTGCAGTTTTGGTCATGATCCACCTCTATGAGTTATTTTACTCGTTTAATGAGGTGTCCGGTAATGCTGGGTCATATCAATTTTTAACAACCGAAAGAGCCGGTCTTTTTTTAGTTTGTGGTTCAGGCTGTTCAGTTGGCTTATCTTCGTTGAGAAGATATTGGAAAGGTTGAGAGTCGACCAGCTCTTTACCGTTTAGACCATTGAGGCCGATCAATTGATCTGTACAGAATGAAATTCGTGTAACTACGTTCTGAATTCTGCACTCAAAATTGATCACATTGTCACTATGAATAAAATACTTCATCGCGGCCGGTGTCAGAGACAGAGTAACAAACCATAGATTGTCTTCTTTGTGTACATGCGGTACTAACGAAGCAGGAATCCATGGGCTCAATTTCAGTTCACCGTTACTGTCAATGCAGGATGCCAGAACAACAGCATGAATGCTTTTTACCTCATCATTCAGGCACATATCCTCATATACGATATCAAATACGGCTGAATTGATTTTGGCGCATCTGCGAATTTGATGGTTAATATTGCTCATAACATCCTCTACGTGTACCAGGTCATACAATTACGGTGTAATTTACCACAATCACGTTCTGGCTATCTTTTAGTTTTACGTGAAGAGTGATGATTTTTAGCCACCTTCATCCACACAGGATACTACGACTACAGAAGCTCTAAGCTCACCGGCATACGTTAATCTTGCTGTAAAATTAGACTAACGGAAGAACCTCTCTATTATTGAATCATATAAATTGAATTTGATCTGTGAGGTTTCAGAATGGATGATATAACCGCCTTAGTAAAAATAATTGCGACTGTCTGGATCTTATTAATGATGCTCATTGGCATTATCAGTGTGGCAACACATTCAGATCTTAAATATGAAAAATCCAGTCGTTATTTGATTATGATCAGCTTAAGCTTTTTCTTACCTAGTTTAAATTACTTAATAACCAAAGATGGTCGCGAACTTGGAACATACCCCTTTGGATATCCACTACTCAATTTTTTCGGTCTATTTTTGATTTTCTTCGGTTTAACTATACATATCGTAAGTATGCTTACGCTGAGAAAACAATGGTCACCAAACATTCAATTTAACGAAAACCATGCATTGATAAAAAATGGTATCTATAAATACATCCGGCATCCAATTTACTTGGCCATATTAATAGAACTATTAGGTTTTTGTGTTGCGCTATCAAACTGGCTATCATTTTTAATAATTTTCTTACCTAACCTGCTATGTTTTTCATATCGAATATATGCAGAAGAAAAAGCATTGATTAGTACATTTGGTGATATTTATCTTGATTACATTAAAACAACAAAACGCCTCATACCAAAAATTTTGTAAATGAATATTGCAAACTGAAAACAAAACCAGATAGCATGCACTATCTGGTCTCACCATAAACCCGGGGTAAATAATCATGATGACAAAATTTAAACGCGAATGAACATTAAGTTTACAGATAACATTACAAAGCGATATGAGTATATAGTTTATAAAACTATTTAATTTAATAAAGATTAGTTTAAATATATAAATACTCTATTCGCTTTTGCGAGAGACATGTATTGCTGCAGCCTTGTTTGCTTTAGAAACAGAATCTGCCAACGAGCAACCATTGATCATCGATGCACAAAACATTCCCATAAAACAATCACCAGCACCATGAGTGCTGATTAATTTTACTTTTTCTGCAGGCAGTGAATTACAAAGGCCACCAGCTTCAGAAAATGCCACGCCATATTCCCCCGCCGTAACAACAACCACTGGGAGCGTTTTATTCAGTTTTAATGCTGCTTCTGATGCCGAAGATAAATCATTAACCGTAATACCCGACATATCACGCGCTTCAACTCCATTAACAACTAATATATCGATACAGGCTTGCAGGGCTGGTGATAACTCTTTGGCAGGAGCAGCATTGATACAAACAGTAATGCTGCGCTGTTTAGCTGCCAATGCTGCGCTTAAATTAACGGCTTCCGGCACTTCGTTTTGTAATAACAACATACCGACATCGGTCCAGATATCATCGTTATCGAATTGGTTCGGATTGATACGAAGATTCGCGTTGGATACCACCACCGCACCATAATCACCTTCGGCATCCATTGTGGCAACGCTCATTCCGGAAGCAATACCATCAATGACTTCAACGAACTTGGTATCAACGCTATTATTTTGTAATACCGATAATAAAAATTTGCCGCTGTCGTCGGTACCCACAGCGCCTAAAAACTTAACATTAACGCCAGATTTAGCCGCGGAAACTGCCTAATTACCACCTTTACCACCGAATTTATATGAACATCCGGTGCCGATCACTGTTTCACCTTTTTCTGGTCGGTGATGAGCATCGACCATAATATCGTAATGCAGACTACCAACGACTAAGATCTTCTTCATATTAATACTCTCTTAAATTATGGACAGCTTGTTGAGTCTTATTTAAGTTTTGTTCTGCTTTCTTCAGATCTTTTTTAGCAATAGCCACGAATAACGCATCTAATATATTAAGTTGAGCAATTCGTGATGCCGCGTTATCACCAAGTAAATGCGAACCTTGGGAGGTTGAATTCAGAACTACATGTGCATTTTGAACAATCGGCGATTCCGCATAATTAGTAATTGCAATAACTTTTGCGCCATTTCGCGCCGCTAATTTTATTGGTTCAATCACCGCTTTTGTCATACCTGAATGGCTTATTGCAATAACGGCATCATCATCGGTTAAAAGTGCTGCTGACATCAGCATGGTGTGAGAATCATCATGCACCATTGCTCTTATTCCGATTTTTAACAATTTATGTGATAAATCACGGGCGACTGTTGCAGAGCCACCGACACCATATAAATCGATGTGCTTTGCTTTAAACAAGATATCAGCCGCCCGGTTAAATTCAGAAACATCCAATATAGAAATTGTTTCTTCTATCGCTTGAATTGATGTTCTGAATACTTTTTCTAACAATTGCTCCGATGAATCGTTGGCTTCAATTTCAGAATGAAGATTAGCTACTTCTGAACGATTGTAATGAATCAAACTTGTCCTGAATTCTCGAAATCCTGAGAAGTTTAATTTTTTTGTCAGTTTAACAATCATGGCCTCAGAGACATTATTTGCTACAGCAACCTCTTTTAGCGATGTACTTTCAGACAAATCTTCTCTGGACGTTATTGATTCAACTACTTTTCGTTCTAATGGTGTTAACTGTGGCAATCTCATTCGAATTTGAGCGCCTATGGCTCGCGGATCATGCGTCATTATTTGCCTCGTGTGGCTCGGTCTATTAGCATTGCGATAATAATGATGAGGCCGGTAGCAAGCAATTGATAAAAGGCTTGGATATTCATTAGCGTTAAGCCAGTGCGTAATGAGCCAAGAATAATCGCCCCCATGATAGTGCCGATGATGCTGCCTTTACCGCCCATCAAAGATGTGCCACCAATAGCTGCTGCCGCGATAGCATCCAATTCCCACAAGCTTCCCATTGTTGGCTCTGCAGCCCCAAGGCGCCCGACCAGAATCAGAGAAGACAGTGATGCAAGCAGCCCAGAGATAACATACACAGTTACTTTGGTTCTTTTGACCGGTACACCAGCAACACGCGCAGCTTCTTCATTACCACCTACCGCAAGAATGTATTCACCCAGCGGGGTTTTATTCATTAATATCCATGCCGCAAGCGCAATAATCATGACAATAACAATCGGGCATGGAATACCAAACAGCTCACCGGTAACAAAATTGCGAAACTCCATTGGAATACCAAAGATGGGGTTACCACCGGTATAGATCAGTGCACCGGCACGGAACAGTGACAAGCCACCCAGTGTTACGATGAACGGCTGCAAACCGGCATAAGCCACCAGCGTGCCACTGAATAAACCACAGAGTGCGCCGATACCTAATGTAGCCATGATAGCCAACGGAACAGGTACGCCCGCTACCATTAATGTTGCGCCTAACACGGCGGATAATGCCGCAGTTGGCCCAACGGAGAGATCGATGCCGCCAGAAATAATAACCAGCGTCATACCCAGCGCGATAGCCGCATTGATAGATGACTGCTGGAGAATATTCAGTATATTCGGCAGCGTCATAAATATTGGTGATAAAACTGCAAACGTGCCGACGATAATAAGTAAACCAATTAACGTGCCCGCATCGCGCAGATTAAATTTAAATAGCGCTGAAGGTTGTAAACTAGGCATAGTAGTTCCTTGAGTGTTCATGTTGTCAGCCTCTTAATTTGTATTAATTACAAACTTTGTTTTTATTAACGATGTCATTGATAGCGTATTGCGCGATATTCTCTTCATTAATATCATCGCCTATTAATTCGGCAGCAATTTTGCCTTCACGCATAACCAACACCCTGTCTGAGATACGAATGATTTCTGGCATTTCTGACGACACAACCACAATGGCTTTGCCTTCTCGTGCCAATTTTTCAATCAGGTTATAAATCTCAGATTTCGCACCAATATCAATGCCGCGCGTTGGTTCATCGAACAGGAATACTTTGGCATCCGCTGCAACCCAGCGACCAATGATCACTTTTTGCTGATTACCGCCACTTAATGTGCCGATATGTTTCTCAATATTCAGCGGGCGTAAATTTAATTCCGACATAACACTCATGGCGACTTCGTCTAATTTCGATTTTTTAATCAAACCAGCCTGAGTAAAATTCCGCATGGATGGCAGCGCCATGTTTACGGCCACAGAGCGCTCTTTAATAATGCCTTCTTTTTTGCGATCTTCAGGTACTAACCCAATGCCTGCTTTGATAGCCGAAGTCACATTCAGATGATGAATTTGCTCACCATCGACGGATACGGAACCACTTGTCTTTGAATCGATACCCGCGATCAATTTTAGTAATTCAGTGCGACCTGAACCGACCAGGCCGGCGATACCAAGCACTTCGCCTGCCTGAACCGTGAATGTCGCTGGCAAAACCGCTTTATCCCGGCCTAATTCTTCGACCTTCAGAATTTCTTTATCTGTCATGAATGATTGATGTTTCACTTTTTCAAGTTTCCGACCAATCATTTTGGCGACAATAGTTTCTTCGGTTTCATCTTTGATATTGACCACACCAACCTGTTTACCATCTCGCATGATCGTGGCACGGTCACAGACTTTAAATATCTCGTTCATTTTGTGCGAAACATAAATGACCGAGACTTTCATCGCTTTTAAATCCGCAATTAACTCCGCCAAACGATCAAATTCTGTTGGTGTCAGACTCGATGTTGGTTCATCCATCGCGATGATTTTGGCTTCATCCAACAAAGCACGGGCAATCTCAACGATTTGCTGTTGCGCTACCTTCAGGTTTTTAATTGGCTCATCGGGGTTAATTGATGGGTCTAACCGTTTAAGGATGATTTTAGCTCTTTCGTACTGCGCTTTTTTATCCACGAACACCCCTTTATATTTTGTTAAGGGGCGCCCCAGAAACATATTTTGAGCAACGGAGAGTTCAGGAACATGCTGCAACTCTTGGTGGATCATGGCAATACCAGCTTGTCGGGCAGAAAGTGGGTTTTTCATGTGAACAAGGTTACCGTCCACTCTGATTTCACCCGCATTGGCATCTCTGACACCCGACAAAATATTCAGCAGTGTCGATTTACCCGCGCCATTTTCACCAATTAACGCATGAACCTCGCCTTTTTCTACTGAGAAGTTCACACCTTCAATCGCAGCAATATTACCGTAAATCTTGGTAATGCCCTGCATACTCAAACGATAACCTTCCATAAACCCTCCGGCGCTTTAATTATTGCTGTTCAAGAAGTTTGCGCAGTTTCTCGTTATCTTTGATCGAGAAAGCATCCGCATTTTCTTTAGTAATCAAAGCTTGTGGAGTTGCAACCACACGTGAAATTTTCTGGCCGTTGATGAGACGTAAAATAACGTTCATCGCCACTTCACCGGTTAACACAGGGAAGCTGTCTACCGTACCAGTCAGTTCACCGCGCTTAATCGATGCATAAGCATCAGAAATACCATCTGTACCGAAAACTGCAGTTTGTTTAGATTTGCCGGCTGCATGTACCGCTTCTACAACCCCCAAGGCCATACCATCATTGTTAGCGTAGAAACCAATCAAATCAGGATGTTGTTGCAAAATCGTTGATGCCGCGTCATATGCTTTTTCACGACTCCAGTTGGCTGGAATACTTGCTACCACTTTCAACTTGCCATCGGCTTCGATAGTTTCTTTGAAACCTTTCGTCCGTTGACCTGCCGCATACACACCGGGTTGACCTTCAATGACAGCAACCTTGCCGCCTTCAGGGTGATGCCGGATAAACCACTTAGCGACACGAACACCATTGTCTTTCTGCACGTTACCGACGTAATACGCCGCATTTGGCATAACTGCATCGTTGACGTTCACAACCGGAATACCTTTGCTTTTTGCCTTTTCATAGGCTGGCTGTAAATTGGCATCCGTTTGTGGTGACACCAGCAGACCATTGAAACCTTGGGCAATCAGCGTTTCAGCGATAGACAACTGCCCCATTTGATCGTCTTCGTTTGCCGCAGCCTGATAAGCAATGGTAAAACCATTCTTATCGGCAACATTTTTGTAGCCTTCCCCCAGTGAACGCCAATATTCATTCGTCAGTGTTTTTGAAACACCGCCGATTTTTAATGCTGGATCTACTTTAGGCAGAGGACCATATTTCGCATCTAACTGTGACCAATCAGTACGGTCTGGTTCACTGTCTGAATGCAGTGGTGTTAATTCAGCCGCATAAAGACCAGCGCTAAATAAGGAGGATGCAAGTACAGTCAATAATAGTTTTTTCATGTTTGATCCTTTCTTGTGTCGTGTTGTTGTGTGTGTTTTCAGGGCAGCCATAAACAAAATTGCTTATGAATGCCCTGAGGGGGAAACGCTATTTAGCTAACATGATCTCATTGATGATTTGCTGTGAAACAACCGCATCTTGTCGGCTGATGGCAGCCAGCAATTCATTATTGTCGTTAAGTTTTTCGCAAAGTTTCAGCAACCGTTTTACTGTTGCAATGTTGGTTTCAGCTTCACGAACAGGATCTAAACCGCTCGCATCTGGGAAGGTATCGAAATAGTAAGCCCCCTGATAACCGTCACGTTGCATCTGCCACAGGAATTCGAGTGTTGCTCGAGGGTTTACTGACGCAACCATCAAACCGTCATCACGTTTACCCCAGCCATCATTACAATCGAGACCCAGCAGACGAGAACGACGCGCCACCATTGCAGCGGCATAAGCAGGAATTTCATTGGCATAAAGAACGTGCGCAAAATCAAGGGTAATACCTAAGTTGTCACAACCGGCTTCATCCAGCGCTAACAAACAGGTAGTCACATTCGGGAAAATGCTAAATGCACGCGGTTCATTTGGCTTGTATTCAATGCTGATATCAACATCTGGTGCGTATTCAGCGACTTCACGAACTGCGCTTACCGCGTCTTCCCAAACTTTTTTATAATCAGCCTGGAAACAATAATCAAAGCCATCTTGCCCCATCCAAAGCGTCATCAGCTTAGAGCCAAATTCACGACCGGTATCAATGCCGCGTTTAGTTAATTCAATGGCTTTACGGCGAATAACTGGGTCGGGATTGGTAAAAGCACCGATTTTGAATTCTGGTGCATCCCAGCGCATTTGCATGCCATTAACAGCAAGGCCGACATCTTCTATCTTTTGACGCATGGCCTTAATATCATCGGTCGTAATATGTTGAGGGTAATTTAAATCCAGGTGAGTCAGACCTTTTGCGGTTGCTGCCCGCTCAATCATTTGCATCACCGTTGGTTTACCTTTGAGGTCTTTCCAGTAAAGGTGCGCACCTGAAGCAAATGAGTTCAGACGTGTAGCGAATTTTAGTTCAGACATGTGGATTCCTTTATAAACTGACCCGTAAAGTACTTTTCCACTTCACTTTAATTTGTGAAGTGGTTTAATTATTGGCACCACAGGATTAGTTCCGCAAGGTCAAAAAACATTCAAAAAGCCAATTTGAGATGCAACTCACGTATTTTGGCTATACAGCAAATGGCAGAAAGTGACTAATGTTCATTTTGAACAGCCAGATGAAAACAGGATGCATTAACAGCCAAAATGGCGACTTAAAGGAGGAAAACTCAAGATGGATATCGAAACGGGAGGTAAGTGATATGACTTATTCAGTCATCAAGAATATGTGTTTTGAGCTGTCTTTTTTAAGCACATGTTTTCATTACACATGAGGAAGAACATATGTCTACATAAAACAAACTTTACGATACCAAATACGATTTGTAATGTTTAAGTGAGTAAATTTTTCGATCTGACTCACAGTATCAAAACACAAGATCGGGGTTAAGTCTGATGCAGAATGTGATCATTCCGGTTCTATCCAGGTCGATTTAAAGTCAAACCAACCGAGATTATTTAAGTGAATGCCTTTGGCTTGCTCGGGGCCTTTTAGCCGCATCCAATGGTGAAACAGCGGTTGTAACCAACCGGAAGTGGTTGTAAATCTCATTAACTCTTCCGCGTTAATGGTGTTATTCCGCCATTTGGTCATCAAATCATTCAAATGCGAAATATCTCCGCCGGAAATTGATTGTCGCAATAGCGGTGTGCCAAGTAGCCAACAACCAACATTCCAGACTTCTGGCACCGCAAAGTTGACTGTGCCCAGCCACAGATCAACATCTGCATTGCCATCAGCCCAATCCGTATAGCTAAGTTCTACTGTCTCTAACGCAACACCCTCTTGTGCCAATACATTTGCCATCAGCACAGTCAGCATATGATATTCCGGATGCTGTTCATGATAAGCCAACCGAAGTACCGGTTTAGTGTTCTGGTCTAAACGAAAGGGGCTTGCTGAATTACAGGACTTCATGCAGTGAAACCAGGTTGGCAGCAGACTACCGGTCGGAACCCAAAAATGACGTATAGGCTCAACTAACTGTTGCAGTAACACATGGGGGCTTAATTTTTCCCGCAACCAACGCCGCTGTTCCACATTCTGCCAATATGATGATCGGCTATCGCAAAGTAAAAAATAGCCTCCTTTCTCCAGGAACATTTCACTAAATACATCTGATGGCTTGCCAGTAAAACTTGCCGCCAGACCAGCAGCATAATCAACATCACTCAAACTGGAACTTAACCAGGTCGCCGTTGCAGTGGAGATTTTGGTGGTGGGTTTCACTTTATCCGTGGCTGATTTTCGTAGATGAGCTTGTTGTTCATCTAACTGTGGCGGCACGCTTAATTCGGGCCACATTAAAATTTCCACTTCATCAAGTAATGCCCGCAAGCCAAAATAATGATCAAAGGCTTTAAGGCGCAGATGCCAACCATCGTTTTCAGCCACACAATATGGGCCAGTGCCGATAGGCTTAGCGGCAAAAGCAACTCGCGAGGCATGATCTGCTGGCAAAATCATGGCTTCAATATTCGATAGCAGTAAGGGCAGATGGTTATCGGCTTCAGCAAGCTGAATATCAACACCGAGAGTTCCAAACTGACTGATCTGGGCAATATGCGAATAAAGGGGTAACTGCGCGCAACGCGTTAATGAGGCTACTACATCTGTGGCACATAATTCACGGCCATCATGAAATTGCACAGCAGGGCGCAAATAAAATCGCCAATGCAGCGGATCTAACATCCGCCAGTGGTGAGCCAAGTCGGCTTCTACTTCCCCTTTTTCCTCATTTATACGCGTTAAGCCGTTAAAGATCTGTCTGACCAGATGTAACTCGGAACGACGTAAGGGCGTGCCCGGATAAAGATTGGGCATCGTCCGGTAATAAGGCACTCGCAAGGTCTGATGATCAGATCGGATGCTATAGCCCAGTTTGGCCCGTAATAGCGGTGCAATGAGTTGTTTTTCTTCACCTAGCAACTCAATAGCCTCGCTAAAGCAGCCAGAATCAAGCAACTTGTCCGCTTTATCACTCAGTAGTTGATGTTCATTTCGTAGCAATTGCAGGTATGAACGCCGCCCGCGCCCCGCTTCCGCTTGCCAGTTGATCCAGCCTATCGCCTGCATTTGCGTTAACAAATTGCGCATGTGGCGCCGGGTACAGCAGAGTCGATCGGCCAGTTCTTGTAACGTGGTCGTTACTTCGAGCAAACCAAATTGACCAAGTAATTTCAGATATTGGTGTTCAAGACGACGTCCGGACATAAAAGAGGAACCAATTTACTTAAAATTCAGCAATTTTTAATAACATCTTTTTAGTTCATTCTTTTCTCAACAGCAAGCTTTCGTGACAAAGAAAAATAAATTCCAACACAACGAAATATTGCTGCTGCGATGAAAAGAAACACCGTCTGGTTAATTTTACTTAATCAGTCACCCCATCATTTATTTATGGAACTAAGACGATGACAAAACATCTGAATAAAGACACGACTATTTGTATGTCACTGGCGGCAAGACCCAGTAATTTTGGCACTCGGTTTCATAACTATTTATATGATGTATTAGATCTGGATTATTTATACAAAGCCTTCACCACAACCGATCTCCAATCTGCGATTGGTGGAGTGCGCGCATTAGGCGTTCGAGGCTGTGCGATCTCGATGCCATTTAAAGAAGCCTGTATTCCGATGGTGGATGAGTTAGATCCCTCTGCCAAATCAATTAACTCCGTGAATACAATCGTTAATACCGATGGTTATTTAAAAGCCTACAACACCGACTATATCGCGATTGCAAAATTACTGGCGCAATACCAGGTGCCTACTGATTACGTTTTTGCCTTAAAAGGCAGCGGTGGCATGGCCAAAGCGGTTGCTTGTGCTTTAAGAGACGCCGGATTTAAGAACGGTTACATCGTCGCAATTGAAGAGAAAACTGGCAAACAACTCGCTGAACTGTGTGGGTTTGAATGGAAGTTGACGATGGATGATATTCAAGCCGATCTGTTGATCAATGCCACACCGATTGGCATGTCCGGCGGACCAGACAGTGACAAATTGGCGTACAACGAAGCAGAAGTGCAGCAAGCCAAAGTGATTTTTGATGTGGTCGCATTACCTGCCGAAACGCCATTGATCCGTTATGCCAAATCGCAAAATAAAACCGTGATCACCGGTTCCGAAGTATTTGCCATACAAGCCGTTGAACAATTCGCGTTATATACCGGCATTCGCCCTAACGATGAATTATTCCGTCAGGCGGCAAAATATTCCCGGGAATAATATTTCGACCAGCCGATTTAAAAACGACAAGCACAGCAGAGACAGTGAAGTACTGACGTGCTTGTTATTCAGCAAACCAAAAATAAACCTAAGGTGTCCCCCATGAGCAAACGTATTGTTGCTATAACCGCCTGTCCAACCGGTGTTGCCCATACCTTTATGGCAGCCGAGGCATTAGAAGAAGAAGCCAAAAAACGAGGGTATTGGATAAAAGTAGAAACAAGAGGTTCTGTTGGTGCTAAAAATGCGTTAACCACAGAAGAGATCGCGCAAGCCGATATTGTAATTATTGCTGCCGATATCGAACTCGATCTATCCCGCTTTGCCGGAAAAAAACTCTACAAAACCAGCACCGGTGCAGCACTGAAAAAAACGGCACAAGAAATTGATCATGCGCTGACTACGCAAACCGTGTTTAAAAGTAATTCCGCAACAACCCAATCTCATGCCGGCAAAGCGGAGCTACCCGGTGTTTACAAACATTTGATGACCGGCGTTTCGCATATGCTGCCGTTGGTCGTCGCGGGTGGTTTGTGCATTGCCCTCTCTTTTGTCTTTGGCATCACCGCATTCAAAGAACCCGGCACCTTAGCCGCGGCGTTAATGCAGATCGGTGGTGGAGCCGGTGCTTTTGGGTTGATGGTCCCCGTACTGGCTGGGTTCATCGCCTTTTCAATTGCTGACCGTCCTGGTCTGGCACCGGGCTTGATTGGCGGTATGCTGGCCACTTCTGCCGGCGCTGGTTTTCTTGGCGGGATCGTCGCAGGCTTCATCGGTGGTTACAGTGCTAAATTTGTTGCCGACAATGTTAAATTGCCGCAAACCATGGAAGCGTTAAAGCCCATTCTGATCATCCCGCTAATCTCTAGTTTAGTGACCGGGCTTATCATGATCTATGTCGTCGGCGGCCCAGTTGCTGCAGCCATGGCTGGGCTAACGCACTTCCTGGCGGGCATGACATCTGCGAATGCAGTTCTGCTCGGGGTAATTTTGGGGGCAATGCAATGCTTCGATTTAGGTGGACCGGTCAATAAAGCGGCCTATACCTTTGGTGTTGGCTTGTTAGCTTCTCAATCATATCTTCCGATGGCTGCAATTATGGCCGCAGGTATGGTTCCAGCATTGGGTATGGGGGTAGCAACCTTTGTGGCTCGCGACAAATTCACCGAAGCTGAACGCGAAGCTGGTAAAGCCTCTTTTGTTTTGGGTTTGTGTTTTATCTCTGAAGGTGCGATCCCGTTTGCGGCACGTGACCCAATGCGAGTCATTCCTTCCACTATGGCGGGCGGCGCACTAGCGGGCGCGTTGTCCATGTTGTTTGGTTGCACCTTGATGGCACCCCATGGCGGTCTGTTTGTACTGGCCATTCCAAATGCAGTAGGTCATGTTGGTATGTACCTGATTGCGATTGCAGCAGGTACCGCGCTCACCGGCTTAATGTATGCGGTGCTGAAACCAGCCATGGAAGTTCAGGAAGCGTAATTCAAATTTGTGCGTCCTCTTCCCCGGCTGAATAAGCCGGGGCTTTTTGAGTAACCGATGAAAGAAACCGAGACAAGGGAAAAACATTAAGCCAAGTAAAACAATGCTTCTTGTTGATGTCATAAGGGTTTGCTGAGCTTTCATTTTTGTTACTGTGTAACTAAAAAGAGAATTACTCATTTCATGTAATTCTCTTTTTTATTTAAATATCCTAATCATATTTTTCCACAGCTTGCTGGTTCGCTATACACAAAACAACAAGGGAAAAATACCAGTCGGATATACAACGCATCCATTGATGCGTTGTAGTGATTTTTATCCAGGCTGCAATTTTGAGTTCTGTATTTACCTAAATGAAATACTTTCGTCTGATCCACAGCGAAACATTCACCAAACCAATCATCACCGGAACCTCGACTAACGGCCCGATAACCGCAGCAAAAGCAGTACCCGAGTTGATGCCATACACCGCAACAGCAACCGCGATAGCAAGTTCGAAATTATTACTGGCCGCGGTAAACGACAGCGTCGCACTTTTTTCATAACTTGCCCCCAGCCGTTTGCACATGAAAAATGAGATGGCAAACATCACCACGAAATAGAGCAGTAACGGGATAGCAATACGCACCACATCCAATGGAAGACTAACGATCAGTTTTCCCTTCAGACTGAACATCACCACAATGGTAAACAGCAGCGCAACCAGAGTGATCGGGCCAATTTTGGGAACAAAATGAGTGTGATACCACGCTTTGGAAACAAAGCGCAGCATGATCACGCGGGTCAGCACACCGGCAATACAGGGAATGCCTAGGTAGATAAACACACTTTCGGCAATTTGCGCGATAGAGATATCAACGATAGAGCCAGATAAACCGAACAGCGGCGGCAGTACGGTAATAAACAGCCAGGCATACGCGCTGAAAAACAACACCTGAAAGATCGAATTAAACGCTACCAGACCGGCAGCATATTCCGTTGAGCCTTTTGCCAGTTCATTCCAGACAATCACCATGGCAATACAGCGCGCCAGACCAATCATGATAAGCCCCACCATATATTCCGGCTTGTCATGCAGGAAAATCACCGCCAGCGCGAACATGAGTGCTGGCCCAATGATCCAGTTTTGAATCAGCGAGAGGTTCAGTACCTTTCTGTCGCGGAATACATCTGGCAGCTCTTCATAACGCACTTTGGCAAATGGTGGGTACATCATCAGGATCAACCCAGCAGCA
The DNA here is from genome assembly GCF_963678185.1 of uncultured Tolumonas sp. Taxonomy (NCBI): domain Bacteria; kingdom Pseudomonadati; phylum Pseudomonadota; class Gammaproteobacteria; order Aeromonadales; family Aeromonadaceae; genus Tolumonas; species uncultured Tolumonas sp. The sequence continues at coordinate 1,051,019 of NZ_OY782757.1, forward strand.
ATCGGAATATTAGTCGTGCCGACCTGAAAGCTGTTAATGAAGTTCTCAACACCCGGCACTAAAAAGCCAAGACTGACCCCCAGCGCCATTGCGGCAAAAATCCAGACCGTCAGATACCGGTCTAAAAAGGAGAGCTTGCGCGTTACATCGCTCATGACACTATTTTCCTTAATATGTTGAATCATTATTTCTAAAATTAAAAATACGAAACCGTTGTTAATGCCGGCAAAGTTGCTGAAGTCGTGCAATACCAGTCGGATCTTCCAGCTGTAATGGCACGACCGCCCAACGTTTCGCATGTTGTTCAGTTACCTGAGTCAGAAATTGCTGCTCATTCAGCGCACGTTGCTGCAATAATGCCGATGAAGAAGTCGTAAGCATCAGACTGTTATTAATAACCCACGCCCACGGTTCAATGCCCGCCCGGCGTAAATCTGCCTGTAAGTTAGCAGCTTCTAAAACAGGTGTTTGTTCTGCTAAGGTCACAAGCAACACTTTCGTCTGCTTCGGATCCTGCAACTGCATCATTGGAGTAGTGAAATGCAGGCCTTTGCTGTCCATCTGGCGGGCAACTTCCCGATGATAAGCGCCCGTTGCATCAAGCAGCAGTAAGGTATGACCAGTAGGTGCAGTGTCAAACACGATATGTTCGTAGTCAGCCAGTAGCTCGCGATCCGTCAACAAAGCGGTAAATTCATCGAAAGCGGCAATTTCCGTGGTACAGGCGCCAGAGAGCTGCTCTTCAATGCCTTTGACTATCGCTGCGGGCAATTTCCCGCGAACCGGAGCTACTATGCTTTCCCGATATTGTTGTGCCGCAGCCTGAGGATCAATTTCCAATGCAAATAAATTATCCACATCAGGAATGGCTTTAATCTGGTTACCAATGGTCAAACCAAACACTTGCCCGATATTAGATGCCGGATCAGTACTCACGAGCAGCGTCCGCTTTCCCTCCGCAGCCAAATTAATCGCACTGGCACAGGCTAACGATGTTTTGCCAACGCCACCTTTTCCGGTAAAGAACAGGAATGGTGGTGGGTTATCCAAAAATTTAGGCATGTATCCTCCCATGACAGCAGATCAACAGCAGCCCGAACTTCCACAACATCCGGCTTTTTTAATCGATTTAATGGTTACTGGCGCCATTGCGACACCGGCCCAGCGCGCCAATTCTTCGCGTTTGGCATATCGACCGGCTAAGACTATCTCGTTATCGACCAGAATAAGTGGAAGACCAGCTTCACCTGAGCGCATTAAAAACGCACTGACTTGCGGGTTGTTAGCAAATTCCAACGGTTGCTGCGCCAGATTAAATCGCTCAACATGACCGCCTTGTTGCTCTAACCAAGCCACATCAGCAGCAAACTGGATCAGCGGTTGATCAACGTCTGTGCCGCATACGCCACTGGAACAACACATTGCTGGGTCAAAAATCTGGATAAATGCCATGATGACGAGTCTCTGTAGAGAAATTAAACGCGCATACCCGCAAACCAAACTGGGCATGATTTTAAATTCAATACTACAAGAATAGTTGAAATGTTCAAGTTGGGTTACGTAAGACCAGTACATTAGTTGACAGAAAACAAGAAAGGATTAAATAAACCGCTTCGGCGCTCAACTTGCTTTATAGCACCAGCAAACCATACTTTTAAAAGAACCTCACCAGATAATAAGCCCTTATCATCGTTAGAAAACCGCGTTGTCTCTTTAGGTTCTTACCGATGTCTCCCCATCATCACAATTCATCCATTCAAGCGAGACATCTTCCTATTAAGTCAAAAAGGAGATTCAAAATGCTTATTGACTACACATCAACCTGGATGGAAGTTTTTATTGTTATTGCTGTATTTGGGTGGTTTCTGTCATCAGCAATCTATATTTTTCGGGAATATGAACGCGGAGTAGTTTTTACTCTCGGTCGATTCTGGAAAGTAAAAGGCCCCGGTCTCGTGATCATTATTCCTTTTATACAAAAAGCAGCACGCGTAGATCTGCGAACTATCGTTCTGGAAGTACCAACACAAGATGTTATTTCTCGCGACAATGTTTCCGTCAAAGTCAGTGCTGTTGTCTATTTACGAGTTATTGATCCTGAAAAAGCAATTATTCAAGTGATGGATTATCTCAATGCAACCAGTCAATTAGCCCAAACGATGTTACGTTCGGTGTTGGGCAAACACCAACTCGACGATATGTTGGCTGAACGTGAAAAATTAAATACCGATATCCAACAGGCACTGGATGCGCAAACTGACTCATGGGGAATTAAAGTATCAAACGTTGAAATCAAACAAGTTGATTTAACAGAATCAATGATCAGAGCGATCGCCAGACAGGCAGAAGCTGAGCGTGAACGCCGCGCTAAAGTGATCCATGCGGAAGGTGAACTACAGGCATCAGAGAAACTATATCAAGCAGCTAAAGTGCTTGCCCAAGAGCCACAAGCGATATTGCTACGTTATTTAGAAACATTGACCGTAATTGGTGCTGATAAGAATACAACAATAGTATTCCCTTTACCGATGGACGTAATTGCACCACTGCTGGAACGAGTAAAAAATGAGCTTAAATAGTTAGAAGACCATAAACAAAACCAATAACATTTATGCTCAATACAAATAAAAACACCGCACATATATTAAATATGCGCGGTGATCTTAGATCAAATCCAGACGATTAGATCAGGAAATCGTTCAGCGATTTACCTTGGGCAATTGCTTCACGAATTGGTACTGGCTGACGGCCTTGACCAGTCCAAGTTTTTACAGAACCATCAGCATCAGTGTACTGATATTTAGCCGGACGTGGCGCACGTTTAGAAGTTTTTTCTGTCACAGTAGAGGCATCAATTAAATCAGCTAAATCGATACCTTCTGCACGCAACATTTCTTTATATTCAGCAATTTTCTGTAAGCGTTCAGCTTGTCCTTTACGAACAGCTTCTTCATTAACGCGACGCTCTTCAACAATGGCTGTTAATTTTTCATAGCCTTCATTTAATTGTTCCAGAGTCAGTTCGCGGGTTACTGCTTTCAGGCTGCGAGCGTTTAAAAATGTTCTCAGAAAATCTGACATAGTGTTTGCCTTTAAAAAGTTATATGAGACTGGCGATTTCCGATGCAATTTAACATACAAATTGTTTTTAACAATACATCTGACATTAATTTTATTAAATTTAGCTGTAATTTTCATGGTTAACCATGAAAAAGGTCTTCTTAATTATATAACGAGCCCAACAATCACATTGTAGTATATTTAGACATTCAAGCAAATTACTCGCACTGGTTATGTACAAAGATACATCGTCGGGCTTAAAGATGCTTTACTGATAACTTAGGCTATCGTCTTATACCGATTAAGTGCAGCTGAATTGATAGCGCTATTATTAAGTGATGCATAGAGAAACAATCATCCAAATCGTAGCAAAATAATGTTGTATTATTTTGCTACTCATAGCTCATTAACGATAACGCAATTTCATACCCAAAATCACTAAGGCTAATGCTAGTGTGATACCATTTGCCGCCATGATAGAGGCTTGACCATTACGGAAGCCATACCAAAACCAAAGTATCAATCCCAAAGTTAATGCAACATACATAACTAAGGAAATACCTGATGTATCACGGGTTTTCAAAATTTTAATGACTTGCGGAATAAATGAAGCAGTAGTTAAAAAACCAGCCAGTAATCCCAGCAATTCAACAGATGAAGCACTCATATTTCAAGGTCTCTCAGAAATAAAAAATCCCCTCTTAATAGAGGGGATTTACAATTACAATTTTTCGCCGTTACTACCGATCACATCTCGATACCAGTTAAAACTCTTTTTACGACTGCGCGCCATTGTGCCCGTACCATCGTCATTTTTATCCACATAGATAAAACCGTAACGTTTCCGATATTCTCCAGTAGTGAATGAGACACAATCCAGACAGCCCCATGGGGTATATCCCATCAAATCAACACCATCAACAGTAACTGCTTTTTTCATCTGTTCAATGTGGGCTTTCAGATATTCAATTCGATAATCATCATTGATCTCACCATTTGACTCGACCTTATCAATGGCGCCAAAACCGTTCTCAACAATAAACAAAGGCTTCTGATAGCGCTCGTAAAGAATATTTAAAGAATAACGCAAGCCAACAGGGTCTATTTGCCAGCCCCAATCAGATGCTTTCACATGCGGGTTAGGTACACTGCCTACAAACCCTGTTAAGCCTTTACCTGTACCAACCTGATCTGCTTTAACCGCATTAGACATGTAATAGCTAAAACCAACATAATCTGCACAGCCCTCTTTCAGAATCTGTGCATCCTCAGGTGCCATTTCAATGTTATAACCTTTGCGTTCCCATTCTTTCAGTGCGTAAGACGGATATTCACCACGCATATGAACATCACCAAATAAGAAACGATCATGCATTGATTCTGCAGAATACATCATGTCGTCAGGATTACATGAGAATGGATAAAGCGGCACAAAAGAGATCATACAGCCAATTTTAAAATCAGGATTGATTGCATGGCCAAGTTTAACTACTTTTGCGCTGGCAACCAGTTCATGATGAACAACCTGGTACATCGTTTCTTCCGGGCGTTCTGATTCATTAAATACAACACCAGAACAGCAATAACCAAATAATGGATAAGCATGGTCTTTTTGGTTATTGATCTCGTTGAAAGTCATCCAGTATTTCACTTTGCTCTTATAACGACGCATAACGGTGTCAGCATAATGAACAAAAAAATCGATTACTTTACGATTTTTCCAACCGCCATATTCTTTCACTAAATGATACGGCATCTCAAAATGAGACAAAGTAATAACTGGTTCAATATTATATTTTAGTAATTCATCAAACAGATCATCGTAAAACTGTAAACCAGCTTCATTTGGTTTTGTTTCATCACCGTTAGGGAAAATACGAGTCCATGCAATAGAAGTACGGAAACATTTAAATCCCATTTCAGCAAAGAGCGCTACGTCTTCTTTATAGCGATGATAAAAGTCTGTTGCTTCATGGTTAGGGTAACGATAGCCATCTTTCACACCATCAGTAATTACACGATCAACGCTTACAGAACCGCCAGATAAAACATCACAAATGCTGACACCCTTACCACCGGCATTCCAACCGCCTTCAACTTGATGAGCGGCAACTGCACCACCCCATAAAAAATCTTTCGGTAACTGATTGGTCATATAATTTACTTCCTACATAGCATTGAATGATATTTGATGTTTAGATTTGAATGCTTTAAAGAAAAACGGCAGTTATAAACACTGTCCAACTAATAGTGTTCGTCAGCGTAATTAAATTCTGCTTAAGCCATCATCGCCAGCGCAGCAGAGAAATATTTTCTTCATAGTAGACCCCCTAATGTGCCTTTATGGTGAGCTAACTAAACTATAAAACAACCTGAAACCGGTTTCAGCAACCGGTTTCATTATTTTTGATATTGATCGCAGATTTGATCTTGCTGATTTTAGCTGCGAGATATAGCCGTTAAAATTATGGGTAATGCTTGTCCAATTTTAAGCGCTCAATTTGACGAGGATGAATTTTTCTTGAGTTATTTTGCTCAGGCTTTCACTTAATTACTGATACGGTGTACGTATGCTGTAAAATGCGCGAGTTAATCATCGGAAAATGAGTCTTTTTTCGAATAAATATGCTCTTATCCCTTCCCGTCAGCGGGAAAAAATGATTAAATTCTCACTCATTTATTGTGCATAAATATGCACGATAAAAATTAAGACCATTACCACGGTACACCTAGGCTAATTGGTAACATAGATTTTGTTGACCAATCAGTAGGTGGAGAATATTTTCTCATCAGTGTGTGTGATTCGCCGATGTGATTAGCTGCTTGCCGCTTTCACATCCTTAATTTTCAGACACAGGTTCAGGGGAATAAGTGCATAACCTGAAAGGTATGCATTACTCCATAGTTCTTTCGAGCAGGATTAAAATTATGACTACGATTCTCAAGCATCTTCCAGTTGGCGAACGCATTGGTATCGCTTTCTCTGGTGGTCTGGATACCAGCGCAGCGTTGCTATGGATGCGTCAGAAAGGCGCGGTGCCTTATGCTTATACAGCCAATCTGGGTCAACCAGACGAAGAAGACTATGATGCAATCCCTCGTCGCGCGATGGAATATGGAGCTGAAAACGCCAGATTGATCGATTGCCGTAAGCAACTGGTTGCTGAAGGTATTGCTGCAATTCAGTGTGGTGCTTTCCATAACACAACTGCAGGGGTTGCTTATTTCAATACAACGCCGTTAGGCCGTGCCGTGACCGGTACCATGCTGGTTGCCGCCATGAAAGATGACGGTGTCAACATCTGGGGTGATGGTAGTACTTATAAAGGTAACGATATTGAACGTTTTTATCGTTACGGTCTGCTGACTAATGCTGAATTACAAATTTACAAACCATGGTTGGACACTGATTTTATTGATGAATTAGGTGGTCGCCAGGAAATGTCTGAATTTATGATCAAAGCTGGTTTTGATTATAAAATGTCTGTAGAAAAAGCTTACTCTACTGATTCCAACATTTTAGGTGCAACACATGAAGCAAAAGACCTGGAATATTTAAACTCCAGCGTCAAAATCGTAAATCCGATTATGGGCGTTAAATTCTGGGATGAGAACGTCAAGATCCCTGCAGAAGAAGTAACGATCCGCTTTGAACGGGGAATCCCTGTTGCACTGAATGGCGTAACCTTTAGGGATGATGTTGAACTGATGCTGGAAGCTAACCGCATTGGTGGTCGTCACGGTTTAGGTATGAGCGATCAGATCGAGAACCGTATTATCGAAGCAAAAAGCCGCGGTATCTATGAAGCGCCAGGCATGGCACTGTTACATATTGCCTACGAACGTTTAGTAACCGGTATCCATAACGAAGATACAATTGAGCTGTATCATGCACATGGCCGTCAGTTAGGTCGTTTCTTATATCAAGGCCGCTGGTTCGACTCACAGGCACTGATGTTGCGTGATGCATCACAACGTTGGGTTGCAAGTGCTATCACTGGCGAAGTAACTTTAGAACTGCGCCGTGGTAACGACTATTCGATCCTGAACACTGTGTCTGATAACCTGACTTATCAAGCAGAGCGTTTGACCATGGAAAAAGGTGACTCTATGTTCTCCCCTGATGACCGTATTGGTCAATTAACCATGCGCAACTTGGATATCACCGATACTCGCGCCAAACTGATCAATTATGTAGAAACAGGTCTGCTTTCAGCGTCAGCTAGCACTGGTCTACCGCAGGTAGAAAAGAAGTAATACCGATTCAAACAGCTAGATAAATTAAGAGGGCATGTTTTCATGCCCTCTTTTTTATTTTGATAAATATGAGAAAGAATGTAGCCCGCATTAAAAAAGACACCAACGGTGACACAAAATTCTTTATTTGTGCCGCCCTGCTTGGCCGTAAATGATGCTTTAATGTCGGATTTACTGAATTTCAGACAACAAAAAACCCCGCATAGCGGGGTTTTTACTTTTCTTCAAATTAGGAGCCTGGCAGTGTCCTACTCTCACATGGCGAATGCCACACTACCATCGGCGCTACAACGTTTCACTTCTGTGTTCGGCATGGGTACAGGTGGTTCCATCGCGCTATTGCCGCCAGGCATATTCGGTTCCCTTATCGCTGTTATTAACCATCTTCAGCAATAAGTCTTGGAAAGCTGTGTTGACTATTCCTAGTCAATCTTTATCAGTTCATCAATCAAACAAGCGCTTCAAAACTACTTGGGTGTTGTATGGTTAAGCCTCTCGGGTCATTAGTATGAGTTAGCTCAATGTCTCACGACACTTACACACCTCACCTATCAACGTCGTAGTCTTCAACGGCCCTTCAGAGGACTTATAGTCCTAGGGATGACTCATCTCGTGGCAAGTTTCCCGCTTAGATGCTTTCAGCGGTTATCTTTTCCGAACTTAGCTACCGGGCAGTGCCATTGGCATGACAACCCGAACACCAGCGGTTCGTTCACTCCGGTCCTCTCGTACTAGGAGCAACCCCACTCAATCATCCAACGCCCACGGCAGATAGGGACCGAACTGTCTCACGACGTTCTGAACCCAGCTCGCGTACCACTTTAAATGGCGAACAGCCATACCCTTGGGACCAACTTCAGCCCCAGGATGTGATGAGCCGACATCGAGGTGCCAAACACCGCCGTCGATATGAACTCTTGGGCGGTATCAGCCTGTTATCCCCGGAGTACCTTTTATCCGTTGAGCGATGGCCCTTCCATTCAGAACCACCGGATCACTATGACCTGCTTTCGCACCTGCTCGACCTGTCCGTCTCGCAGTTAAGCGGGCTTATGCCATTGCACTAACCTCACGATGTCCGACCGTGATTAGCCCACCTTCGTGCTCCTCCGTTACTCTTTGGGAGGAGACCGCCCCAGTCAAACTACCCACCAGACACTGTCCCTGACCCAGATAATGGGTTGAGGTTAGAACATCAAACATACCAGGGTGGTATTTCAAGGACGGCTCCATGACAACTAGCGTCATCACTTCAAAGCCTCCCACCTATCCTACACAGGTAGGTTCAATGTTCAGTGTCAAGCTATAGTAAAGGTTCACGGGGTCTTTCCGTCTAGCCGCGGGTACACCGCATCTTCACGGCGAATTCGATTTCACTGAGTCTCGGGTGGAGACAGCATGGCCATGGTTACACCATTCGTGCAGGTCGGAACTTACCCGACAAGGAATTTCGCTACCTTAGGACCGTTATAGTTACGGCCGCCGTTTACCGGGGCTTCGATCAAGAGCTTCGCTTGCGCTAACCCCATCAATTAACCTTCCGGCACCGGGCAGGTGTCACACCCTATACGTCCACTTTCGTGTTTGCAGAGTGCTGTGTTTTTGTTAAACAGTCCCAGCCATCTGGTCACTGCGGCTGCCATTAGCTCCAGAAGCAAGTTCCTT
>NZ_OY782757.1:1997500-2195000 GCF_963678185.1 uncultured Tolumonas sp.
CCCGGTTACGCAGCAATTTTTGCTCCTGCATTTCCGCTTGGGAGGCTAAATCGAGTTGTTTTTCCAGATCAGGGATACGACCATAATGCAGTTCAGACATTTTAGCCAAATCACCCGCCCGACGCGCGACATCCAGATCCTGACGGGCATGTTCCAATTCGGCTTTAATGTGTTGAGTGCCAGCCAGTGCGGCTTTTTCTGCCTTCCAGATCTCTTCCAGCTCATTATATTCGCGATCTTTTTCCGCAATTTCCTGATTAATGATCGCTAAACGTTGCACGCTGGCAATATCGTGTTCTTTCATCAAGGCTTGCTGTTCCATCTTAAGCTGCACAATTCGGCGCTCCAGACGATCGAGCTGTTCTGGTTTGGAGTCAATTTGCAGACGGATACTGGAAGCGGCTTCATCAATTAGATCGATAGCTTTATCCGGGAGTTGGCGATCGGAGATGTAGCGGTGCGAAAGCAGCGCAGCAGCAACAATCGCCGGATCGGTGATCTGTACGTGATGATGCAGTTCATAACGTTCTTTCAGACCACGCAAGATCGCGATGGTGTCTTCTACTGAAGGCTCTTCAATCAACACTTTCTGGAAACGGCGCTCGAGCGCCGCATCTTTTTCTATATATTGACGATATTCATCCAAGGTGGTGGCACCGACGCAATGCAACTCACCACGCGCTAACGCGGGTTTCAACATGTTGCCGGCATCCATGGCACCATCGGCTTTACCGGCACCGACCATGGTATGTAATTCGTCAATAAACAGGATGACGTTGCCTTCCTGCTTCGCCAGTTCATTCAATAGGGCTTTCAGGCGTTCTTCAAATTCACCACGGTATTTAGCACCGGCAACCAAAGAACCCATGTCTAATGATAGAACGCGTTTATGTTTTAGCCCTTCCGGCACTTCACCATTAATAATACGTTGCGCCAACCCTTCGGCAATCGCCGTTTTACCCACACCCGGTTCACCGATCAACACCGGATTGTTTTTAGTGCGACGTTGCAGAACCTGTATGGTGCGACGAATTTCGTCATCACGACCGATAACCGGATCCAGTTTGCCTTGTTCGGCTCGTTCGGTCAGATCTATGGTGTATTTAGTGAGCGCTTGACGATTTTCTTCCGCACCAGCGTCGGTTACTTTTTCTCCGCCGCGTACTTTTTCAATCGCTTTCTCCAGCTTGTCTTTGGTGACACCGTTTTGCCGTAAAATGTCACCCAGCGTGCCGCGATCATCCAATGCAGCCAGTACAAACATTTCTGAGGAGATGAACTGATCCTGGCGCTGTTGTGACAGCTTGTCGCACATGTTCAGCACACGACCCAGTTGTGGCGAGATCTGGATATCACCATCCACGCCGCTGACTTTGGGCAGTCGATCTAATTCTTGGGAAAGTCTGGCGCGTAGCGGATCTACATTGCATCCGGCCAGCGTTAATAACGGACGAATAGAGCCGCCCTGCTGGTCCAGCAATGCCAACATAATATGAAGGGGCTCGATAAATTGGTGATCCTTGCCCAGTGCTAATGACTGAGCATCGGAAATCGCAACCTGAAATTTGCTGGTGAGACGATCTAAACGCATCCCGGTACCTCTTATCTCTAGTGTGATCGCTTATCGATCAATTACTCTTGAGTATAAGATGGGGGTGCCGGGATTGCTTTCAAGAGGCAGCGATTAAGATTTAATCGTTAACCAGATCAAGCCAGCCATGCGTCCGGTCTGACCGTCGCGGCGGTAAGAGTAAAACTGCTGTGCATCACTGAAGGTGCACTGATTACCGCCATAAATAGCACTGACACCAGCCACGCTAATACGTTGGCGAGCCAGCATAAACAGATCAGCGAGCCATTTATCTTGGTGAGCGACAAAAGCCGCCGCTGCTTGCGGGTTGTGCGCGACAAAGGCCGCTTTCACTTCGTCACCCACTTCAAATGCCGTTGGGCCAATCGCGGGGCCGATCCAAGCCAGAATTTCATCCGGCGCCACTTGCATAGCGGCGATGGTATTTTCCAGCACACCCGCACACAGCCCACGCCAACCCGCATGCGCCGTCGCCACCACGGTGCCGGCTTTATCGCAAAACAGGACCGGTAAACAGTCAGCCGTCATCACGGTCAATGGTAAACCGATGGTTGTAGTTACCGCTGCATCCGCTTGTGGCGGTATAGCGCAAGGCGCTTCGGCGTTGAAGACCTCGGTGCCATGCACCTGTTCCAACCAGATCGGTGCAACTGGCAATGCCAGCTGTTGTATGAGTCGCTGGCGATTTTGCATGACTAACGCCGGCTCATCACTGACATGCAGGCCTAAATTCAGCCCTTGGTAAACACCTTGGCTGACACCGCCTTGCCGAGTGGTAAAAGCCGCCTGCACATTGGCAGGCGCAGGCCACTCAGGTCGGATTAAATCCATACGATGTCATCCGGATGTTCAGCCGAATCAAGGCGTAGCACTTCCACCAGCTCAACCATGTCAGGCGGAATAGGTGAATGCCATTCCATCTCTTCACCAGTAATTGGGTGAATAAGACGCAACATGGTGGCGTGCAGTGCCTGACGGCGGAAGGTGCGCAGATAGTCACTCAGCTCTATCGATGCATTACGGATCGGGCGTAAACGGCCACCGTATACAGGATCACCAATCAATGCATGATTGATGTGCGCCATGTGCACGCGGATCTGATGCGTTCTGCCTGTTTCCAGACGACAACGTAAGCGGGTATGGGCACGGAAACGCTCCGCCACACGATAATGCGTCACCGCTGGTTTACCCATCGGATTCACTGCCATCATAGTGCGCTGCGTTGAGTGACGCGAGATTGGTTCGTCGACGGTACCACCTGCGGTCATGTGACCCACCACAATGGCTTCGTATTCACGGGTAATACGACGTTTCTGCAATGCATAAACCAGACGGATCTGTGCAGGAACGGTTTTCGCCACTACCATCAGACCAGTCGTTTCTTTATCCAGACGATGCACGATGCCAGCACGTGGTACTTCGGCAATATCAGGGTAACGATGCAACAGCGCATTCAGGATGGTACCGTCAGGCGTGCCCGCCCCCGGATGCACGACTAAACCGGCAGGTTTATCGATCACCAGCAGGTGTTCATCTTCATAAACGATGTTCAGTTCAATATCTTGTGGCTGCCAGCGAGTATCATCTTCCAGCTCGGCGTCAATTTCGATGCTCTGGCCTTCCATGACCTTTTCTTTTGGCAATAAAACCACATTGCCATCCAGCAGCACTTTGCCAGCCAGTATCCAATCTTTCAGGCGGGTACGGGAATAATCAGCAAACAGCTCCGCTACCACTTGGTCGAGGCGCTTGCCTGCGTGGTGCGGTTCGGTGATGCCGGTAAGGTGTATAGGTTGACTCATGTCAGATCTCAGTAAGTTTAAACGTGGCCAGATGCCAAGAATGCTGCATTCTATCTTTTCTTTTCTCTGAGCATAACGGATACTTCACATACCTTGGCAATATGAAGCTAATTTCGATGCAAAAAGTAGTTCGTTTGTTCCCGGCAATGCTGTTGTCTCTGTCTTTACTGGCAGGCTGCTCTTCATCCAACAAACCTAAAGTGCCGGATGAACCGCTGGAAGTATTGTATAAACAGGCTCAAACCAAGCTGCACAACGGCGATTATGATAAAGCAGTGGATATTCTTGAAGCACTGGATTCCCGTTATCCGTTTGGTCCGTATGCCAGTCAGGTTCAGTTACAGCTGATTTATGCTTATTACAAAAAAGAAGATACCGCGCAGGCGATTGCCAATATCGACCGTTTTTTACGCCTGAACCCAACGCATAAAGATGTGGATTACGTCTATTACATGCGTGGTTTAGCCAACATGCAGGAAGATTATAATTTCTTCCATGCTAAATTTGGTATTGATCGTTCTGACCGTGACCCTAACTATGCACGTCAGGCATTTGATGACTTCAAAATTGTGCTGAAAAACTATCCAAATAGTTTGTATGCCAGTGATGCGCGTGCCCGTGCTGTCTATCTGAAAAATCGTTTAGCCAAATTCGATCTGGCCATTGCGGACTTTTATATGCGTCGTGAAGCCTGGTTATCAGCGGCCAACCATGCCAAATTCCTGATCGAAAATTATCCGGATACAGAAATGACCAAGCCGGCACTGGAAATCATGGTGCAAGCGTATGACAAGATGGAGTTGAAAGATCTCGCCCTGCATGCTCGACAAATGCTGGCGGCCAATTATCCTGACAGTGAATATGCACACTGATGAGCGATTAGAAAAACAAAGGCACCTTCAGGTGCCTTCTTTTTATCTGTTGTTTGTCACTGGTTGGGCTATCTACTGACCAGATAAGCCCGCCAACTTCCCAGCTGGGTAATTTCTGTCGCACCATCGAGGCCATAGGGCTCACAGATAAAACCAGACACCCAACTGCCATCATATAATTGTACTTTGCCAATGCCCAACGGGGCCGGAATGCCGGCCACAAACGAACCAAACTGTTCGGATGGTACTGACCAGACTTCAACGGCAATCGCGGCGCCCTGTTTATCATCACGGACCAACCCCGGACGAAATGGCGGCCCGCCTGCCAGTGCATACATGCGATAGGCCTTCGCTGTCGTCGTGGTCTGTTTTAAGCGCGCATTCCGATCGGTGAGTTGCCAGTTCAACGGTAAACCGGATAAATGTGCGCCACACACCAAAACATCGATCGTGCTGACCTCCGGCGACATCACCACCAGCTGTTCCGATGGGAATGGCTGCCCTGTCGCACCGAGCGGTAATGCCAACTGACGTTGCCAACGATCACCAAGCGCTAATAAGGCGGTATCTTGAAACGCTGGCGCAAACAAGGTGATACCGAACGGTAAACCCTGTTTTTCGCCAGTACTACGGAAACCAGACGGTAGTGATATTGCTGCGTAATCCAACAAATTCATAAAGTTGGTGTAATAACCAAGATTACTATTGAGTTGGATGGGATCAGCTTCCACCGCGGCAATGCGATACATGGTGCCCGCAGTTGGCGTGATAATCAGCTCAACCTTGGATAATTCAGCATCAGCAATTCGTTTCAGTCGCTGTAATTCATATAAGGCTTCATAAGCATCAACAGCAGTTCGCTGTTCCGCGCCACCAATAATGGTTTGAATGACGGGTAGACAACGACTCGGATCTGCCCGGTAAAAATCTTTAATCGCCGCCAGACGCTCGGCTACCCAAGGGCCACCATAGAGCAATTTCGCGGCTTGAATGAAGGGTTCCAGATTGATCGAAACCGCCTCACCGCCCAGCGTTTTCAGTGTTTCGACCGATTGCCAGAACAGCACTTCTGCGGCTTCATCCCCAAAAAATTGCAGTTGTGATTTATCCGGTACGCCGAATTTAAATGCCGTCGGGATCGCTTTCGCAGTCACTACATCACGGGCAAACGGATCAGTAGCATCAAACTTGGCGGCAACTTGCCAAACTGCAGCAACATCAGCAACCGTCGAGGCAAAAATAGTAACGCAATCTAAACTTTTACAGGCCGGCACGACGCCACTGCAACTGATGCGACCTTTCGTTCCCTTCAAACCAATAATGTTGTTGAAGGAAGCCGGTACACGACCTGAACCCGCAGTGTCAGTGCCTAATGAAAAACAGACCTGCCCGGTTGCCACCGACACCGCCGACCCCGCACTAGAGCCACCCGAAATATAATCTGGGTCAAAACTGTTCTGACAAGCCCCATACGGGCTACGGACTCCCACCAGCCCGGTTGCGAACTGGTCGAGATTGGTTTTACCGAGCGGGATCGCCCCCGCCGCGATCAGCTGCTGAACCACAAACGCGGATTCCAATGGCTGATAAGCATAGTCAGGGCAAGCTGCCGTAGTGGGCAGATCCACCAGATCGATGTTGTCTTTGATGGCAAACGGAATACCAAACAACGGCAAATCGTCGGACGAATGACCAGCAAGTTTTTGCAGATAATCATCTAATTGTTCTGGCGATAACACACTGATCCACGCGTGATGCTCATCAGCCTGAGCATGCTGCAGACAACGATGTAATAACTGATGCGGCGTTAAAACCCCATTACGATAGGCATCATGAATAGCGCTAATGGTGATCGGTTGCGTCATGATTATTCCCCTAATACCAGTAAGCGTTGCCCAGCACGCACTTGTTGGCCTGCTTCACGGCATACATTAATGACCACTCCGGCATGCGGCGCCAGCACTTCAATTTCCATTTTCATCGATTCGATGATCAACAGTGGTTGCCCAGCTTTGACCTGCTCGCCTTCATTAACTAGCATCTGCCAGACGTTACCGGAGACCAGACTTTCCACCGCTTTGTGATGATCTGGTAACTCTTCTTCCTCTCCGGTTTCCAGCAGCATGTCGCTGTCGGCACTGAAATTAGCCTGACCGCTGTCGATCCAACGCTGGCGCTCGGCTTCAAAGGCCGTTTGCTGCCGCTCTTTGGCTACCAAGATTTCGTCGGCGTGTTCATCCACCAGCTTGGTGTAATCGGCCAGTGAGAACTCGATTTCCTCAATTTTCAGTGGATAACGCCCGCGCGGGAAATCACGACGGATCGTTAGTAACTCTTCTGCAGAGACTTCATAGAATTTGATCTGATCGAAGAAGCGCAACAGCCACGGCTGCGTGAATTCGGTCGTTTGACGATAACGGTTCCACATCTGCAGCGTTCGACCAACAAACTGATAACCGCCCGGCCCTTCCATGCCATACACACACAGATATGCCCCACCAATGCCGACCGCATTTTCTGGTGTCCAGGTGCGCGCTGGGTTGTATTTGGTAGTGACTAAACGATGCCGCGGATCCAGCGGTGTGGCTACTGGTGCGCCGAGATAGACATCCCCCAACCCCATCACCAGATAGTTGGCGTTAAAGACGATCTCTTTCACCTGCTCAATCGAATCAAGACCATTGATGCGGCGGATAAACTCGATGTTCGACGGGCACCACGGCGCGTCTTTACGCACCAGTTCATCGTATTTGCGGATCGCCAATCGTGTTGCTTCATCATCCCACGACAGTGGCAGATGCACGATGCGCGCTGGCACTGTGATTTGTTCGATATCAGCGAGTTCGCTTTCTGCCTGCTCCAACAGTTCCAGCAAACGGGTCAGTGGTACCTGCAGATTGTCGTAATGGATCTGCAAGGAACGAATGCCGGGGGTCAGTTCCAACACGCCTTCAATGCACGCTTCTTGCACCCACAGCATCAGCGCATGGGCACGGAAACGCAGCCGGATATCCAGCACCTGCGTGCCATATTCCACCAGCAGATAGTCATCACCACTGGGGCGATACACCACTTTCTCGCCATATTTTTCCGCAGGTAGTGTTTTCAGGATCGGTGTGGTTGGCTGTACAATGGATACAGACACGGGTTGTGCCGTAAGGCTTTCCAGTTCAGCCAATTGCGCACGATCCAACACCTCGGCATCAGCAATCGAGATCGGAATAAAGCGAACTTTATCCCCAGCTTTCAGCTGCCCCATTTTCCACAGATCGGCTTTCACGATGGTGGCAGGGCAAACAAATCCACCCAGACTTGGACCATCCGGCCCCAAAATCACCGGCATGTCACCAGTAAAATCAACCGTCCCGATCGCATAGGCGTTGTCATGCAGGTTGGATGGATGCAACCCCGCTTCACCACCATCCGCACGCGCCCACGCCGGCTTCGGCCCAATCAAGCGCACGCCAGTCCGACTGGAGTTGTAATGCACTTCGTAGTCGGTGGTGAAGAAGGTTTCAATATCGTGATCGGTGAAAAAATCAGGCGCCCCGTGTGGGCCATAAATGACGCGCAGTTCCCAGTTATTGGTGATGGCTGGCTGTAATGCCACGGGCAGTGATTGCTCCGTCACCGAAGTCGATGCTGGCAGATGCAGCACATCACCCGCCTGAATGGCACGACCGACATGACCACCAAATTGACCCAAGGTAAAGGTGGAACGACTGCCAAGATAATGCGGACAATCGAGCCCGCCAGCTAACAGCAGATAACTACGCGCACCGGCAGTGGCCACTTTGCCCAGTTGCAAGGTGCTATCAGCAGGCACTGTTATCACTTGCCACATAGGCAGCGGTTCACCATTGAGTTTGGCGTCAATGTCGGCACCGGTGAGTACAATCTGACGTGCGGTATTAAATTTCAGCGTCGGACCCGACAACGTAATTTCCAAACCCGCGCAGGCATCATCATTATTTAATAACCGATTGCCCAGACGAAACGACCAGTTGTCCATCGGGCCAGACGGCGGCACACCGATATCCCAGTAACCAACACGGCCGGGGAAATCCTGAATCGTCGTTTGTGTGCCACCCGATAGCACATCGATGGTGACTGGCTGATAACTGAATTCATTTAACGTGCGGGTCAGCACTTTGCCCTGCTGCACCACATCGCTATTCAGCAGCGCCAGCAAATAATCACAATTAGTCTCAATGCCATAGACGTCACTTTGCTGCAACATTGCGCTCAGTTGCTGAATGGTCTGCTCACGGCTCGCTGACCACGCGATCAGTTTCGCCAGCATCGGATCAAAAAAGGGCGGCACTTCAAGACCAGCATCGAGCCAGTGATCGATGCGACAGGTTTTACGATCTTGTTCAGGAAAACCGACATGACTGATAAGCCCTGCACTCGGGCGGAAATTCTTCGCCGGATCTTCCGCGTACAACCGCACTTGAATGGCATGGCCTTTCGGGGTCAGCACGTTTGCCAAACTATCCAGCGGCGCTAATTCACCGGCACCCAGTTCAATCATCCAACGCACTAAATCGACGCCATACACCTGTTCGGTAACGCCATGTTCCACCTGCAGGCGGGTGTTTACTTCCAAGAAATAAAACTGGCCACTGAGGTCGTCATACACATATTCTACGGTACCTGCACTGCGATAACTAACCTGTTCCCCCAGTTGCACGGCAGTTGCTAGTAATGCCTGACGCACGTCTTCCGATAAGTTCGGCGCCGGACACTCTTCTATCACTTTTTGGTTACGACGCTGGGCGGAACAGTCACGCTCACCAATCGCAATCACATTGCCTTGGCCATCACCAAACATCTGCACTTCGATATGGCGGGCATTCTCAATAAATTTTTCCAGGAACATGCCACCGTTGCTGAAATTGTTTTCCGACAGCCGTTTCACTGATGAATACGCGGAACGCAACTCTTCTGCGCTAAAGCAGCGCTGCATACCGATACCACCGCCACCAGCGGTACTTTTCAACATCACCGGATAACCAATACGCGCGGCTTCAAATAAGGCTTCATCCAGTGACGACAACAAACCGGTGCCCGGCAATAACGGCACATGCGCCGCCTCCGCCAGTGCACGCGCTTTGTGTTTCAGGCCAAATACCACCATCTGTTCCGGTGTCGGGCCTAAAAATACCAGCCCTTCGTCAACACAAAGACGGGCAAAATCGGGGTTCTCACTTAAAAAACCGTAGCCCGGGTGGATCGCCTGAGCGCCAGTCTGTTTGGCAATCGCAATGAGTTTATTTTGATCAAGGTAAGTCTGCGCCGCAGCGCCTTCGCCAAGCGACCAAGCCTCGTCAGCATCTAACACATGACGGCTGTCAGCGTCGGCTTCGCTATATACGGCAACAGCGGTGACCCCCATGGCTTTCAGGGTGCGGATAATTCGGCAGGCAATTGCGCCGCGGTTTGCTATCAATACTTTACTGAACATAAGATCAACTCTGTTCAATGCTGCCGGAAAGGCTCTTCCGCCAGACTTCGGGTCGTCCCGCACACAATCAGAGAGCGGCTCAAGGTCGTCCTTGCGCTCTATAATTTGTTGGCTGATTAATTCCAGACCAGCACGTCAACCGGCGTCGGGTTATACGCATTACAGGGGTTATTCAGCTGTGGGCAGTTAGAGATCAGCACAATCACATCCATCAGCGCTTTCAGTTCTACATATTTACCCGGTGCACTAATGCCATCGGCAAAACTCAAACCACCGTCTGCGGTAATGGGCACGTTCATGAAGAAATTGATGTTATGGGTGATATCACGCTTGCTCATACCAAACTCAGGGTTTTCGGTCACTGCCAGCAACCAGCTGTCACGGCAGGCATGCATGTGTTTTTTGCCTAAATCGTAACGCACCTGATTACTTTCCGTCGCACACGCACCACCCAAGGTGTCATGGCGACCACAGGTGTCAGCAACAATTTCCAGCATCGGGTTACCTTCGTTAGTCATCAACGTAGTTCCCGCGGACAAGTAGACATTGCCCTGCTCACGAATGGTATCCACCGCGCTGTAACGCTCAGCGGGGTTAGCGGCGGAATAAAACAGCGTGTCTGCCGCCTGATTGCCTTCCGAATCCACGATACGAATGGTCTGTCCCGCTTTCACCACTTTCATCCAATAATCGCCGGCCAGCACCGTTTCGCGATAGGCCACGTCCGTTGGATTTAACAAACTTTCCTTGATCATAAATCGCTCCTTAGTGACCAGCGCAGCAAACATAACGACGGGTATTTTCAAATCCACGACCATTTTCCGGGCGGGAAAGACGACAAACATCATCCGCGGCGACGGGGGCGGCCTTATACACGCCATACTGAATTGGCTTTCGCGGATATTCCGCCGCGCCATCCATCGGATGCGGACAGGTGTTAAACACCACCAGCGTTTCCATCTCAAAACGCAGCGTAACGCTGTCACCGGCTTTGGAATGTCCGGCGGCAAATTGCAGATTGCCTTCGTCATCGGTAAACACTTTGCTGAACAGATTGAGGTTGGCTGCCAAATCGCGGGCACCTAAACCATATTTCGCCACTTCCACCAGAAAGCTGTCGTAACCATTTTGTTTCCACAGATTACGATCGTGTTGATAGTCACGCTCGCCCCACCGTGTTGCCACTTTCGCTTTGTTAGTGGTGCCCGCCACGGTGTCGATCCAACAGGTATCATCTTGCACGATCGAGCAGAAAATCCGTCCCATATCGGAATAGAGGCAATGGCCGGTCGTCAGCTTAAAGGTGTGCTGACACTTCAAGGTGTCGGGTGCGTTGTAACGCTCCAGCAGATTACGTGGGTTATAAAACAGCATACCGACATTGGCACCACCTTCGACATCAGTGATTTTCAACAGCGATCCGGCTGGCATTACCATCGACCAGTGGCTGCCACCGGGCAGCGAATCTTCAAACAATAATTCCGCCATACTATTGCTCCATTTTTGGTTCGGGTGACAAGCGCAGCGCATCTTCGGCTTTCAGCTTTCCACCTTGTAAAGGAATGTCATAGGTGATTTGTGCGCCGAAACGCTGCGGGGATTGCGGATCATGCCGCGATTTATCAAACACCCACAGGCGACTGCCAAGCGCAAACCCCTCTTTTAAATCGTGCGTCACCATGAAAATGGTTAACCCTTGCTGCAACCACAATTCACGGATGAGTTGGTGCATATCACCACGAATACCGGGGTCCAGCGCGCCAAACGGTTCATCGAGTAACAAGATGCGTGGCTTTTTCATCAACGCCTGCGCAATGGCTAAACGCTGCTGCATACCACCCGACAACTCGCTGGGGTAACGGTTTAGTGCATGGCCCAATCCCACCCGCTCCAGCATGGCGACCGCGCGATCTTGCGCCTGTTTTTTCGCCGCGCCGAACAACTTGCCCAGCCACGGTGATTGCGCAAATTCATCAGCCAACAGCACATTGCCCAGCGCGGTTAAATGTGGAAACACCGAATATTTCTGGAACACGATGCCACGATGTTCGTCCGGTTCTTGCGGAATGGGTTTGCCATCCAACAACAACTCACCACGCGACACACTTTCCGTACCCAGCACCAGTTTGAGGAAGGTACTTTTGCCACAGCCAGATGCCCCGACCACCGTGACAAATTCACCGGCATTGATAGAGACATTGATGCGTTCCAACACACACACATCGCCATACTCTTTCCAGACGTTTTTCGCCTGCAAGATCGATTGGCTCATCCTTGCGCCTCCCCGTTACGACCGAAATACCAAGGGAACGCTTTGCGGGCCGTTACTTTTAAAATCCAGTCCATTGCAAAAGCAAGCAGCGTGATCCAAAAGACATACGGCAAGATCACCGACATATCGAGGTAACGTCGTACCAAGAAAATGCGATAACCCAAGCCTTCTGTTGCCGCAATCGCCTCGGCTGCAATCAAAAACAGCCACGCACTGCCCAGCGTCAGCCGCACCGCCTCAAACAAACGCGGCAACACCTGTGGCAACATCATGCGCAGCAAAATCTGCCAACTGGTCGCCCCCAGTGTCTGCGCTTTGATCAGCTGTTCCTCTGGCAAACTTAAGGTCTTTAATTGCAGATCGCGGATCAGGATCGGACAGATCCCAATCACGATCAGCATCACCTTCGCCAAATCACCCAAGCCAAAAACGATAAACAGGATCGGTAAAATAGCCATTGGCGGGATCAACGACAACGCAGTTACGAGCGGTGAAATCGGCGTGCGGAACAGCGGAATACCACCATTGAGTAAACCCACACTCAACCCCAGTGCCGCACTGATACCCACGCCCATCAGTAACAACCGCAGGCTGGATAAGGTATCCGCCAGCAGTAAATACTCACCGCTGCGGCGGCTTGGCTCGAATGCCATTCGAGCAATCGAATCCAAGATCACCGGGAATGACGGCAACAGTTTGTCATTCGGATTTACTGCCAAGCGCGCTTCTGAATTAATCAGATACAACAGCAGTAAAATCACAAACGGCAGTAATGCCAGTAACCAGCGACCTAAGCGATCCGGTTGTCGATTAATGAGTCGGGCCATCGCCAATCTCCTTTCCTACGCAGATCACAGCTTGCCGTCGGCAGCCATTTGCATATAAGTTGGGTCAAACCGCAGCTTCACATTGTTTTTGTCACCATAGATACCCGCTGGAGTTTCGATGCCGATGAAGTCAGCGCTCGGCGCATTTTCACCCAGCAAACCATGCTGTAATGAGAATTCCGATACTAACTGCATGGTCAGTTTCAGATGAGGGTCTTGTGCCTGAGACAAGGCATCGACTGGGTTGTAGAACATTTTGGTGGCATTTAACTGCGCTTCATAACCTGCCAGATCGGTGCCCGATGCCTTCGCCATCGCCGTGCGCGCTTGTTTAGCTTTAGCATCATTGCCAGACATGGTGTACATCACTTCATACCAAGCCCCTGCCAGCGCTTTCCCCAATTCCGGATGCGCTTTTAGCTTGTCGGTTTTCACCACCAGTAAATCAAGAATTTCACCGGGGATCTTGCTGGAATCAAACACCAAATGGCTATCCGGCTGTTTGACTACTTCCGACAACATCGGGTTCCAGGTAACCGTAGCGGTGACATCTTTAGTCGCATACGCAGACACGATATCGGCATCCGAGGTGTTAACGATCTTGATGTCTTTTTCGTTCATACCCTGCGTTTCCAGCGCACGCGCCAGCAGATAATGCGACACACTGAGCTCCACCAGATTAACCGGCTGACCTTTAATATCTTTCAGCTCAGATTTGCCTTTCAGCACCACACCGTCATTACCATTGGAGTAATCACCAATGATCATGGCGGTCGAATCAACGCCACCGGCAGCCGGAATAGTTAGCGCATCCATGTTAGTCATCACACAGCCATCAAAACCACCGGCGGTGTATTGATTAATTGATTCGACGTAGTCGTTCACCTGCACGACATCGATATCAATGCCGTATTTATCTGCCCATTTCTTGATAATGCCGCTTTGTGCTGCATAATCCCAAGGCATCCAACCGGCATAAATCGTCCAGGCGACTTTGAATTTTTCTTTGGCAAATGCTGGCACGGAGCCAAACAAAAAGACCGGTAACAGGCCAACACACAGCCATTTACGGAATGAGGCGCTAAAAGTGGATTTTTTCATGGTTCCCTCCCTGGGAGCACGTGGTTAAAACACAAGAGATCATGGCTGTGCGCCGCTGTCTCCCGGGTTTTTGTCCCGCCGTGTAACCTTCAGGGAAGGTCGACAACTCTCGGACCAGACACTTACCAAGTAAGCCGGAACCCTAGTCATCCATTACAAATTGTGGCACAGAAGCCAGCGTTTACACGCCATAAACATCAAGTGCGTTATCTAACCAAACTAATGCAATTCACAAGCCAACAGTAAATTACTGCAAAAACCACAATAAAATACTCATTTGAGATTAATAACATGGTTTTTATTAATTTATTTGCCTGATTATTGTTACTGCGCGCCAAAATGAAACACCATTTAAGGGCAAATATGATGTGATTTGTAAATAGAAAACAACTAACGTAAATCACTGGTTATAAACAAGTTAACACGTTAAAAACAAAAATATTTATTATGTTTTTTTATCAAAAAAATCGCTTTATACTCAAATTTCACCGTAAAGATCATATTAATTACTTATTTATATCTTATAAGATGAACATGCCATTGAAGGAAAAAGATGGCTGTTGAATGATAGCTCTTGCCACACCGTCAGCAGTACAGGATGTAACTCTATGAACCATTTTGCATCAACCGCAGGCAGAGAAAGAGAATTCTCTGAGCAACATAATCTTATCTCTACCACTGACACCCAAAGCCGTATCACTTATGCCAATGAACATTTCTGCGATATCGCCGGCTATCACCCAGATGAGCTCGAAAACCAATACCACAACGTCGTGCGCCATGCTGATATGCCGAAAGCCGCATTTAAAGACATGTGGGAGCATCTGAAAGATAAAAAAAGCTGGATGGGTGTCGTAAAAAACCGCTGTAAAAATGGCGATCATTATTGGGTTAATGCGTATGTCACACCCATTTTAGATAACAACGGTAATGTATTTGAATATCAATCAGTCAGAACTAAACCCTCAAGAGAAGATATAAACAGAGCCGCCGGTTATTACCAACAAATAA
Source organism: uncultured Tolumonas sp. (assembly GCF_963678185.1). Classification (NCBI taxonomy): domain Bacteria; kingdom Pseudomonadati; phylum Pseudomonadota; class Gammaproteobacteria; order Aeromonadales; family Aeromonadaceae; genus Tolumonas; species uncultured Tolumonas sp. Next base: position 2,012,444 of record NZ_OY782757.1, read on the forward strand.
ACCACGGGAAATTACCACGGGCATTACGTTTGCCTACGTTTAATATTTCGTTTATTTCTATTTTACTTTCATTCGGTACGATTATCGCAATTATTGCGAATATGATGTTATCGGAAATAAATTCACTTTCATCCATCGCCATTGGTTTAGTCATAATACAATCCGTCTTTGCGATCTGGTGGGGAAGAAAATTAAAAACACTGGCCAATATTGCTAAAGAAAATTTTAATACTGATATTACCCAAGTGCTGTATACCGGTCGTCGCGATGAGCTCGCCGCGATCGAATTAGCGCTCAGAATGAAAAAAGCCGAGTTAAGAGCCATTGTCGGACGAACCGGCGATACCTGTAATACCATTCTTCAGGCAGCGGAAGATGATGCCGGTAATATTCAGTCCATCACCAATAACATCGACCAACAACGGGCAGAAACAGAGCAGCTGGCTACTGCCATCAATGAAATGAGCAGTTCGATCCGCGAAGTAGCTACCAGTGCCAGTTCAACCTCGGAATTAACCGCGGAAGCGCGCCAAACTGCCGAGCTGGGTCAAAAAAGTATCCAGGCAACGGTTAGTGCGGTAAATGCCTTGCATGATGAGTTAGATAACTCTAAACAAGTTATTAATGAATTAGCTGATAACACCAAGCACATTGGCAGCATCCTTGATGTCATTACCAGTATTGCCGATCAAACCAACCTATTAGCACTCAATGCCGCGATCGAAGCCGCCAGAGCCGGAGAACAAGGGCGTGGTTTTGCGGTAGTTGCCGATGAGATCCGCTCTTTAGCATTGAAAACGCGCACCTCCACCGATGAAATTCAGCAGATGATCTCGAAACTGCAAAGTAGTGCCAGTACCGCAGTCACGACGATGGATCATGGTGCTGACTTGTCAGAGACTTGTCGTACACAAGCCAATGCAGCCGGTGAAGTGTTCGGTCAAATTAATGACATGCTGCATCACGTGACTGATGCCAGCCATCAGATTGCCACCGCCGTTGAAGAACAAGCGTATGTGACTGAAGACATTAATCGCAGTATTCATAACATTCGCGAATTAGCCGACACCAGCACTACCAGCAGCCATACTGCTGTAGATCGTATCGCGTTACTGGTCGAGCGCTTGCAAGGCTTATGTCGCCTGATCAACCAATTTCAACGTTAACTAAATGAAGCAGGACGATTTTTAACGAAAATCGTCCTCTCTTCCACACCAAGATCCCATTGATCCTTCCGGATCGTCAAAAAAATAGCTTAATTACTGGCACAGCCTTTGCAAATTAACAAATACCCGCTAGGCGTTATTCAGGGATATTTTTATGAGACGGTGGAATAGACACTTTAGCCAATACCACACACTGAACTGGCTTATGATATGGATGCTGCTTTGCTGCTGCACAATTTTATTATTTCCGGTCGAACGCTTACACAGCACTGGGGAATGGCTAATACAATTCAGAATATTCTTTAGTCTGGGTTTGTTAATTGCCTGCTCATATTTTGCCAGCCAGCTATTACTGATTGGCTGGGATCATGCACTTACGCATTGGTTGGAACGCCAGAAACAGCAAAGTTTGCAGCGTATGATTGAGTGCCTGGATTTCACCGAAAAGGCCATTTTACGCGAGTTTGTGATCCAACGAAAAAGCGTCATAAATTTGCCATTGACCGAACCAGCAGTCAAAAATTTGTTAGACGCAGGCGTGCTCGACTTTGCGTATGGTCAACCACTGAACGATGACTTAAGTCAGATAAAAGCATTGATGATTGCATTGGAAGCTCGTCCATTACTGACTTACAAAGCCCTTGGTTTAAGTAACGGGAAAATGAGCGAAGAACAAGTCGAAATCATTATGAACGCACGACCGAAATATGTCAGTAAAAACTCAATGCGCTAATCCTCAGCCTAATTAATAAAAAAGCACCTTTGAAAGGTGCTTTTTTATTTAACCAGATCAACGAGTTAAATTTTATTCAGTCCGCGACTTCAAATAACCAGCATAATCAGGAATTTCAATACTGAATTCTTTTTTCATATTCGGCGAATCCATCAGGAAGTCGGCCGTTGCCTGATTGGTTGCCATCGGAATATTCCATACAGCTGCCAATCGCAATAATGCTTTAACATCCGGATCATGCGGTACAGCATTGAGCGGATCCCAAAAGAAAATTAAGACGTCAATTTTTCCTTCGGCAATCAAAGCCCCTAATTGCTGATCGCCACCCATTGGCCCAGACAGCAAACAAGTGATCGGCAAACCCGCTTCTTTACTTAGGCGAGTACCGGTTGTGCCAGTGGCATACAAGTGATGCAATTTCAGCTCTTCAGCGCGCACCTTTACCCAGTCAACCAGCGCCTGTTTCATATTGTCGTGTGCCACTAAAGCTACACGTTTGTGCCCAGCCATTACACGTTGAGTCATTAACGCCATACCAATCCCTCGGATAGATAATCTAGTCGTGCTTAAATTTGCGCTGCACAGTATATATTTTTGATAAAAATAAAGGGCGACCTAAGTCGCCCTTTATTATATTGCGTGATGCGCAAATTAATCGATTATTCGATTACTTTAGCAACAACGCCCGCGCCTACGGTACGACCGCCTTCACGGATTGCAAAACGCAGACCATCATCCATCGCGATTGGGTGGATCAGGGTTACTACCATTTTGATGTTGTCGCCTGGCATTACCATTTCTACGCCTTCTGGCAGTTCGATGGTACCGGTCACGTCAGTTGTACGGAAGTAGAACTGTGGACGGTAGCCTTTGAAGAATGGAGTGTGACGACCACCTTCTTCTTTTGACAGTACGTATACTTCTGATTCGAACTTGGTGTGCGGAGTGATTGTACCTGGTTTAGCCAGTACTTGACCACGTTCTACGTCATCACGTTTAGTACCACGCAACAACACACCTACGTTCTCGCCTGCACGACCTTCGTCCAGCAGTTTACGGAACATTTCAACGCCGGTACAAGTGGTCTTGGTGGTTTCTTTCAAACCAACGATTGACACTTCTTCACCAACTTTAACGATACCGCGCTCAACACGACCAGTTACTACAGTACCACGGCCAGCGATTGAGAATACGTCTTCGATTGGCAGCAGGAATGGCTTGTCAATAGCACGTTCTGGTTGTGGAATGTAAGAGTCCAGCGCTGCAGCCAGTTCCAGGATCTTCTCTTCCCACTGAGCTTCGCCTTCCAGCGCTTTCAGTGCTGAACCACGGATAACTGGAGTATCATCGCCTGGGAAGTTGTATTCTGACAGCAGTTCACGAACTTCCATCTCAACCAGGTCCAACAACTCTTCGTCGTCAACCATGTCACATTTGTTCAGGAACACGATGATGTATGGAACGCCTACTTGGCGACCCAGCAGGATGTGTTCACGAGTCTGTGGCATTGGGCCGTCAGTTGCCGCTACTACCAGGATCGCGCCGTCCATCTGTGCAGCACCAGTGATCATGTTTTTAACATAGTCAGCGTGGCCTGGGCAGTCTACGTGTGCGTAGTGACGTGATTCAGTATCGTATTCAACGTGTGAAGTGTTGATAGTGATACCACGTGCTTTTTCTTCTGGTGCGTTGTCGATCTGATCGAATGCACGCGCTTGACCACCGAATTTTTTAGCCAGCACGTTAGTGATAGCAGCAGTCAGAGTAGTTTTACCGTGGTCAACGTGGCCGATAGTACCAACGTTAACGTGGGGTTTTGTACGTTCAAATTTTTCTTTAGACACGACGTTGTCCTTCCTATTTGATTATTTCCGCCAGTCTGAACTGGCGGAAAAGATTACGTGTTAATTATTTAGACTTACGCGCTTCAATCACCGCCAGAGCGATGTTGTTTGGCGTTTCAGCGTACTTACCGAACTCCATAGAGTAAGAAGCACGACCTTGGGTGGCAGAACGCAGATCAGTCGCATAACCGAACATTTCAGCCAACGGTACCAGCGCGCGAACCAGCTTGCCAGATGGGCCGTCTTCCATACCTTCGATGATGCCACGACGACGGTTCAAGTCACCGATTACATCACCCATGTAGTCTTCAGGAGTCTCAACTTCGACTTTCATTACAGGTTCGAGCAGAACTGGCTTAGCCTGCATGAAGCCTGATTTGAATGCCATAGAAGCAGCGATTTTAAACGCCAGTTCAGAAGAGTCGACATCATGGTAAGAACCGAAGTGCAGACGAACACCAACGTCCACTACTGGATAACCAGCCAGAGGACCAGATTTCAGCTGTTCGCGAATACCTTTATCAACGCCAGGGATGAATTCACCAGGAATTACACCGCCTTTAATATCGTTGGTAAATGTATAACCAGCACCTTCTTCCAATGGGAAGAGGTCGATCACAACGTGACCGTACTGACCACGACCACCAGACTGTTTAGCGTGTTTACCCTGAACATCTTTCGCTTCAACACGAACGGTTTCACGGTAAGCTACCTGTGGTTTACCCACGTTAGCTTCAACCTTGAACTCACGACGCATACGGTCAACGATGATTTCCAAGTGCAATTCGCCCATACCAGCGATGATGGTTTGGCTTGATTCTTCATCAGTCCATACGCGGAATGACGGATCTTCCTGAGCCAAACGGCCCAGAGCCAGACCCATTTTTTCTTGGTCAGCTTTGGTTTTTGGTTCAACAGCAACAGAGATAACTGGCTCTGGGAATTCCATACGCTCAAGAATAATTGGCGCGGATTCATTACAGATTGTGTCACCAGTAGTCACGTCTTTCAGACCGATCGCAGCAGCGATGTCACCAGCACGGACTTCTTTGATCTCTTCACGTTTGTTAGCGTGCATCTGAACGATACGGCCAATACGCTCGCGTTTGTCTTTCACTGAGTTCAGTACGAAATCGCCTGAATTCACAACACCAGAATAACAACGGAAGAATGTCAGGTTACCAACAAACGGATCTGTTGCGATTTTGAATGCCAAACCAGAGAATGGTTCATCATCATTTGGATGACGTTCAGCCGGCGTACCATCTTCCAGTTGCCCTGCGATCGCAGGTACATCAACAGGAGAAGGTAGATATTCAATAACCGCATCCAGCATTGCCTGAACACCTTTGTTCTTGAATGCAGAACCACAGGTAACCAGAACAATTTCATTACGCAATGCCAGATCACGTAATGCAGCTTTCAATTCAAGTTCAGTGAACTCTTCGCCGCCTAAGTATTTTTCCATCAGTTCTTCTGTTGCTTCAGCAGCAGATTCAACCAGATGTTGACGCCATTTTTGAGCTTCAGCCAGCAATTCAGCAGGAATATCTTCGTATTCGAAGGTAACGCCTTGGTCGGCTTCATTCCAGTTGATAGCTTTCATCTTGACTAAGTCGATGACGCCTTTGAAGTTTTCTTCCGCGCCGATTGGCAATTGCAGAGGAACTGCATGACCTTTCAGACGGGTTTTGATCTGTTCAACAGCACGCAGGAAGTTAGCACCAGTACGGTCCATTTTGTTAATGAACGCAATACGAGGTACTTTATACTTGTTTGCCTGACGCCATACTGTTTCAGACTGTGGCTGAACACCACCTACTGCACAGTAAACCATTACTGCGCCGTCCAGAACACGCATTGAACGCTCTACTTCGATAGTAAAGTCTACGTGGCCAGGGGTATCGATGATGTTAACACGGTGTGGTTGGAACTGTTTGCCCATACCACTCCAGAAACAGGTAGTCGCCGCAGAGGTAATGGTAATACCACGCTCTTGTTCCTGTTCCATCCAGTCCATGGTAGCAGCGCCATCATGAACTTCACCAATTTTGTGGTTTACACCGGTGTAAAACAGGATACGTTCAGTAGTCGTTGTTTTACCGGCGTCGATGTGTGCGCTGATACCGATATTACGGTAACGCTCAATGGGTGTTGCACGAGCCACGATAGATATCCTCTTACTAAGGTTGAACCTTAGACAACGAAACCGCGTACAGGCCATCCGAAGATGGCCTGTACAACCGGATTACCAGCGATAGTGAGCGAATGCTTTATTCGCTTCAGCCATGCGGTGCACGTCTTCACGTTTCTTAACCGCAGAACCTTTATTGTCGGCTGCATCCAGCAGTTCACCTGCCAAACGTTGAGCCATGGATTTTTCACCACGTTTGCGAGCCGCTTCTACCAACCAGCGCATAGCCAGGGCATTACGACGCACTGGACGAACTTCTACCGGAACCTGGTAAGTAGAACCACCAACACGGCGGGACTTAACTTCCACGTTCGGACGGATGTTGTCCAAAGCACCTTCAAAAGTAGCTAAGTGGTCTTTACCACTTTTGTTAGCAATGATTTCTAAAGCACCGTAAACAATGCTTTCAGAAACGGATTTCTTACCGTCAACCATTACTACGTTGATAAATTTAGCCAGCAGCTCAGAACCGAACTTAGGATCTGGTAGAATTTTACGCTGACCAACAACGCGACGTCTTGGCATTTTAATTCTCCGAAACTTCAGGTTTTACCCAAAACAAAAAAATGTTTTATGAAAAATGTTTGGCCTTACTTAACGGAAAACCATTAAGCCTTAGGCTTCTTCACGCCGTATTTGGAGCGAGATTGTTTACGGTCTTTAACACCGGAGCAATCCAACGCACCACGAACGGTGTGGTAACGCACACCTGGTAAGTCTTTAACACGACCACCACGGATCAGGACCACGGAGTGTTCCTGCAGGTTGTGGCCTTCACCACCGATGTAAGAGGTAACTTCGAATCCGTTAGTTAAACGAACACGACATACCTTACGCAGTGCTGAGTTAGGTTTTTTAGGGGTAGTGGTATACACACGGGTACACACACCACGTTTTTGTGGGCAAGCATTCAAGGCAGGAACGCTGCTTTTTACAACTTGCTTAACGCGCGGCTTGCGAACAAGCTGGTTAATAGTTGCCATTAAAAGCTCCTGGTAATAGCAATCGCTTTATAAACATGTGAAAAATCCTCCCCGCAGATACGGGGACGCAAAATTCTATGTCTGTATGGCCTGCGAGTCAAGATTTATACAGCTATAGATGGATATAGCTGGGATGAAGTGAAGTATAGGCGACAAAAAGTGCGATGGCGGAAATATCTTTTACCAACAAAGTGGGCTGTTATGTTTGACAACGAGAGCTACGTAGCCGGCCATATCGACCGGAATGCCGATTTTAGCGGTTAATCCCCTCGCCGTTAAATCTTCCTGCAAAACATAAATTTCTTTATCTTGCAGTTGCTGAACCCAATGATTCGTTGTTGCGGCGATAACCGCATCTTGAATCAACAACAATTGATCACCGGCTTGCATGAGATCAAGGCAGCGTTGCAGCATAGTATGTGAAAAAGGTGATTGTGAAACGACATGCAACATAAATCTCTCAAAACATCAGTTTGATTTGATAAGCCAATAATTGGTGATAAAACGCATCTTGTGACAACACAGTTACCGGCATCAATAATTGATCATTAGCAATGTCGCGCTCTGCTAACGATTCGGCTGATACATAAATATTTTCAATATCATACAATTCGCATAATTTGAACATCGCCGAATGATCTTTGGCCAGGATTGCGGTCGCTTGCTGCTGTTGTACTAACTGATAAACCCCATCGTCCATAAAGAAGGCAGCGAGATTCTCACTATAAGCTGAGGTAGCCAGCAAAGCATCTAATCCTTCCCTGCCACTCGCATGTCCATAGGGTGCTTGCCGAAAAATAAATGCAATCTGATTCATAGGCCAACTTAAAAACGAACAACCCGATCTGCAGTTAACAACATTTCGGCTAACTGCCCTAGCCCTGACAACATAAATGGCGCTTGAACATTGCTGATGCCCTTTCCAGTTTCTGTTGCAAGCACATTATCTAAAATACCGCGCCGTTGCGCTGCTGCAATACAGGTATGTAAAGGGAACTGTTGCTGCGTTGCTAGTTCACACCACAACTGATGCAAGTCATCTTCATCCGTCGCCGGCGAATGCAGGTAACTGGCATTCATAACACCATCCTGATAAAAAAACACGCCAAGTATGACGTGTTTGGAAGCTAATACTGCTTGCACAAAACGGTATGCGGAACTGGCCGCTTGTGTACCGTATGCTGGGCCGCTAACTACAATTGCAAAATTTAAACTCATTCTATTTAGCTACGTAAGCAATCGCTTCAACTTCAACGAGTACATCTTTAGGTAAACGGGCAACTTCAACGCAAGAACGCGCTGGCGCACTTTCATTAAAAAATTGCGCATACACTTCATTGAAAGCGACAAAATCATTCATGTCTTTCAGAAAACAAGTTGTTTTCATTACCGTGGCAGTTGAAGCGCCTGCAGCTTCCAAAATCGCACTCAGGTTACGCAATACTTGCTCAGCCTGCGCTTTAATATCACCGGTAACCAGTTGCATAGTTTCTGGAATTAAGGGGATCTGCCCAGAAGTAAAGACGAGATCACCCAGTTTAGTTGCTTGAACATATGGACCAATAGCAGCTGGTGCTTTTTCTGTCGCGACAATAGATTTAGACATCGTTCCCTCGTAACTAGTTATCAATACCCCCTGATAGTAATACCTGCCCCAATAACGGCGCAACTCTCAGCCACAGAAATATACTGCACAAAAAACAAGAGGCCCCGTAGGGCCTCTGAAATATTGCTTCTGTCTGATTGATTATTCAGCGCTTAAATTACCTGCCGCATTCAGCAAATCAGCCAGATTTTGTTCTGCATCATCAGCAGTCACCACTGGCGTAGCTACAGCTTGCGCTGCAACACGACGTTTCTGTAAGCGACCATGGTGATAAGCAAAACCAGTACCTGCAGGGATCAAGCGACCAACGATAACGTTTTCTTTCAGACCACGTAAATCATCAACCTTACCTGATACAGCGGCTTCGGTCAGCACGCGGGTAGTTTCCTGGAACGATGCTGCAGAGATAAAGGACTCTGTATTCAGCGACGCTTTGGTAATACCCATCAATACACGACGGAAAGTAGCTGGTTCTTTGCCTTGCGCAACCAGTTTACGGTTAGCGATTTTCACGCGAACCACATCAGCCTGTTCGCCTTCCAGCAGATCAGAATCACCTGGAGTAGCAATTTCGCCTTTACGCAGCATCTGACGAACGATCACTTCGATGTGTTTATCGTTGATTTTTACGCCTTGCAGACGGTATACGTCCTGCACTTCGTTAACGATATAGTTCGCGACCGGGCTTACACCACGCAGACGCAGAATGTCATGAGCAGACTCTGGACCATCGGCTAACACTTCACCCTGCTGAACTTTTTCACCTTCGAACACGTTCAGGTTACGCCATTTCGGAATCATTTCCTCATAGGCTTCACCACCGTCAGTCGGCGTGATCACCAGACGACGTTTACCTTTGGTTTCTTTACCGAAGGAGATCGTGCCTGAAATTTCCGCCAGAATAGCGGGTTCTTTAGGTTGACGCGCTTCGAACAAGTCAGCAACACGTGGCAGACCACCGGTGATATCTTTAGTACCACTAGATGCCTGTGGAATACGCGCTACTGCGTCACCGACGCTTACTTGCGCACCGTCTTCCAGCTGAACAATCGCTTGGCCTGGCAGGAAGTATTGCGCAGATACATCAGTACCTGGGATCAATACGTCTTTCCCATGACTGTCAACCAATCGAACGGTTGGACGCAACTCTTTACCAGTTGAAGTACGTTCGTTAACGTCCAGAACCACGATGCTTGACAGACCTGTCAACTCGTCAGTTTGACGAGTAACTGTGATGCCTTCGATCATGTTTTCAAACTGGATACGACCCGCCACTTCAGTGATGATTGGGTGAGTATGTGGATCCCAGTTCGCAACGATTTCACCAGCACGTACCGCCTGGCCATCTTTAACTTCCAGCACAGAACCGTAAGGCAGCTTGTGGCTTTCTTTGGTTCGGCCCAGTTCGTCCATGATGGTCAATTCTGAAGAACGTGATGTGATAACCAGCTTGCCTGAACTGTTTTCAACAGATTTAGCATTTTGCAGTTTGATCACACCGGTGTTTTTCACCGTTGCACTGCTTTCAGCAGCCGCTCGTGATGCCGCACCACCGATATGGAACGTACGCATCGTCAACTGAGTACCTGGCTCACCGATGGACTGTGCCGCAATAACACCAACCGCTTCACCGTTGTTAACGATATGACCACGCGCCAGATCACGACCGTAGCAATGTGCACAAATACCAAAATCAGATTCACAAGAGATGGCTGAACGGACTTTAACTCGGTCAACAGAGTTACGTTCCAGAATGTTACACCACTGTTCATCCAACAATGTATTGTGAGCAACCAATACTTCATCAGTACCTGGTTTCAGTACGTCTTCCGCGACCACACGACCCAGTACACGTTCACGCAGTGGTTCAACAACATCACCACCTTCGATCAGTGGCGTCATCCACAGACCTTCACGAGTACCACAATCAGGTTCAGTGATCACAACGTCCTGCGCCACGTCAACCAAACGACGTGTCAGATAACCGGAGTTTGCTGTTTTCAGTGCGGTATCCGCCAGACCTTTACGCGCACCATGAGTAGAGATGAAGTACTGCAGTACGTTCAGACCTTCACGGAAGTTCGCAACGATTGGCGTTTCGATGATTGAGCCGTCTGGCTTAGCCATCAGACCACGCATACCCGCCAACTGACGGATCTGAGCAGCAGAACCACGCGCACCGGAGTCAGCCATCATAAAGACGCTGTTAAACGATGCCTGAACTTCAGATTCACCCAATACGTTAGTTCTTGTCTCTTTCGACAAGTTTTCCATCATCGCTTTAGACACGCGTTCATTCGCACTTGCCCAGATGTCGATAACTTTGTTGTAACGTTCGCCGGCTGTTACCAGACCAGATTGGAATTGTTCCTGAATTTCAGCAACTTCAGCTTCTGCAGCTTCAATAATTTCTTTCTTCGCTTCTGGGATCACCATGTCGTCAATACCAACAGATGAACCTGACAGCGCAGCGTAATGGAAACCGGTGTACATCAGCTGGTCAGCAAAGATAACGGTATCTTTCAGACCCTGCTTGCGGTAACAGGTGTTCAATACTTTAGAGATCTGCTTCTTACCCATTGCTTGGTTAGAAACATATTTGATCCAGCGTTCTGGATGAGCAGCCAATTCCGCATGACCCGCGTCGGTCATCGGCAATGGCGGATCAATCAGGGCATATTCCATACCTTTTGGTAAGATCAACGACAGGATCGCACGACCTACCGTGGTATTTTTCAGCTCGATTTTCTCAACCAATTCACCGGCTTCGTTTTTAACGTATTCGGTGATACGGCATTTCACGCGAGCGTGCAGTGAGGCCAAACCAGCACGGTAGATTTTTTCCGCTTCTTTCGCGCCGGATAAAACCATACCTTCACCTTTCGCACCAACACAGGAACGAGTCATGTAATACAGACCCAATACCACGTCCTGAGAAGGAACGATGATAGGCTCACCAGATGCAGGTGACAGAATGTTGTTGGTTGACATCATCAACGCACGCGCTTCCAACTGCGCTTCCAGCGTCAGAGGAACGTGAACCGCCATCTGGTCACCGTCGAAGTCGGCGTTGAATGCAGAACAAACCAACGGATGCAGCTGGATTGCTTTACCTTCGATCAGAATTGGTTCAAATGCCTGGATACCCAGACGGTGCAGTGTTGGTGCACGGTTCAGCATGACAGGATGTTCACGGATCACGTCATCCAGAATATCCCATACTACTGCTTCTTCACGTTCAACCATCTTTTTAGCAGCTTTGATAGTGGTCGCTAAACCACGAGTTTCCAGCTTGCCATAAATGAACGGTTTGAACAGTTCCAGTGCCATTTTCTTTGGCAGACCGCATTGGTGCAAACGCAGCGTCGGGCCTACTGTAATTACAGAACGACCAGAGTAGTCAACACGTTTACCCAACAAGTTCTGACGGAAACGACCCTGTTTACCTTTGATCATGTCAGCCAAAGATTTCAGAGGACGTTTATTAGAACCAGTGATAGCACGACCACGACGACCGTTATCCAGCAGAGCGTCAACCGCTTCTTGCAGCATACGTTTTTCGTTGCGCACGATGATATCTGGTGCAGCCAGATCCAGCAGACGTTTCAGACGGTTGTTACGGTTGATCACGCGGCGATACAGATCGTTCAGATCGGAAGTCGCGAAGCGGCCACCATCCAACGGAACCAATGGACGCAGGTCCGGCGGCAACACGGGCAGCACGGTCATGATCATCCATTCTGGTTTATTACCAGATTGCAGGAAAGATTCCATCAGCTTCAGGCGTTTGGTGGTCTTTTTGCGTTTGGTTTCAGAATTGGTCTGGCTCAGTTCTTCGCGCATAGTCGCGATTTCGTGTTCCAGATCTTGCGCACGCAGCAATGCCAGGATGGCTTCAGCACCCATTTTAGCGTCGAATTCATCGCCGTATTCTTCCAGCGCATCCAGATATTGTTCTTCGGTCAACATCTGACTGCGTTCGAGGCTAGTCATACCAGCATCAACCACAACAAATGATTCGAAATACAATACACGTTCGATGTCACGCAGGGTCATGTCAAGCAACAGACCGATACGGGATGGCAACGATTTCAGGAACCAGATATGCGCAACTGGGGAAGCCAACTCAATGTGACCCATGCGTTCACGACGCACTTTAGTCTGAGTAACTTCAACGCCACATTTTTCACAAATCACACCACGGTGTTTCAGACGCTTATACTTACCGCACAAGCATTCATAATCTTTAACTGGTCCGAAGATGCGAGCACAAAACAGGCCGTCACGTTCTGGTTTGAACGTGCGATAGTTAATGGTTTCAGGCTTTTTAACTTCACCGAATGACCAGGAACGGATCATGTCAGGCGATGCCAGACCGATCTTGATACCGTCAAACTCTTCAGTCTTGCTCTGCGCTTTTAAAAACTTGAGTAAGTCTTTCACCTGTATCTCCCGTCAGGAGGTTAACTTCGGTATGCCGCGACGCGGCATACCGTTACTATTCTGAGTCCAGAAACAAGGACGTTAGTCCTTACTCTTCTTCCAACTCGATGTTGATACCCAGCGAGCGGATTTCCTTCAGCAATACGTTGAAGGATTCTGGTATACCTGGTTCCATGCGATGATCGCCATCTACGATGTTTTTATACATCTTAGTACGACCATTCACATCGTCCGATTTAACCGTCAGCATTTCCTGCAGAGTGTAAGCCGCACCGTATGCTTCCAGTGCCCATACTTCCATCTCCCCGAAACGCTGACCACCGAACTGCGCTTTACCACCCAGCGGCTGCTGAGTAACCAAGCTATAAGAACCGGTAGAACGAGCATGCATTTTGTCATCGACCAAGTGGTTCAGTTTCAGCATGTACATGTAACCAACAGTTACTGCACGCTCAAACGGCATACCGGTACGACCATCAAACAAGGTGATCTGACCTGATTCAGGTTTATCTGCCAGTTTCAGCAGCTGTTTGATTTCGCTTTCTTTCGCGCCATCAAACACAGGTGTTGCCACCGGTAAACCTTTGCGTAGGTTTTGAACCAGAGTCCGCACTTCCGCATCGCTCAGTGTCGCGATATCAATCTGTTGTTGATCGCTGCCACCTAAATCATAGACGCGTTGCAAGAACTCACGCAATTCAGCCAGTTCACGCTGTTCTTTAACCATGCGGTTAATTTTTTCGCCGATACCTTTCGCAGCCAAACCAAGGTGAACTTCCAAGATCTGACCGATGTTCATACGCGATGGTACGCCCAACGGGTTCAGTACGATGTCAACAGGATTCCCTTCGTCATCGTATGGCATGTCTTCAACCGGACAAATTTTGGAGATAACCCCTTTGTTACCGTGACGACCCGCCATCTTGTCACCAGGCTGAATGCGACGCTTCACAGCCAGATAAACTTTAACGATCTTCAGTACGCCTGGCGCCAAATCATCACCTTGGATGATTTTCTGACGTTTGGCTTCGAACTTACGATCAAACTCTTCTTTCAGCGCAGCATATTGTTCAGCGATCTGTTCCAGCTCAACTTGTTTGGCTTCGTCATCCAGCGACTGTTCCAGCAGCTTCTTACGATCAAGTTTAGACAGTTTTTCTTCGCTGAAACCAGCAGCAACCAGTAATGAGCGTGCGCGGCCAAAAATACCGTCTTCGAAGATTTTGAACTCTTCGGTCAAGTCTTTCTTAGCATCACGCAATTGCATGTCTTCAACTTCTTTAGCGCGTTTATCTTTTTCTACGCCATCACGAGTAAAGACCTGCACGTCAATAACAGTACCGTAAACACCATTAGGCACACGCAGAGAAGAATCTTTTACGTCAGAAGCTTTTTCACCAAAAATGGCGCGCAGCAGTTTTTCTTCTGGTGTAAGTTGGGTTTCACCTTTTGGTGTTACCTTACCAACCAGAATGTCACCGCCCTTCACTTCTGCACCAACATAAACGATACCTGACTCATCCAGTTTGGACAGTGCAGCTTCGCCTACGTTTGGAATATCAGCAGTGATTTCTTCTGAACCTAATTTCGTATCGCGCGCAATACAAGACAGTTCCTGAATATGGATAGTCGTCAGGCGATCTTCTTGTACCACACGTTCGGAGACCAGAATCGAGTCTTCGAAGTTATAACCGTTCCAAGGCATGAACGCGACGCGCATGTTCTGACCCAGCGCCAACTCACCCAAATCGGTGGAAGGACCATCAGCCAACACGTCGCCCAACATCACTGGCTCACCAACAGACACACACGGGCGTTGGTTAATACAGGTATTCTGGTTAGAACGGGTATATTTGGTCAGGTTGTAGATGTCGATACCGGCTTCACCTGGTAATAGCTCATCTTCATTAACCTTAACCACAATACGGGATGCATCAACGTAATCGATGAAACCACCACGACGAGCAACTACCGTTACACCGGAGTCAACTGCCACAGCACGTTCCATACCAGTACCTACCAGCGGCTTATCAGCGCGCAGAGTTGGTACCGCTTGACGTTGCATGTTTGAACCCATCAATGCACGGTTCGCGTCATCGTGTTCAAGGAACGGGATCAGTGATGCTGCAACAGAAACCACCTGCTGTGGACTGACGTCCATATACTGGATCTGTTCTGCATTCATAAAGGTTGATTCACCTTTATGACGGCATGGGATCAATTCATCTTTCAGGCTGCCATTTGCGTCTACATTGGCGTTAGCCTGTGCGATAACGAAGTTACCTTCTTCAATCGCGGACAGATAATCCACTTCATCAGTGATCACGCCATCAATAACTTTGCGGTATGGGGTTTCTAGGAAACCGTATTCGTTAGTACGAGAATATACCGCCAGTGAGTTGATCAGACCGATGTTCGGACCTTCAGGCGTTTCGATTGGACACAGACGACCGTAGTGAGTCGGATGTACGTCTCGAACTTCAAAGCCGGCACGTTCACGCGTCAAACCACCAGGGCCCAGTGCAGAAATACGACGTTTGTGCGTAATTTCTGACAACGGGTTGTTCTGATCCATAAACTGCGACAGCTGGCTGGAACCGAAGAATTCTTTTACGGCAGCAGAAATTGGCTTCGCATTGATCAGATCTTGTGGCTGCACGGCATCCAGATCGCCTAAAGACAGACGTTCTTTAACTGCACGTTCAACACGCACCAAACCCACACGGAATTGGTTTTCAGCCATTTCACCAACGGAACGGATACGACGGTTACCCAGATGATCGATATCATCCACGTCGTCTTTACCATTACGAATGGCAATCAACTGTTTCATCACATCAACGATATCTTCTTCAGACAAAATGCCTGAACCAATATGTTCTGGACGAGCCAGTCGGCTGTTGAATTTCATACGACCAACAGTCGACAGATCATAACGATCTGCGGAGAAGAACAGATTTTCAAATAACTGCTCTGCCGCATCTTTCGTTGGCGGCTCACCTGGGCGCATCATACGGTAGATTTCTACCAGCGCTTCCAGACGGTTAGTGCTTGAATCAATACGTAATGTTTCAGAAATATATGAACCATGATCCAGTTCATTAGTGAACAGGATTTCAAACTGTTTAAAGCCCGCGACTGACAGATTCGCAATAGCTTCCAGACTCAATGCGGTGTTGGCATTGATCAGGACTTCACCAGTTTGTGGATTCACATAATCTTTAGCAGAAATTTTGCCGACGACATATTCAACCGGAACTTCGATTTGATTGACGTTAGCTTTTTCTAACTGACGAATGTGACGTGCAGTAATACGACGGCCTTTTTCGACCACCACATCGCTACCAGCAAGAATATCGAAGGTTGCGGTTTCGCCACGCAGACGCTCCGGTACCAATTCCATCATCACTTTGCCATCTTTGATTTCAAATTTAATTGTTTCAAAGAAGGTCGCCAGGATCTGTTCGGTCGTGAATTCCAGTGCACGTAAGATAATAGTCGCAGGTAATTTACGGCGACGGTCGATACGTACAAACAGGTTGTCCTTGGCATCGAACTCAAAGTCCAACCAAGAACCACGGTAAGGAATAACGCGAGCGTTATACAGAACCTTACCTGAAGAGTGGGTTTTACCCTTATCGTGATCAAAGAACACGCCAGGACTACGATGCAGCTGGGAAACGATAACACGCTCTGTACCATTGATGACAAAGGTACCGTTATCAGTCATCAGCGGGATTTCGCCCATGTACACTTCTTGTTCTTTAATTTCTTTGACAGTGCCTGCCGCAGCTTCTCTATCAAACAGCACTAAGCGCAGCTTCACGCGCAATGGAGCTGAATAGGTGACGCCACGGATTTGACACTCTTTTACGTCAAAGACCGGTTCTCCCAAGCGATAGCTGACATATTGCAGCTCCGCAGTACCAGAATAACTGGTAATGGGGAATACGCTGCGGAATGCAGCCTCAAGCCCGTATGCCCCTTCTGGGTCGGCATCAAGGAATTGTTTGAAGGAGTCCAGTTGAATGGACAAGAGATAAGGCGTTTCCAGTACCTGATCACGCTTACCGAAGTCCTTACGAATGCGTTTTTTTTCGGTATAAGAGTTAACCATAGGGTTCCTCAGCTCGCTGATAAGTGACCCAAGCTGCTCAAGTCAGAGCAGTCTGTAATACATTGCTTTGTGTACTTTTCGTACTTTTTATAAGCCCAGGTGAGCAATGTGAATTCCTGCAGCTTACAGCGCAAAAGGGCCGGTGAAGTTTCTTCACCAGCCCTAGCCTGTTTTATCAGGCCGCTAACCTACTGTTAAGTAGATTATTTGATCTCAACAGAAGCACCTGCAGCTTCCAGCTCTTTCTTCAGAGCTTCAGCTTCTTCTTTAGAGATTGCTTCTTTAACTGCAGTTGGAGCAGCTTCTACCAGGTCTTTAGCTTCTTTCAGACCCAGCGCAGTTGCGCCACGTACAGCTTTGATTACAGCTACTTTGTTAGCGCCGATAGCGGTCAGCATAACGTTGAATTCAGTCTGTTCTTCAACAGCTTCAGCAGCAGCGGCTGGGCCGGCAGCTACAGCAGCAGCAGAAACACCGAACTTCTCTTCCATAGCGGTGATCAGTTCTACAACGTCCATTACTGACATAGCAGCAACGGCTTCGATGATTTGGTCTTTAGTGATAGACATGAGAAAAAAATCCTGTCGTTGAAGTATTAAAAATAAAAATAATCTGTTCTGTTACAAGAATTAAGCCGCTTCGGCTTCTTTCTTGTCGCGCAGAGCTGCCAGAGTACGAACCAGTTTACCAGCTGAAGCTTCTTTCATAGTAGCCATCAGTTTCGCAATTGCTTCTTCGTATGTAGGCAGAGTTGCCAGACGATCAATTTGAGCTGCAGGGATGAATTCACCCTGGAACGCACCACCCTTGATAGAGAACTTATCGTTCCCTTTAGCAAACTCTTTGAACAGACGAGCAGCAGCGCCCGGATGTTCGTTAGAGAACGCGATCAGGGTCGGACCAACAAATACGTCGTTCATACAAGCGAAGTCAGTACCTTCTACTGCACGAGACAGCAGAGTGTTACGAACAACACGCAAGTAAACGCCTGCTTCACGAGCAGACTGACGCAGAGTGGTCATCTTGGCTACGGTTACGCCGCGTGAATCGGCTGCAACAGCAGACAGTGCGCCTTTGGCAGCTTCGCTGACTTCAGCGACAATCGCTTTTTTGTCTTCGAGTCCTAATGCCATTGGCTTACTCCTGGAGTTAATCTGGGCGAACCCAGAACTGTCAACACCTCTCCTTTCGGAGAGAATTCGGCGGCAGAGTCCAGAAGAAAGAAATCTTTCTCGCTGGGTTCCGGCACCGTCTACGCAGGGATATTAAGGTTTACACCACCTGCGGTCTTGGACGGGAGTCGAGACCCCCAACCAAACTAAGGGGCGAGATTATAGACTATAATCTCGCCCCTAGTAAATAAGCTTAAGCAGCTTTGGTATCCAGAGAAGCCTGATCAACAGCTAAACCTGCACCCATAGTGGTAGACAAGCTAACTTTCTTGACGAATTGGCCTTTAGAAGTCGATGGTTTTGCTTTTTTCAGCGCAACCAGCAGAGCTTCCAAGTTCTCTTTCAGCTGAGCTTCAGTGAAGTCAACCTTACCGATGGTAGAATGGATGATACCATTCTTGTCGTTACGGTAACGAACCTGACCAGCTTTAGCATTGTTAACTGCTTCAGCAACGTTAGGAGTTACAGTACCAACTTTAGGGTTTGGCATCAGACCACGTGGGCCCAGGATTTGACCCAGTTGACCAACTACGCGCATTGCATCTGGAGAAGCAATAACTACGTCGAAGTTCATTTCGCCACGTTTGATCTGTTCAGCCAGATCGTCCATACCTACCAGGTCAGCACCAGCTGCTTTTGCAGCTTCAGCGTTTGCACCTTGAGTAAATACAGCTACACGTACAGTACGACCAGTACCGTTAGGCAGTACAGTTGCACCACGTACGTTTTGATCTGATTTACGAGCATCGATGCCCAGGTTAACTGCAACGTCAACACTTTCAACGAACTTAGCAGTAGCCAGTTCTTTCAGTAAAGCAACGGCTTCAGTGATGTTGTACTCTTTAGTACCATCAACTTTTTCACGAATTACGCGCATGCGTTTAGTTAATTTAGCCATTGTCTTATCCCTCTACTACCAGGCCCATAGAACGGGCAGAGCCAGCGATACAGCGGGCTTTCGCTTCCAAATCAGTACCAGTCATATCTGGTTCTTTAGTTTTGGCGATTTCCAGCAGTTGAGCGTGAGTCACTTTACCCACTTTATCTTTGTTTGGCTTAGATGAGCCAGACTTGATATCAGCAGCTTTCTTCAACAAGTAAGAAGCTGGTGGAGTTTTAGTTTCGAAAGTGAAAGAACGGTCACTGTATACAGTGATTACAACTGGAGTAGGCGCGCCTTTTTCCAGTTTGTCTGTACGGGCGTTGAACGCTTTACAGAATTCCATGATGTTAACACCGTGCTGACCCAGAGCCGGACCTACTGGCGGGCTTGGATTCGCGCTGCCGGCCTTAACTTGCAGCTTGATATAGGCTGAAACTTTCTTTGCCATTTTACAATTACCTCAAATGTGGGTTCTAGCGCCTCAGAGCTAAGCTCTTCATCGGCTCCCCAATAGAAAAAGGGGCAGCGAATTATAGGGATAACCACTGCCCCAGACAACCAGTAATATTAAACTTTTTCGACCTGACTGAAATCCAGTTCAACCGGTGTAGCACGACCGAAGATCAACACAGAAACCTTCATACGGCTCTTGTCGTAGTCAACTTCTTCTACTGTACCGTTGAAGTCAGCAAATGGACCATCAGATACACGGATAACTTCACCTGGTTCGAACAGAGTTTTGTGTTTTGGTTTATCCACAGACTCTTGCAGACGATTCAGGATAGCATCGGCTTCTTTATCGGTAATAGGTGCTGGACGATCAGACGTGCCGCCGATGAAGCCCATTACACGCGGTACATTACGTACTAAATGCCATGATGCATCGTTCATGATCATTTGCACTAATACATAACCTGGGAAAAACTTACGTTCACTTTTACGTTTTTGACCGGCACGCATTTCTACTATTTCTTCTGTCGGAACCAGAATTTCGCCAAACTGGTCTTCCATTGCGTGCATTTTGATATGTTCTTTTAATGACTTGGATACGCGGCCTTCATAACCGGAAAAGGCTTGTACAACATACCATCTCATGCGTTGTTCTGACATTTATTAACCCTTCATTCCGGTGATCAACTCAACTAGCCAGATCAGAGCACCATCTATTAAAAATAAGAATAGGCCCATAACAACGGTGAATGCAAAAATAATCAGGGTTGTTTGAATGGTTTCCTGGCGAGTAGGCCATACCACTTTGCGGACTTCCTTGATGGATTCCCGGCTAAAAGTCAGTAATGCTTTACCCTGAAGAGTCTGCAATGCCGTGACGGCAGCTGCTGCAAAAGCAATAACAACTGCGACAACACGAATGAATAATGATTTTTCAGCAAAAACTGAATTACCAACCACCGTAGCCGCCAGAAGAATGAAGACCAGCCCCCACAATGCGATGTTTTTTCCTTTGTTGCGGTTCTGGCTTTCAACATTCACACTCATACAATCTACCTGTATTCGTTTTCAGTGCATTAAATCCGCTACTTGCGGTATTGATTTGGCAGGGGCGGAGGGATTCGAACCCCCAACCATCGGTTTTGGAGACCGCTGTTCTACCAATTGGAACTACGCCCCTAAGATAACAAAGCCCCGATTATAGGGGCTTTGATTATATTTGTAACCGAAAGAATTATTCGATTACTTTAGCAACAACGCCCGCGCCTACGGTACGACCGCCTTCACGGATTGCAAAACGCAGACCATCATCCATCGCGATTGGGTGGATCAGGGTTACTACCATTTTGATGTTGTCGCCTGGCATTACCATTTCCACGCCTTCTGGCAGTTCGATGGTACCGGTCACGTCAGTAGTACGGAAGTAGAACTGTGGACGGTAGCCTTTGAAGAATGGCGTATGACGACCACCTTCTTCTTTTGACAGTACGTATACTTCTGATTCGAACTTGGTGTGCGGAGTGATTGTACCTGGTTTAGCCAGTACTTGACCACGTTCTACGTCATCACGTTTTGTACCACGCAGCAACACACCTACGTTCTCGCCTGCACGACCTTCGTCCAGCAGTTTACGGAACATTTCAACGCCAGTACAAGTGGTCTTGGTGGTTTCTTTCAAACCAACGATTGACACTTCTTCACCAACTTTAACGATACCGCGCTCAACACGACCAGTTACTACAGTACCACGGCCAGCGATTGAGAACACGTCTTCGATTGGCAACAGGAATGGCTTGTCAATAGCACGTTCTGGTTGTGGAATGTAAGAGTCCAGCGCTGCAGCCAGTTCCAGGATCTTCTCTTCCCACTGAGCTTCGCCTTCCAGCGCTTTCAGTGCTGAACCACGGATAACTGGAGTGTCATCGCCTGGGAAGTTGTATTCTGACAGCAGTTCACGAACTTCCATCTCAACCAGGTCCAACAACTCTTCGTCGTCAACCATGTCACATTTGTTCAGGAACACGATGATGTATGGAACGCCTACCTGGCGACCCAGCAGGATGTGTTCACGAGTCTGTGGCATTGGGCCGTCAGTCGCTGCTACTACCAGGATCGCGCCGTCCATCTGTGCAGCACCAGTGATCATGTTTTTAACATAGTCAGCGTGGCCTGGGCAGTCTACGTGTGCGTAGTGACGTGATTCAGTATCGTATTCAACGTGTGAAGTATTGATAGTGATACCACGTGCTTTTTCTTCTGGTGCGTTGTCGATCTGATCGAATGCACGCGCTTGACCACCGAATTTTTTAGCCAGCACGTTAGTGATGGCAGCAGTCAGAGTAGTTTTACCGTGGTCAACGTGGCCGATGGTACCAACGTTAACGTGGGGTTTTGTACGTTCAAATTTTTCTTTAGACATGCTCGTCCCTCTAAGCTAACACTGTTTGTATGGTAAGAAACTCACCACGGTACACACCGTCCGACGAGTATCAATGATTGCGTTTTGATTTAAATTGGAGCGGGCAGCGGGAATCGAACCCGCGTCATCAGCTTGGAAGGCTGAGGTAATAGCCATTATACGATGCCCGCAAAACTACAATGCTCAAGATGGTGGAGGGAGAAGGATTCGAACCTTCGAAGGCAGAGCCGTCAGATTTACAGTCTGATCCCTTTGGCCGCTCGGGAATCCCTCCATCAGTGCCAATAAATCATGGCGTCCTGCAAAGAGCGTTGCGAATTCTAGTGCAAGCGTGGCGGTGGAGCAACTACTCTGCAGTGTGTTTTCACGAGTTTTCTGTCCCGTTTCCATGAATTTGTTCTGTTTTCTGCTTTTTGAGTACTCACATACGCTTTCGGTTGTCGAATAACAGGGGGTTGGTGTAATGTCGGGCCTCTTGCTGAAAGGACCTCACGAATGACAGCTGATCCACAACATCTCTCGCCTTATTTACATTTTTTCAGGGAACAGTGGGCTCATCTGCGTGATTCCGTCCCTCTTTCATTGACGGAACAAGATCTGATTGATTTACGAGGCATTCATGATGAGTTGTCTCTGGATGAGGTTCGAGATATTTATCTGCCTCTGTCGCGTTTATTGAATCTGTATGTCAAAGCGCGCCAACACCGCAGCAAAGTTATTGAACAATTTCTAAGTACGCCGAATCAGCGCGTTCCTTATGTGATCAGCATTGCCGGTAGTGTGGCGGTGGGGAAAAGCACCACGGCGCGTATCCTGCAAGCATTACTGGAACATTGGCCGGAACACCCGAAAGTCGAGTTGATCACCACAGACGGTTTTCTTTATCCCAACCGGGTATTGGAAGAACGTGGGCTGATGAAGAAAAAAGGCTTTCCGCAATCTTATGATATGCGCCGCCTGGTTAATTTTGTTGCCGATATTAAAGCAGGCAACCAACGCGTTGAGGCGCCCATCTATTCTCACCACATCTATGACATTATTCCTGACCAGATGAAAGTCGTGGAACAGCCCGATATTTTGATCATCGAAGGTTTGAATGTCTTACAAAGCGGAATGGACTATCCACATGACCCACATCATGTGTTTGTTTCTGATTTTGTTGATTTTTCTATCTATGTCGATGCAGATAAACAGCTGTTAAAAGAGTGGTATATTCAGCGCTTCCTACGTTTCCGTAAAAGTGCATTTTCTGACCCATCCAGTTACTTTCATCATTATTCACATTTTGATGAAGATGAAGCTGCTGCTACAGCCAGCCGGATCTGGGATGAAATCAATTACCCGAATTTAATTGCCAATATCTTGCCGACCCGCGAACGGGCGAACCTGATCCTGACTAAAAGTAGTCAGCACGCAATAGAGCAAGTTCGGTTACGGAAATAACTCAAATGTCGGCGCGTAAAGAGATCTCGCCGCCGACAAATTTATGCATACCATCCTGATCTTGCAGCAACATATTTCCCTGCCCGTCTATGCCGCAATAGATGCCGTGGATGACCTGATTGCCCAGCAATACTTTCACCGGCTGTTGCATAAAAATATCTAAACGATTCCAATCCATCAAAAATGCAGTTAATCCCTGTTGCTCAAACAGAACTAGCGCATTTCTCAAAGCTCGGATAATCGTAGCACTCAGTTGATTGCGATCGACCACGACCGGTTGCTCCGCCAAATGAGCACAAGGCTGATCCAATTGTGCAATGACCGCATCCGGTAAATTCAGGTTCACACCAACACCAATCACCAGATGGCAGATGCCGCCGACTGCAGCTGACATTTCGACCAATATGCCTGCGAGTTTTCGCCGCGCCATGTAGATGTCATTCGGCCATTTCAGGCTCAAATCCCGGTAACCTGCACTTTCCAGCGCTTGCACCACGGCAACACCAATGGCCAGACTTAACCCCATCGCCGCACTAGGGCCATCATCAAGTCGCCAGTACATACTCATAATGAACTGACTACCGAAGGGTGAATGCCATTGCCGTCCGCGCCGTCCACGACCCGCCGTCTGGCTTTCGGCCAGCACACACTCGCCTTTTTGCCAACGCTCAAGTTGCGCCATCATGTATTGATTAGTGGAATCAATCACGGCACATGTGTGTATAGGCGCGCCAACAGCTAAGTGTTGAAGTGTTTCGGTATTCAACAGCTCAAGTGGTGTATTTAAGCGATAACCTTTGCCGGTAATGCTAAATATTTCCAATCCTAATAAGCGTAGGCTTTTTATCTGCTGGCTAATAGCGGCACGACTGATCCCTAATTCGGCCCCGATCTGTTCACCGGAATGAAAAGCACCATCGGCTAACACTGCCAGCAACGCTTGTTGACGTGAATTCAGCTGTTTCATTGGATGGCCTGCAGGCTATTTATTTCGCCGGACTTACCCATAAAACGCACCTCTGGTTCCAATTGCACAGCAAATTGCTGCTTAACCGTGCCGGCAACATGTTTCGCCAACTGCAGAATTTCAGCTGCACTGGCATTACCTAGATTGACCAACACCAACGCCTGATCACGATGCACGCCCGCATTGCCCAGACAAAATCCTTTCAGGCCCGCTTGATCAATCAACCAACCAGCGGCTAATTTATTCAGGCCTTCACCGGCAGCAAAACACGGGATGGCAGGATGTTGTTGTTTAAGTGCTGCAGCTTGCGTTGCGCTGACTACCGGATTTTTAAAGAAACTACCTGCATTGCCTAACAAGCTCGGATCAGGCAATTTACTCTGGCGTAATTCACAAACCGTCATGAAGATTTGTTCGGCGGTCGCATTGGCACCCAGTGCTTTCAGTGGGCCGTATTCCACTACCGGTTGCCATTGTTTTGGAATACGTAAACCAACAGCGGTAATGATCACTTGATCATGCAGTTCATGCTTAAACAGGCTGTCACGATAACCAAACTGACATGCTGCCGCACTATAACGCTGACGATGGCCATCAGAGAAATGCCACGTATCGACATATTCACAGAACTGACAGAATTCGACACCGTAAGCGCCAATATTTTGTACCGGTGCGGCACCTACAGTACCAGGGATCAGCGCCAGATTTTCCATCCCCGGCATTTGATTTTGCAGCGTCCACTGGATCAGCGCTGGCCAATTTTCCCCAGCTGCAACATGTAGCAACCAGGCATCTGCAGTTTCCTGCACCGAGATCCCTTTCAGGCGGTTAACAATTACCAGTCCATCAAAATCGGTGGTGAATAGGATATTGCTACCCTCACCAATCAATAACCGTGGTTGACTGTCTGACCACCACGCAGATCCACGCAGCGTATCAAGCTCCGCCTCATCATTTAACACAAAGCCCATTTTCGCCTGAGCATCGAGGCCAAATGTATTGAATGATTTTAGAGGGAACGGAGCTATGGGTTGCATAAATCAAAACCTTGTAGAATGTGATGAAAAACAAAGCGGCACTTAATGTGCCGCTATCTGAAATCAGAAACCACCGCGGCCGAAACCACCTGGCGGTAACATGTTTTTCATATTTCCCATCATTTTTCGTAAGCCACCTTTACCGGCCACTTTCTTCATCATTTTTTGCATCTGGTCAAATTGCTTCAGCAACCGATTCACATCCTGGATTTCAGTGCCTGAGCCCATGGCGATACGTTTTTTACGTGAGCCCTTGATGATGTCCGGATTACGACGCTCGCCTTTGGTCATCGAATTGATGATGGCTTCCATGCGAACTGTAAGTTTGTCATCGAGCTGGCCTTTGACGTTATCTGGCAGACCAGAAACGCCGGGCAATTTATCGAGCATGCTCATCATGCCGCCCATATTGCGCATCTGTACCAGCTGCTCGCGGAAGTCTTCCAGATCGAAGCCTTTACCTTTCTGAACTTTTTGCGCCAGCTTGGTCGCTTTTTCTTTGTCGACGTTGCGTTCCATCTCTTCGATCAGAGACAGCACGTCACCCATACCCAGAATACGGGAAGCGATACGATCGGGGTGGAAAGGTTCCAGCGCATCGGTCTTTTCACCCATACCGATAAATTTGATCGGTTTGCCGGTGATATGGCGAACCGACAGTGCCGCACCACCACGCGCATCACCATCGGCTTTGGTTAAGATCACACCGGTTAATGGCAGCGCTTCGCTGAATGCTTTAGCGGTATTTGCCGCATCCTGCCCCGTCATCGCATCGACCACAAACAGCGTTTCGATAGGATTCAGCTGTTTATGCAGCAGCTGGATCTCTTCCATCATTTCGCTATCGACATGCAAACGACCGGCGGTATCGACAATCAACACATCAAAATAGCGCTTACGTGCGCTATCTAGTGCTGCAGCCGCGATTTGTGATGGTGTTTGGCTGGTGTCACTCGGGAAAAAATCAACCCCGATGTCATTTGCCAATGTTTCCAGCTGTTTGATCGCTGCTGGGCGATAAACGTCCGCTGAAACCACTAAAACTTTTTTCTTCTGGCGTTCGGTCAGCAGTTTAGCCAGTTTGGCTACCGAAGTGGTTTTACCCGCCCCCTGCAAACCCGCCATTAATAAAATCGCCGGTGGTTGGGTGGCTAAATCCAGATCCTGGTTTGCTTCACCCATTACTGAGATCAGTTCACCATGAACGATCTTGATGAAAGCCTGACCCGGGCTTAGGCTTTTACTGACTTCTTGCCCAACCGCACGTTCTTTCACACGGTTAACAAACTCTTTGACGACAGGTAATGCAACATCGGCTTCCAACAGAGCCATACGCACTTCACGCAGGGTATCTTTGATGTTGTCGTCGGTCAGACGTCCACGCCCGCTGATGTTTCGCAACGTGGCGGATAGACGCTCGGTTAAATTTTCAAACATGACTGGCTCCGCAGCTTATGGCCAAATTGTTGTCGATTATAGCCAAGTCACTGCAGATACTAAAGAAAGGGATTCGCGGAACAGGCGTTGTATACAAAATTGCGTTTAATCACGCCAATAATTCTCATTTATGCTATGCATCTGGCTGCAAAATACAGACAAGGCTATACTGCAGGTTCACTTGTTTTAGATGGCTCTTAAAAAATTATGCTGATCGTAGCATTACTGGGCATAGGCTTTTATTTGTTTGCAACCACATTGGTGTTGCAGCAATTTTTCACCACTCCAACACATACCCCACGCCGGGTGCTGATGGCTGCCTGGCCAGCGATCATATTACATATGCTCGCGCTGGGGATGACTATCATTCAGGCGCAATCGGTACAAAATTTAAGTGTCATCAATGTTGCTTCACTGGTGGCGTTATTGATTAATATTGGCCTTACCATTATCAGCCAGCGACAAAATAGCTGGATCTTATTGCCGTTTGCTTATGCTTTTGCGGTAGTGCTGTTATTTAGTAATTCGGTTACCCCCTCTCACTATTTAACCAGTTTAGGGGATCGCCCTGGGCTTGTGATCCACATTGCGCTGGCGCTGCTTTCTTATGCCATGATGAGCATTGCCAGTCTGTTTGCTTTATTGCAGGTTTATCTGAATTATCAGCTTAAACAACGGCGTAAGCTTAATTTACATAACGTACCACCATTGCTTCGGATCGAAAAACAGCTGGTTCGATTATTACAGATTGGCGGTGTATTGCTGACATTATCCATTTCGAGCGGTTTTTTGTTTTTAGATAATATGCTGGCGCCCAGTAATCTGGACAAAGTCGGTTTATCCGTCATTGCCTGGTGTATCTATGCCACCTTGTTGTGGGGGCATTATTACCGCGGCTGGCGCGGTCAACGCTTAGTGATCATGACGTTAACTGGGAATCTATTGTTAGCCGTAGCTTATTTTGGCAGTCGGTTATTGCAAAGCATGTTGTAATTACTGCCAGCGATAGTTTTTGGCTCGCGCAATAATATTGGGCGGCATTCTACGGGATAACCGCGCTAACAATGAGGCTGCCTGTTTGTGCTGTTTGTCATCGACAATGACGGAGTGATGCAACCAGCTGTAGGCCTCTTCATAATCTAATGGGCTGCCTAACCCGCTAACCAGCATATCCACCCAGCCTATCTGTGCTTTAAGATAGCCTTGCGCTGCTGCTTCATGCATAAAAATGGCCGCTTGCTGGGTGTCACGTTGTACATAATGTCCTTTGGCGTAATAACGCGCCAAATGTTCCAAGGCAGCGGGAAGACCTTGCTGAGCCGCTTTCCACAGATACTCGATACCTAATTCAGCGTTTTTCTTAGTACAAGTTCCCGTTAATAACATATCGCCCCACAAATACTGGTAAGCCGGGATCATAACGACTCTGGCGCGCAACTCTATATCTTTAACCAACTGACATTCATCAATATTTGCAACACGGTGTAGATGTTTGTCGTCATTAATCAGAGCAATCAATTCCTCTTGCGTGTATATCTCGATAACGGATAACTCATCAGTCACTGCCGAGTGACTGGAAATAGAACCATGTAATAATTCAGCCGGAATATCTGCTTTTTGTGCCGGACTACCAGCTGGTATTCCGCCTTGTTGTTTATCAGGAGAATCAGGAATTGATAATGGTGCAACATCTAAAGGTTTAGGTCCTGTAGGTGCATTTCCTGCCTGCTGACTACTACCTTTAGGCGCAATATTGAGTGCTTCATTAATTGATTGCGACATTCGTTGGCCTGATGAAGCTGCTGGGTTTTCTGGCGGTGCCGCAGTCTCAAGACCTGAAAAAATCGCGGTACTGGGAGGAATATAATCAGGGTCAGCTGCCGATCTGGCAGCAGGGGCCGCTGTAGTAGCAACATTTTCTCCCGCTGCATAAACAGCAACGCTACTAGCAAGCAAACTAACGAATATCCAAATACTGCGCATCATAGACTCCCCCTGTATTCAGTATATCGACAGATCGGCAGTGGTCTTGAGCGGTAATGTGGAAAATAAAAAAGGGAGGCCAATTAGCCTCCCTCTTCTGCGTTCTGATAGTGCTGTTACAGCGCTTTCAGAATGGCTTCTACGGTCGCTTTCGCATCACCAAAGCACATGTGCGAGTTCTCTTTGAAGAACAGTGGATTCTGCACACCGGCGTAACCAGTGTTCATCGAACGTTTGAACACCACCACGTTCTGCGCTTTCCACACTTCCAGTACCGGCATGCCGGCAATCGGGCTGCCCGGGTCTTCCATCGCTGCCGGGTTCACAGTGTCGTTGGCACCGATAACCAGTACGGTGTCAGTTTCCGTGAAGTCTTCGTTGATTTCGTCCATTTCCAGCACGATGTCGTACGGTACTTTCGCTTCCGCCAGCAGTACGTTCATATGCCCTGGCAGACGACCGGCCACTGGGTGGATACCAAAGCGCACGTTGATGCCTTTATCACGCAGTTTCTGGGTGATGTCCGCCACCGGATATTGTGCCTGTGCCACTGCCATGCCGTAGCCCGGGGTGATGATGACGGAGCTGGAGTTTTTCAGCAGCTCAGCCACCTCTTCCGGTGACATTTCACGGTATTCGCCCATCTCTTCTTCAGAAGATGAAGACGCTACACCGTCAGTACCAAAACCACCGGCGATAACAGAGATGAACGAGCGGTTCATCGCCTTACACATGATGTAAGACAGGATGGCACCTGATGAACCAACCAGTGCACCGGTCACAATCAGCAGGTCGTTAGACAGCATAAAGCCGGCTGCTGCGGCCGCCCAACCGGAGTAGGAGTTCAGCATGGAAACCACGACTGGCATATCCGCACCACCGATAGAGGCGACCAGATGCCAGCCGAACGCCAGTGCAATCAGCGTCATCACGATGATAGCAAACGTTGAGCCACCGACTTTGATGAACAACAGCATCAGCAGGAACGAGGCCACTGCGGCCAGCAGGTTCAGTTTATGTTTGTGTGGAATATTCAGCGGTTTCGAGCTGATAGTGCCACGCAATTTACCGAACGCCACAATAGAGCCGGTGAAGGTCACCGCACCGATGAACACGCCTAAGAAGATTTCAGTCAGGTGGATGTTCAGCATCGCGCCGGTCAGATGACCGTGACCATTCGCGGTTTGTTGTGCAATCTGGCTGATGGCTGCTTGTGCCGCCGCCATGATTTCTTCCGGTGAGCCGTTCAGTGGCAACACCAGTTGTTGCACCGCGTTAGCCGGTAACAGTTCGATGAAGCTGTTATAGCCTACTAAAACGGCCGCCAAACCCACAAAGCTGTGCAATACTGCAACCAGCTCAGGCATTTGGGTCATTTCAACTTTCAGTGCTAAACGTGCACCAATAGAGCCACCGATGACCATCGCCACCAGAATAAAGACCACACCATGCACGCTTGGGCTGGCAATGGTCGCAATCAGTGCAATTGCCATCCCGGTCATGCCAAACAAGTTACCGTATTTTGCGGTCTCCTGTTTCGACAAACCCGCCAGACTGGCAATGAACAGCACCGCTGCCACGATGTATGAAGCAGTTACTAAACCTTGAGACATGTCAGCTCCCCTTAACCCTTACGGAACATCTTCAGCATGCGCTGAGTCACGGTGAAACCACCGACGATGTTAATGGTGGCAATCAGTACGGCGACAAACGCCAGTGCTGACACCAGACCCGAGCCACTGCCAATCTGTAACAGGGCGCCGACCACGATGATGCCGGAAATCGCGTTTGTTACTGACATCAGTGGTGTATGCAGTGAGTGGCTGACGTTCCATACCACGTAATAACCCACCACACAGGCCAGTACAAATACGGTGAAATGCGACAGGAACTCTGGCGGTGCCACATGGCCTAACAGACCAAACAGCCCTAAGCCCACCACGCCCAGCCATTTTTTCGACTTACATGGTTTCTTCGCTTCGACTTTCGCCGCAGCTGGTTTGGCCGCTTCTTGTTTCGGTGCCGCAGAAACACTGATCGCCGGTGGCGGGAAGGTCACTTCACCTTGATGCACTACGGTCATGTTACGCAACACGACGTCGTTGAAATCCAGATTGATGTTGCCGTCTTTCTCTTTGCACCACAGTTTGGCCAAGTTCACCAGGTTGGTGGCATACAGCTGTGAAGACTGCGTTGGCAGACGACCTGGCAGGTCGGTGTAACCAATCACTTTCACACCTGAGTCGGTCACGGACAGTGTACCCGGTACGGTGTATTCACAGTTACCACCGGTCGCTGCGGCCAAATCGACAATCACCGAGCCCGGTTTCATCGAATCAACCATTTCCTTGGTAATCAGTTTTGGTGCGGGTTTACCTGGAATAAGCGCCGTGGTGATGATGATATCCACGTCTTTGGCTTGTTCCGCGAACAGGGCCATTTCCGCTTTGATGAACTCATCGGACATGACTTTCGCGTAACCGTCCGACGATGAACCGTCTTCCCCACCGAAGTCGAGTTTCAGGAACTCGCCACCCATGGATTCGATTTGTTCCGCCACTTCTAAACGGGTATCAAAGGCACGCACAATCGCACCCAGTGAACGCGCTGAACCAATCGCAGCCAGACCGGCAACACCGGCACCAATCACCAGCACTTTGGCTGGCGGTACTTTACCGGCAGCGGTGATTTGACCGGTGAAGAAACGACCAAATGAATGGGCTGCTTCAATCACCGCACGGTAACCACCGATGTTGGCCATCGAAGACAGGGCATCCAAAGACTGTGCACGTGAAATACGCGGCACCATGTCCATTGCCAACACATTGATTTTTTTAGTCGACAGTTTGGCGACGAGCTCAGGGTTTTGTGCTGGCCACAGGAAACTGACTAAGGTAGCGCCTTCTTTAATCAGACCGATTTCAGCATCGGACGGGGCATTCACCTTGTAAATAATATCGGCCTGCCAGATATCGGCAGACGCCGCGACGCTGGCGCCGGCGGCCACATACGCGGCATCATCAAAGCTGGCCAGTGCACCCGCGCCAGACTCGACAACCACGTCGAAGCCGAGTTTTTTTAGTTGCTCAACGGTGTTCGGAGTCGCAGCGACCCGCGTCTCACCGGCAAGGCTTTCTCTCGGTATTCCAATCTGCATGATTTTTCCCTGATAGTGAAAAATGACGCTGCATTAATGCCCACAGCGACCGGTTCAAAATTCGCAGGCAATAGTGTAGACGTTTCAACACAAAAACGTACCTGCATCTTCAGTTCTATTTCCGGGAATTGCGGACTCAGTCTACCGGCCAAGTTCTGAGAGCTTACGCACAATCCCGAAAATAAATGGGGCTGATACTCTACCTGCTATGCACATGAAAAAAAACGCACAAAACACCTTTCACGTGAATTATTTGGCATGAAAGCTCCATTTTTCTCACCTAATCGCAACATATGATTACTGATATCGATTATGTCGATAGATTAATCGTCGAATTCAATTCAATTGTGCCGACTGGCCAGCCAGCCATACGCCTTTTTGCGGAACTATACCCTGTAAATTAAAAGGAATAGAGACTAATCGCGCACCATCGTTACGTTGCACAGAAAAATGCAGATGGGGTCCGGTGCTGTAACCGGTATTCCCCGATAACGCTAATAACTGACCTGCTTTAACATGTTGACCGGGGTGAACCATTCCACTGTGCGTTTTCAGATGCGCATACAAAGTCATCGTGCCATCACTATGTAGAATACGGATGTAATTGGTCCGAGCTCGCTCCGCCGGATCAGTGCTATGCCCATCAAAGCTGTCGCGCATATCTAATACAGTACCGGATTTCGCCGCCAGAATGGGGGTCCCAACAGGCATGGATATATCCATCGCATACCGATTACCCGGCAAGTTATGGCTATAGCCACCATTAAAAGCCTGGGATATTTGAAAACTGCCACTAAATGGTGGGAGTAACAACGAATGGTCTTCCTGAATATCGGACGGTGTACCGACCGAGAAATGGAATCCAAACTCCAATGAGCCCTGCCCCATATAATGCACCTGATCGACAAACAACTCGGTTCTCGGTGCAACAACAATCGGTTGAGATAAATTGCGGTGCGCGATGATATTGTCCTGACGATTCATTTTTAATGTCACAGTGACCGGACCATACAGGCTGTTATGCAAATAAAGGTTACCGTTTTTGGTATAGCGCAACTGCACAGCATCCTGATCCGGTTCCCAGACATCAATTTCAATCGGATTAAACGGCTGCGCCCGGTCATACTGATCGGTATAACTGACGATACCTTTCGCATCGACATATTTGTAGACTGACCCGGCATGTGCCGAAACGACACACAGCAGTAATACCATCATGACCAGTTCACGCATTACAGGTTTGTCCTAATCATCAATGCCATATTTATGCATGACGAACGCGTCTTCGCTCAGTTTTCCATTCTGATAATAGTTTTTCCGCACACCAACCTGATGAAAACCTTTTTTCTCATATAACGTTTGCGCGGCAACATTGGATGCACGGACTTCCAACCACCACTGGATGCAGCCCCGTTCGGCGGTTTGTTGCAGATAATGTTCTAATAATAGCTGACCGAAGCCATGTCGCTGCCAGCGCGGATCAATACAGATATTCATCAACGTGCTTTCATCGAGCAACAGATCGGCAATGTAAAAACCAATCACTTGCTGCTGATGTTTGATGGCACCATTGACGTAACGCTTACCAAAATTGGATGACAATAAATGATGGCTCCACGGATATGCGTGGGCCCGGCATTCAATTTCATATAACGACTGGATGTCGCTTTTTTCCGGAACAAAAAATTCAATGTTCATACTGACAGATCTGATGCCATAGTTGTTGCTTCGCCGATGCGGCTGAAGAGAATGAAAGCTGATAAGGGTGAGAGAAATGCGTAGAAATGAGATTGTCACCATTCCATAAAACCCAGTCATGGGCCGCTAATTGTGCGGGTAAATCGGTAGCATGAGCTAAATGCTGATAAGTCGCGACCGGCAGTACCAAACACAGATCCGCAATCCATTCAGGTAATGCCCCCACTACCCAACACACGGGCTGAGCTTGACTCACCTTCGCCGGCGCATAAGGTAATTGTTCCGGATGACGTAATTGCCAGTCGGTTATGTGCAAATGACGCAAGATTGATTTTGGCACAGCAGACCTCTTGTAAAGACAGACGCATAAATACCAGAGTCACCTCACAAAAGACAGTCGCCGATATCACATCTATTATTACAGCCATACCTCATTTCGGAAAAATCATTTCAATGACGATAGTTAAACCGAATTCCGGCGGATCAATGATATAAAACAAGCCTGAAAAATAATTGTTACGGCAAACTACAGTTAATTTATGCCGCGCAGTAGTGAAAATAACGGCGGAGAATGGCGCCATGCAAAGTAATAAACAACTTCAGGAACGTATCGGTCGCTTAATCGATGCACTGTCTCAGGGTCTGTTTGAACGAAAAGACGTCATCCGACTGTGTCTGTTGGCCGCTTTATCCGGGGAAAGTGTCTTCATGCTCGGCCCGCCGGGTATCGCCAAGAGTTTGATTGCACGCCGGTTGATCCATGCCTTTAGCAATAGCCAGGCATTTGAATATCTGATGACCCGCTTTTCCACGCCGGAAGAAGTGTTTGGCCCACTGTCGATCCAGGCTTTAAAAGACGATGGTCGCTACATGCGCCTGACCGAAGGCTATCTGCCCGATGCCGAAGTGGTCTTTCTTGATGAGATCTGGAAAGCCGGCCCGGCGATCCTGAATACCTTACTGACTGTCATCAACGAGCACCGGTTCCGCAATGGTGAACGCGAAATATCTGTTCCCATGCGTCTGTTGGTTACAGCATCGAATGAATTACCACAGAAAGATAGCGGATTAGAAGCTTTGTATGACCGCATGCTAATGCGGATCTGGATGGACCGCATTCAGGATAAACAAAACTTCCGCGCTATGTTGATCAGTCGACAAGACCCACAACATGACCCTGTCACCGCCGATATTAAAATCAATGATGATGAATATCATGAATGGCAGCGTGCGCTGACACAAGTTGCGTTACCAGACGCGATCTTTGAACAGTTGTATGCCCTGCGCGAGCATATTTTCCAGCTCAGCCAGCAAAGTGGTGAACAACAAGATTCTATGTATGTGTCAGATCGGCGCTGGAAAAAAGCACTGCGCCTGTTACAAGCCAGTGCCTTTTTTAATGGCCGCCACAAAGTTAACGCTTTAGATCTGTTACTGCTAAAAGACTGTCTATGGCATGACCTGTATGCCAGACAGCAGATCGAGACCTTGCTGCACGATTTCGCCTGTAAACAAGCCTTCGGGCAAGAACGCTTACATTTCACCCTGAAACGGCTACAAACTGATCTGCAGCAATATCAGCGTGAACAAACCAAAATTCTGGGCTGTCGCCTGGCACCCGGACAAAATGTGCTGCGTAAACGAGGCAAAGGCTGGCAACTGGACTTTAAAGCGGCGGACATCAGCCCGGTTGATGAAAATTATCGCCTGATTTTTTTACAAACCGCCTATCTCGATCCAAAACATCCAGAGCGCGAGATCCACTACGCTACCTTGCGCCGTAAAGAGTTAATGCTTTGGTTGCATAAACAAGAACCGATCCCGGTGCGGTTACAGGAAGATCAGCAAGCGACTACGCTGCAACTGGATGCCGATATTCAAGGTGCGGATGGTCATGCGGTGTTAATTGCCCGAGATAGCGGTAATCGCCCGATCCCGCTGACGATTTCCAGCAAACAAGGTTTGCCGGAATGGCAGGAAAAAGGCTGGCGTGAACAGCTTAATGGTTTGCAAAGTGAATTACGGAAAAGTCGTGATGAAGTCAAAAAACAGTATTTGTTGTTTACCTCTGAATGCCCGCATCTGTTTTTAGCGCAGGAATCTCTTACCGCTATTGAAGAAAGTTTTCTACGATTAGATAGCGAAGTTAAAAACCTACAACAGCAGTTGGAAACTAATTTGCATAGTCTTGAATCACTGGTGCAACTGACCGGACACTAGCTTATGGTCGATTTACAAACGCTATCGCTATTATTGTCGATTAATGAAACCCAGATGGTGCAAGATCTGGTGTCGACGGTTATGTCGTCGCCACAGATTTCGAATTTTATGCATGATCACCCGATGTTTTTGAAGCACATACAAGAACATGTACAACAGTGGAGTCATGCTTTACCGGCACAAATGAAAAACATTCCGGTGCCGGATGATTTACAGCAAGAATACATTCTCTACATCGAAACACAGGGGTTTACCGCTGAACAGTTCACGCAGCACAGTGTTCGTGTTTTGTTCCAATTGCAACAAAGTGATTTCCACCCCGACGCACAAAGTCTGCTGATTAGCCTGAGCCAGGCTAATTCGATTAATCGTAAACAGCTGTTCATGCAGAAATGGCGTGAGCATCTCTCTTCTCGCATCATGTCATTAGAAATTGCCTTTGCCGAACAAGAACGTGAACGCATGATGCAAGAGCTAGAACAACGCATGCAGATCGCCGGTGAATTGGATGAAACATTAGCCCCCCAACACCCGGGTAAATTATGGGATCTCACGGCTACCCGTCTGCTCCAGGGCAATAATTCACTGTTCCGCCATTATGCGAGTTTTTTGCAGAACAATCCGGAGCTGAAAAAAATTGCCGACGATTTAGGCCGCGCCGCTATACAGGATAGCCATGCGGAAGAATACATTGAGCAGGTAGAAGTGCCAGAGTGGCAATACGTGCAACATGACAATGTGCCGGACGACTTGGTGGGTATTCACCAGAGTAATGAATTAAATCGCCTGATCAGCTCGGAAACGGTGTTGCTGACCGAACCCGAATTGGAAACGGTATTCTATAAGCAACTGGCAGAACGACGCCTGCTGAATTATCAATTCATGGGGCAAAGTCGCAGTTTGGAAACCGTCTTGAGTGAACGGCGTACATTTGGTGAAACCCAAGACAAAAAAGGGCCATTCATCGTCTGTATTGATACCTCGGGTTCGATGAGTGGCTATCCGGAAGACTGTGCCAAAGGGTTTTGTTTTGCGCTGTTGCAGATTGCGCTTTCCGAAAACCGCGCTTGTGTAATCATGTTGTTTTCCACCGATGTCGTCACATATGAACTGACTGGCCCGGAAGGGTTGCAAGAAGCCTTAAACTTCCTCGGTTGTTCGTTTAAAGGCGGCACTGATCTCGAACCTTGTATGCAGCAAGTGATGCATTACATGCAACAAGCGCGCTTTAGCAACGCCGATGCCGTGGTGTTATCCGATTTTATTGCTCAGCGGTTAAGTGTTGATACCGAACAGCAAGCGCTGCAGATCAAACGCAACGG
This sequence comes from uncultured Tolumonas sp., assembly GCF_963678185.1. Lineage (NCBI taxonomy): Bacteria > Pseudomonadati > Pseudomonadota > Gammaproteobacteria > Aeromonadales > Aeromonadaceae > Tolumonas > uncultured Tolumonas sp. The sequence continues at coordinate 2,049,718 of NZ_OY782757.1, forward strand.
CAATCGCTTTAATGCGGTTAGCTTATCGCGCCACGGCAAACCATCGTTGATGAAGATTTTTGATAATGTCTGGAGATTTGATACCAGCCTGTCGGGCCGTGTGTTGCGGAAGGTGCGTTAATGCTGACGAAATTAATTTACCGGAAGCCAGAAACTAAAAAACCAGCTTTCGCTGGTTTAATTTGGCAGGGGCGGAGGGATTCGAACCCCCAACCATCGGTTTTGGAGACCGCTGTTCTACCAATTGGAACTACGCCCCTGCAATTTACGCTGGCGATTATACAAACTGACCCTAAAAGGTAAAGCGATTTTTCTGTCGGTTGATTCTTTTGCTGCTTTTTTAGCTAATTGCTTATGATTTCAGCAAAAAAATCGATCTTCCGGTGTTTTTTAAACACAGATCTTTGTGTCTGCTCGCTTAACACACTCCCCCCCATCAACTATAATCAGCGCGCACTGACAGAATGGACGCCTTATCATGCATCAAGACATTGCTCTGACTTTTTGCGCACTGCCGCAACAGCCTGCCGGCAATGGTGTTGCCATTCTTCCGATCTCATGCCAAAAGCCCCTGCAAATGGGGCTTTTTTCTGTGCCTTTACACCCAGAGCAACGCCGGAACGCGTGCTCCAATCCTGTCTGAGGACACTACAGCCATGGCCAACCCCCTGTATAAAAAACACATCCTGTCGATTGCGGATCTAACCCGCAGTGATCTGGAGCTGGTCGTCAAAACAGCCAGCAGCCTGAAACAGACGCCGCGTCATGATCTGTTACAGCATAAAGTCATTGCGAGTTGCTTCTTTGAAGCCTCAACGCGTACCCGTCTCTCTTTTGAAACTGCCGTGCATCGCCTTGGCGGCTCCGTGATTGGTTTTGCTGATGCAGGTAATACCTCGCTGGCTAAAAAAGGCGAAACGCTGGCCGACTCAGTGCGCGTGATCACCTCCTACACCGATGCATTTGTGATCCGTCATCCACAGGAAGGTGCTGCGCGGTTATCGGCCGAGTTTTCGTCCATTCCGGTGATCAATGCCGGCGATGGCTCCAACCAGCACCCAACACAGACGTTGCTGGATCTGTTCACTATTTATGAAACCCAAGGCACGCTGGATGGCCTGAAACTGGCCTTTGTCGGCGATCTGAAATATGGCCGTACCGTGCATTCACTGGCACAAGCCTTAAGTTTGTTTGGCGCACGTTTCTATTTTATCGCGCCTGAAGCGCTCTCTATGCCCGACTACATCTGTGAAGAGTTAACGGAAAAAGGTATCGAGTTCAGTTGCCATGAGTCTATTGAAGAAGTAATGCCTGAGCTGGATATTCTGTATATGACTCGCGTGCAGAAAGAGCGTTTTGAGGAATCGGAATATCGCCACATTGCCGCTAAATTCGTGCTGACTGCCGAAGAGCTGGCAACAGCAAAACCGAATATGAAGATCCTGCATCCACTGCCACGCGTGGATGAGATCCATACCGATGTGGACGAAACACCACATGCCTATTATTTCCAGCAAGCGGGCAATGGCGTGTATGCGCGCCAAGCACTGCTGGCGTTAGTGTTGAACGAAGAAGTCTAAGGAGCCGATCATGCCAGAGAAAAAACAGCTGCAAGTCGAGGCGATCTGCAACGGCTCAGTCATAGACCATATTCCTGCCGGTCAGGGCATTAAGATCCTGAAACTGTTCCATCTACTGGATACGCGTCAGCGCATCACGGTAGGTTTGAATCTGCCGTCTGCAGCACTGGGCGCCAAAGATTTGATCAAGGTGGAAAACACGCAACTCACCGCCGATCAGGCCAACCAGTTGGCCCTGTTTGCGCCACAAGCTACCGTGAATATCATTGCTGATTTCAAAGTAGTAACCAAACATCAGCTGCAATTACCTGAGGTGATTGTCGGCGTGTTTGCTTGCCCGAACTCAAATTGCATCAGCCACCGGGAACCCGTGCGCAGCCGTTTTGGCGTGCGATCCGCGCAAGGCGAAGTACGTCTGAAATGCCATTTCTGCGAAAAATCGTTTACTAAAGAAATTGTTAGCGACGCATTCTGATTTCCTATTCGGCTGATTTAGCTACGCTGGTTTTGAACTGGCGTAGCTACTCTCATTGCAACCGGTTACATAAATCGCATTTCCAATACTGGTATTGATTGCCGCAAACTGTTACTTTTTTGTTACTGCTATTCTCCTTTCATTATCAGAAAAAGGTTCTGTGATGCCGCCGTTTGTCCTGATTATTCTGCTGGCTGGTTTTCCAGCACTAGCCACCGATATGTATTTGCCCGCCTTACCCATGCTGCAACATTTGTGGCAATTGTCGCTGGCAGAAGCTAACTTCTCATTAGTGATATTCTTCATCACATTTAGTCTGTTTTTATTAATTTATGGTCCGTTAGCCGATCGTTTCGGCCGTCGTCCGGTGCTGTTTGCCGGGTTACTGATCTTCATTGCCGGTAGCCTGTTTTGTGCGATGGCACAATCGATTGGTCAACTGGTACTTGCCCGTTTTCTGCAAGGCTGTGGCGCCGCCGCTGCCTCTTCATTATGTCTAACGCTGTCAAAGGATCTGTATACCGGCGAACAGCAGAAAAAAGTGATGGCCTATATCGGCGTGATTGTGCCACTGGTGCCGATGCTGGCACCGATGCTGGGTAGTTGGGTCATCGAACATCTGTCATGGCGGGTGATTTTTATTTCCCATGTCATGTTGGCGTTAGCATCATTATTTGGTGCAATTACACTAAAAGAACCTGCTATTCACCGGACACAAGGCGGTCTTTGTGCAGTCTTACGCCGTTATATGGTGTTATTTCAAAACCGGCCCTATCGTTCTCTGACACTGGTTTTTTCCATTACTCCGCTATTTTTCTATTCGTTTCTTGCTGCTTCCAGCAGTATTTATATGCATGACTTCCAGTTAACCTCACAACAATTTGGTCTACTGTTTGGTTTCAATGCGATTGGGTTAATGGCGGGTTCTTATAGTTGCGCGAAACTCAGTTCTCGCCTTACGTCGATGCAGATCCTGAACTGGTCGTTGGCTGGTATGTTTATAGCCGGCTTAGTGATGTTATTTTGGCACCCGACCAGCATCAGTTTTGCTGCATCCATGTTTGCAGTTTCATTTTGTATGGGCATCAGCCGTCCGCTGTGTAACCATATGGTGCTGGAACAAGTTCACAACGATGTCGGCGCCGCATCGTCATTACTGACATTTTCATCGTTTATCCTAGGTTCAATTGGTATGCAGATGGTTTCTTTACTGCCGGATGCCAAAATTATCATGATTGCCGTTATGGCACTGATTGGCAGCTTTATTCCATGGCTCGCACTACGCCGTATGGCTCACAACACCGCACATTAACAGGAGAACCGGATGCCCCACACTTTGCCCCTGATCACGACACTCGTAGGTGGTCTGACTCTGGCATTCATATTTGGCATGATTGCGCATCGCTTGCGCCTTTCCAACATGGTGGGCTATCTGTTAGCCGGTGTGTTGTGTGGCCCGTTCACACCGGGTTTTGTCGCTGATCAGGCACTGGCTGCTGAATTAGCTGAGATTGGTGTGATCTTATTGATGTTTGGCGTCGGGCTGCATTTTTCAGTCAAAGATTTATTGTCCGTTAAATACATCGCCATTCCCGGTGCAATATTACAAATCGTCTTCGCTACCTTGTTGGGGGCGCTGGCTGGCAAGTTATTTGGCTGGTCATGGACCGTGGGTCTGGTATTTGGCCTGAGTCTTTCTACTGCTAGCACGGTTGTGTTATTACGGGCGCTGGAAAGTAAAGGTCTGCTTGCCAAACGGGAAGGTCAAATCGCTATTGGTTGGCTGATCGTGGAAGATCTGGTGATGGTGTTAGCCTTGGTCTTGTTGCCGGTGCTCGCCCCATCTGATGCAGCAAATTCATCCACGGATTTATGGCTACAGTTGGCCGTGACACTGGGTAAAGTGTTCGCCTTTATTTTGTTTATGTTTGTGATTGGCCGTCGTTTGATCCCGTGGATTTTATCGCGTACCGCCGATACCGGTTCAGCAGAGCTTTTTACTTTAGCCGTATTAGTCATTGCTCTCGGTATTGCCTTTGCTGCCGTAAAACTATTTGGCGCCTCATTTGCGCTGGGGGCTTTTTTTGCCGGTGTGGTACTCAGTGGCTCTGAACTCAGTCATAAAGCGGCACAAGACACTTTGCCCTTGCGCGATGCGTTTGCGGTCTTGTTTTTTGTTTCCGTCGGCATGTTATTTAACCCCAGCATCTTACTGCAGCAACCTTTGGCCGTTATTTTGACGGTACTGATCATTATTGCCGGGAAATCGCTCGCTGCTTATGGTTTAGTTCGTCTGTTCGGTTATTCCAAATCGGTGGCATTAACGATTTCTGCGAGTTTAGCCCAGATCGGTGAGTTTGCTTTTATTCTGGTTGGATTAGCCATTTATCTGAAATTATTGCCTAACGAAGCCCGTGATTTAGTGCTTGCGGGCGCTATTTTTTCCATCATGCTCAATCCGTTTCTATTTAGCTGGTTAGATCGTTATCAGCGCAAGCAAGTTGATAATGCGTAGGTAAACCGTCTATCTATTCTCAAAGCCCCAGCGTTATCGCTGGGGCCTCATGTTTTTATCCTTCCCCACTCCGCTTTAATCATTATTTAACCTGCTATATCAATCAGTTGACCTCACTGCACGCTGGTAACTGGTGACTGATCTTTTAGAATCGATAGGCGTTATCAGTATTGATATCCCCTCTTACTGAAAAGCAAAAAATACATCGCACGGATATAGGATAGTCGTTCCCAACGGCCATCCAGTCTAATCATAATAATTCGGCCACGGATAAACGGAGAACATGAACAGGTAGCCAGCCAAGCATCTTATCTTCTGATCTCGATGCCATACCTACCCAATGTCTATTTGGGGTTTCATGAAAAATATAATGAACAAATCAATACTAAGTGCATGGGCATTTATTCTTTCTGCCGCAGTAACAGGCTGCTCTTCATCAGGTGAACAGTATTCTGCCAACGTTTATAAAGCTGGTCAGGTCAACAGCCGGCAAGCCGCGAAAACAGTAAAAATTTTGGCCGTAATGCCAGCCAAAATTGAAGTCGATAATACCGAAGGCAAACAAAATGCCCAGATGATTGGCGGTATTCTTGGCGCTGTGGCTGGTGGCGTAATTGGTAACAAAACCAGCAACCATTCGAAAAGCGGTACAGTTGTTGGTGTTGCCGGTGGTGCCGGTGTAGGTGCAGCAGCGGGCTCGCTAGTAAAAGATACCGTTTTGGTCGATGGGGTGTCGCTCACCTATATTGAAGATGGCCAGACGTATAACTCAGCACAAGTCGGCAAAATGTGTGAGTTTTCACCCGGTGTTGCCCTTGTCATTTCAACCGATGGGGAAGAAACCCGTTTACAACCGAATGCGACTTGCCCTACTAAGTCATAAAGATTGAGAGTTAGTATGAATAAATCGTTGATTGCTCTCTCTTTGTTTTTGGTTGCATCATCTGCGTCTGCGCAATCCTTACAAGATCAATTGGCAACTATTGATCAGGTGCAGCAAGATCGGGTGGCGGCAGAACAAGCAGCGCAGCGTAAAGCTGAAGCAGAAATGAAAGCAGAAGAAGAACGCGAACGTAAAGCGTATGAAGCACAAGAGCGTAAAGAAGCGCGGGCAAGAGCTGCGGTAGCGGCGAAAAGTGCGGCACGGGAGAAAGCCAAAGCCGAAGCCGCACAAGCCGATAAACACCGCGACCAAAGCTATGAAGATCAGCTGCGGGAATTAGAGGTTGAACGTCAAAAGGCTGAGCTGGCAGCATTGAAAGCAAAAGCGAAACGCGCTGACGATTACATCGACCGTGAACTCAAACAACAAGATGCGGAAGCCGATAATATTCAGGCTAAAGCCGATGCCACCAGAAATGTATCGGAAGGCACCAAGTCAATGATGACCAGTGAAGGTAAAGCCAAAGAGAAAAAAGCTTCTGGCTGGTTTAGCAGCGACAGCGAATAACATCGAACAACAAATATTTTCAGGGATACATGCTGGTATCCCTTTTTTATATCTGTCATTTATTGCTGACACTTATTTTTGACGTGCCAGATAACGATCCAGTGCATTCGCAAAGGTGCGTTTATCCGTCTCATTGAGTGCTGCCGGACCACCGCTTTGAATGCCACTGGCACGCATGGTATCCATAAAATCACGAATATTCAGACGCCCACGGATATTCTCTTTAGTAAATTCTTCGCCACGTGGTGATAAAACAAAAGCCCCTTTATCGATAACATCGGCAGCAAGTGGGATATCACTGGTGATCACCAGATCACCGGCCTCTGCCCGTTTCACAATTTCATTGTCGGCAACATCAAAACCAGATTCGACTCTCAGCGTACGAATATTACGACTAGGAGGGATAGAAATAGTCTGGTTAGCCACCAAGATTAATGCGGTAGCCGTTCGTTCAGCTGCTCGAAAGAGTATCGTTTTAATCACATTCGGACACGCATCGGCATCCACCCAAATTGACATACCCTATCCTGTATCAGGTTAATTTTTCACATCATACCGTGAAGTAAGTATTCATTCGCCATGAAAAAACATCCTGATTAACCTACAATTGTTAATAAAATGTAATAACACATTCATTAAAGCAATCGTGACATAAGGATTGTGTATCACGCTGCATCTATCAGGACACCAATACCATGCTGACATCACTCACGATCCGCACAAAAATTGTTTTCGGACAGGCGATTTTAACTATTCTGCTGCTGATCTTGAGTGTGATCAGTTACCAGACGCTGGCAACGCTACAACACAATACCGATGTCTTTGCCGGTCACTTACTCAAAGCGCAAGGTGTGGTGCTCAATGCCGATCGCGACTTGTATCAGGCGTTAACGGCACAACATGAATATCTGCAAATGGGGGTAAACCGGAGTAATTCGCAAAAATTACGCGCTGATTTCGATGAAAATAGCCAACAAGCGTCTGATCGCATGATGAGTTTTTTATCCAGTATGAGGGCTTATCCTGAGGTCACGGCAAAATTTGGTAATTTTAAAACTGATTTTGAAACGTGGAAGAGTGCCGCATTACAGGTGTTTTCGTTAGTCGATGCCGGGCAACAGGATGCCGCAGTGGCCAAAACCATTGCCACCATGCCCGTATTCCAGAAAGTCCGCGAATACTACAACCTGGGTACTGACGACCTTGAGGCTATTGCCACAAAGACACAAGAAACCTCCAGTGAAGTAGCTAATTCCCGCCAATGGCTGACCATATTGTTATCAGCTGGCGCGGTATTGATCGGGATCTTACTGACCTGGCAGTTACCGAGAATTATCATCAATAGCATTAACCTGGTTCACGACAAAGTTGAAGATATTAGCCGCGGTGAAGGTGATCTGGTCAGTCGAATTCCTATCACTTCACAAGATGAGCTCGGCGCACTGGCCGGAAGTGTTAATCAGTTTTTGAATAAACTACAAACGCTGATCCGTGAGATCCAGCAAAATGCCAACACCTTAGATGTATCGACCAATGAATTACATGATATTTCAGAGCAATCGGATCGTTTAACACATAAACAACGGCAGGAACTGGATAGTCTGGTGACCGCGTTTACCGAAATAAATCATGCGGTACGCGATATCGCCCAGCATGCGCAATCGGCGGCTAACCAGACGGAAGAAGCGCAACGCGGTACACAGCAAGGCATTGCCTTACTACAACGTAACGTGGAAAACAGCCAGTCACTCTCGATGTCGGTCAACGAAGCATCCAGCATGATCATGAAATTGGCAGAGGAGTCAGAAAAGATCACCTCGGTGTTAGACGTGATCCGCGGTATTGCCGAACAGACTAACTTGCTGGCACTCAATGCCGCCATCGAAGCTGCCCGTGCCGGTGAGCAAGGACGCGGTTTCGCCGTCGTGGCCGATGAGGTCAGAACACTGGCCAGTCGTACGCAAAAATCGACGGCTGACATACAACAGATGATCTCGTCATTAAAATCAGGGGTTAATAATGCGGTAACGGCCATGGAAAAAGGTTCCAGCCAGATGGCTGATACCTTAGATATGGTTAACGAAGCATCGAGTGTCTTAAACAACATTCAGGGTGTGATCAGTCAGGCCAGCGATATGACCTTCCAGATCGCGGCTGCGACAGAACAACAAAGCACGGTCATTGAAGCAATAAATCACAGTCTAACCGATTTGAATCAGGCGACCCACCAGCAAGCTGAACTGGCCACGCAAACTTCATCGGCCGGCAATGATATTGTGAAGATGGCACAACGCTTGCGAAAACTACTGGGGCAATTCCGCGTTTAAACTACATCATTCATATCTATTCAGGCGTAGCACTTGTAGCTACGCCTTTTATTTGCTCGACCGCGATTGCTTCGATTTACCCAATACATGCATTTCACAACGCTTACAGTCAAACTTCAGCCGGAAAGAATCTTTGCCCATTTTTAAGACTAATGATTCCGGTTTAAAACCCGGTTCCCGCTCTTTTGGGCATTGGTTAAAACTGTAACGCAAACAATGTTTGGTGATCATCAATGAGACTTCATCGGTCTCCTGATTCATCTCATACGCCGGCGCAATCGTACCGACGCCGTGTTGCTGATAAAACGCCGCCGCTTGCTGATTATAGACATTGCCCAGATAAGTGAGTTTTTGCTGTGGGAATACCGCCAGTGGCGAACGCTGCGCGCTCGGTGCGGGCGCTGATAAGCAGCGGCATGGGCTAATTCCAGTTGCTGCACGGCATCGCGCCGTAATGCATTAAGACTACTGACCGGAATAAACCACGGTTGGGAGAGCGCAAGTTCGACTTTATCTGCAACAAACATGGTATTCCCAAGTTTGGCTAGTTGTTCTTGCAGTGTCGTCACTGCCCGTTCAGGGTTACTGGCAGGTTCTTTCAGCAGCGCTAACGCGACAGAGGCACTGACACCTTGCTCATCGGTGATTTGTAAACTAACACCTTCGTCAGTCTCACTAAGCTGCATAGTCACGCTGATGTGTCGTTCCGCTGATTTTTTCTCCAGCAGCTTTTCCAGCTCTTGGTCATGGTTGCGAAACAATTCTGTACCAACACTGAGCCCACGCATGGTTTCGGCAGGAAATAAGCGGTTACCTTCCGCGCGATTCACCCGCAGCCCCACCAGTTCTTTTTTCTGGTTAAAATAACTGATGCCATCGCCGTTATGAAAAATCTCATGACTCTGCACTTCCAGCCATTTATCGCCTAACCGGCTGACAGTACCAACCGGTTCACCGGCAAATTTCGGGCTTAAAAATGAATTAATTTCGATCTGACGGCCATGCAGGAAATAGTCGGTGCTGCCACGGTTAAAGCTTTTCTCCGGCTTCGGTGTAAAGGTATAACGACTACGCCCCACAGAAGCACGTTGCCATTGCGGTTGACCGGCCATGATGGCGTCTAACTGCTGGCGATACCAGGCTGTTACGTTTTTCACATAGGAAAGATCTTTTAAGCGACCTTCGATTTTAAACGAGCTGATCCCGGCTTCGGCCAGTGCTTGCAAGTTCGCACTTTGATTCATGTCTTTCAGGGATAACAGGTGCTGATCTTTGGCCAGTGCGACGCCATCGCGATTTTCCAACGTGCAAGGCACACGACAAAGCTGCGCACACTCACCACGGTTGGCACTGCGACCAGTAATGGCATGGCTGATATAACACTGACCGCTGTAACTGACGCACAATGCACCATGAATAAAAAACTCCAGCTGGATCGATGTTTGCTGCGCAATCTCGCGGATCTGCGCCAGCGACAATTCACGCGCTAACACCGCGCGTGAAAAACCGACCTCTTCCAGAAAACGGACTTTCTCGGGGGTGCGATTATCTAACTGGGTACTGGCATGCAACGCAATTGGCGGCAGATCCAGACGCAGCAACCCCAGATCCTGCACAATTAAGGCATCGACACCGGCATCGTATAACTGATGTGTCAGGTGTTGTGCGTCCTCTAATTCGTCATCCCGCAAGATGGTATTAAACGCCACCAGCACTTTGGCATCATAACGATGTGCATACGCCGCCAGTTTGGCAATATCCGCCACACTATTGCCTGCCGCTGCACGGGCGCCAAACGTCGGGCCGCCGATATACAGTGCATCAGCGCCATGGTTAATGGCTTCGATACCAAATTCGAGGTTTTTGGCCGGAGCCAGCAATTCTAGTTTTTGACGCTGATTCATGTGAGGAAGGTACTGACAAACGAAAAGAGAAGAAACCCGATTATAACAGCACGCAGCAGAAATCGACGCTATTGACCATCAAAAAGATGTGGATACCCGTTTTACCTGACCACGCCCTGCCCGTTTGGCCTCGTAGCAAGCCTGATCGGCACAAGCCAGTAGCGTATTGAAGTTGGTGAACTGAGCACTGATTGCTACCAGCCCGGCACTGGCACCTACATGAAAGATGTGTCCTTCCCAATCAAACTCAAACTTACAAATATCATTGATAACTTCATGGATGAGGGAATCTGCATACTCCACTGAGCAATTGCGAAAAATAATGCCAAATTCATCACCACCTAAACGCGCGACAATATCCGAGGCACGCATTCTGGCATTCATCAAGTGGGCTAACTGTTTCAACAGCTCATCGCCCGCCGCATGACCGGCAGAATCATTCACTTGTTTGAAATGATCCAAATCGAGGAACACCAGCACACTGTGCCCGGCCGTCATCACTGATTCTTTCACTACATCCTGCAAGATAGTTTCGAAGGCTGAACGATTGATCAGACCCGTTAACGGATCATGGCTGGCCTGATAACCCAAGCGTTTTTGTAACGAACGCATTTCCGTGACATCGGAAAACACCAACACGCCACCCAATAATTCATTGTTATTACGCAGTATCGGTGCCGCAGAATCCTGAATTGCAATCAGCGAACCATCGGAGATCTTCAAATAAGCATCATGATCCAGATAGATCAAACGACGCTGTGCCAATGCAGTATGTAACGGATTCAACAGCGGATTGCCTTCCGCATCCACCACTTGCATGACTTCATCAATGGGGCAGTACAACATATTGTTGTTTTTACAGATCAACATCCGTTCTGCCGCTGGGTTCATAAACACGATCCGTGCTTTCGGATCGGTCATGATCACTGCCTCACCGATGGAGAGTAAGGTTGTGCGTAACAATTCCCGTTCATGCGACAGATCATTCATGAGTGCGCGAAGTTCCGTGATATCCCAATTGGTTCCCACCATACGGGATGCATTCCCTTTTGCATCTCGCTCGACCATGGCATGTGTTCGTAGATAGTGAATAGAATCATCGGGATAGATAACTCGGAACTCACTATCCAAGATATTGGTTTCACGCAGGGCAAGATCAATTTGCTGTATCAGTTGCGTTAGATCATCGGGATGAACGCAGCTTTTCCAAAGCGAAAAAGATGGCATGATGTGATGTCGATCTAGCCCGTACAGATCGAACATACGTTCATCCCAATTCAGTATTTGATGCTGTGGCTGATATTCCCAGACACCCACTTGCCCGGCTTCGATAGCTAATAAATAACGATTAAATAACTCACGTTCGCGTTCTTCGCTATGGCGCCGGCTATCAATATTTTCGACCTGTAATACAAAATAATGCGGCAGCCCACGATCATCACGCACCATAGAAACAACAATCAACACCCAAAGCGACTGCCCGTTTTTGCGTAAATAGCGTGCTTCCAGACGATAGGAGTTTTGCCGGTTACTCAGTAAAGATTGCTGCAAATTCATATCTGCCGTTACATCGTCAGGATGTAACAACTGCGGCCAGAGTAAATTACTGAGTTCCCATTCGGTATAACCCAGCATGTCACATAAGGCCCGGTTCACTTTCAGCAACTGCCCATCGGTCGATATCAATGCCATCCCCAATGCCGACGCCGACATAGCTTCGCGAAACATGGATTCACGGGCAAACAATTGCTGCTCACGGGTGTGTAAGGCATCGACAAAAATGGCCAGCAATAACGGTGGGATCAGGGTGATTAAAATTGGCAAATAGACAAACAGCATCAGCAAATGATTGTCGTATTGCGGCCAGGAAAACCAACCAATGCGGATAAAACAGGCAATACAAAACGAAACGAGAAAACCCGCCAACGCAGCACCAAACACACCATTGCGGATCGCAATTAATGCCAGCCCCAACCCCAGATAAACAAACGGGAAAGGAAAATATTTCAAAATCAAAGCCGTATAACCCAGCAACAACAATAGTTGGAATACCAGATGGGATTGTTGCCAGCGATGCCAACGGCGATGTTTTATCAATAACAACAACGGTATTGAGGATGCATTACAAACCACAGCATTGACCGACCAGGCGGTGCCGACTGCAGACCAATGCATGGCGGTTAATTGATAGGAACCTAAAAACACGACTAGCCCACCCAAAAACCCGGGCAATAAAATACCGTAAAGACCTAACTGCACAGCGGAATGGATATCAAAATAAAAATTTCTGGCGTACTGACTGCGCTGTAATAACTGTACCGCCAGAATGATTTCCGCCAGATTTGCCAGCATCACAGTGAGATGTGTTGCTCCTGATAGGCCATCTAACCAATACCCCGTGCTTAAACCAACGGTATACCCAGCCAGTAACGACAAACGACAAGACGAGGGAGCATAAAGCAATAAAACGATGGCAATGGCATTGACATACCACAGCGAGGTAATGACGCCCAGCTGTTGCGGAGCAACCATAACATTCAGACCGGCAATTAATCCAAGTCCGATCGCGGTGATGACAGTATGCCAGTACAGGTGAAAACCCGTATTTTCTGCGCAATCCTTCCGCATTGCTACCAGCCCGAAAACAAATAAATACCGATGAATTAACGCCGTTTTTTCAACATGGAATCACATCAAAAGGCGACAGAATATCTGTTTAATATTGCTGTAAGCGTAGCAGAAGTCTGTATTGCTGTGCCGGCTAAATAGGTTGTTCGAACGAGGCAAAAATGTGCTGATTTAATCCGTAAAATGTAAAGATACATTCATTTTTCATCTTAAACTTGTGTGGTTTAATACAAACGATAAATTAGCATGAAATAACCCTATGAAAAATAAACCTTAATTATTCCGGCATAAAATCTGCTGATAAATGCTTTTTATCATCCACAGGAAAGAGCGATGACGGAAGGACAAGATCCACAAAAAATTCTGGCAAAAAAGAAACGCATCATCATGGAAGTCGCCGGACAAATTCACGATGTAGTGGAAGAAACCTTATGGAGTGACTATCAGCGGTTGCCGGAACTAAGCCAATCTATGCTGGAACTGATGGCTGATTTACAACAATTTAAGCAACAACAAGGTCTTTAACTCGAGCCTTTAGATCCCGACTATTTGGCGCCATGCCTGCAATTTAAAATCGAGCGTTTGCGAGGCATTGGCCGGGCTGGTTGATGGCAACCGCTGACATATCAACTCGGCGGAGTACGCTGTTTTGGCAACATAACGGTGAAAACAGGCCGCAGCTTTTTCACCGTTAAAATAGATATGCCGGATCTGGTGATGCCGTTGCAGAAAATCAGCAAAATCATTCACCGTCAGTGTATCCGGCTTAATATTGGCATCCAGGCTGCCCTCGCGCTGGCAAGATTGCAACACATCCCAAAGCGCAATACCGGATGCACGTAACGCTGCTGTTTTTTCTGCATAACTGGCTGAAACATCAAACTGCAGCAGTTCTGCCATGATCGGCCAGAATAGATTCCGTTTGTGCGCGTAATATTGCCCTGCATCCAAAGATGCCTGCCCCGGCATACTGCCCAATATCAAGATGCGGGCATTTTTGTCAGCAATCGGCGCAAAGCTATAAAGCAGTGACATAGCTTATCTCCTGAAACCAAATCGAACAAAAAGGAAAAGGCTGGATAAATCCAGCCTTTTCAAGTCGTTATGTGTAATTAAAAATTACATCATACCGCCCATGCCACCCATGCCGCCCATATCAGGCATTGCAGGCGCATCTTTCTTCGGTGCATCAGTAACCATACATTCGGTAGTGATCATCAGACCAGCTACTGAAGCTGCGAATTGCAGTGCCAGACGGGTTACTTTGGTTGGGTCCAGAATACCCATTTCCAGCATGTCACCGTAAACTTCAGTTGCCGCGTTGTAACCGAAGTTACCGTCGCCTTCACGAACACGGTTAGCAACTACTGATGGCTCTTCACCGGCGTTGTCGACGATCTGACGCAGTGGAGATTCCATCGCACGCAGTGCAACACGGATACCCACGGTCTGGTCTTCGTTGTCGCCTTTCAGCTCAGCCAGTTTAGCGGCAGCACGAACCAGTGCCACACCACCACCAGCTACCACGCCTTCTTCTACTGCTGCGCGGGTTGCGTGCAGCGCATCTTCAACACGGGCTTTTTTCTCTTTCATTTCAACTTCGGTGGTTGCACCGACTTTGATTACTGCAACACCGCCAGCCAGTTTAGCTACGCGTTCTTGCAGTTTTTCTTTGTCATAATCAGAAGAAGAGTCTTCGATCTGCTGACGGATCTGAGCAATACGCGCTTCGATCAGTGCTGCTTCACCCACGCCATCGATGATGGTGGTGTTTTCTTTAGTGATCACAACACGTTTCGCACGGCCCAACTCTTCCAGCGTCGCTTTTTCCAACTCCATGCCGATCTCTTCAGAGATCACAGTACCAGCAGTCAGGATAGCGATATCTTGCAGCATGGCTTTACGACGGTCGCCGAAACCAGGTGCTTTCACTGCAGCTACTTTCACGATGCCACGCATGGTGTTTACCACCAACGTTGCCAGCGCTTCGCCTTCCACGTCTTCAGCGATGATCACCAGTGGTTTACCGGCTTTCGCAACGCCTTCCAACACAGACAGCATTTCGCGGATGTTAGATACTTTCTTATCAACCAACAGGATGAATGGGTCATCCAGTTCAACTGATGCAGTTTCTGGTTTGTTCACGAAGTATGGAGACAAGTAACCGCGATCGAACTGCATGCCTTCAACCACAGCCAGTTCGTCTTGCAGTGCTTGACCATCTTCCACAGTGATAACACCGTCACGGCCTACTTTATCCATCGCTTCAGCGATCAGTTTGCCGACATTTTCATCAGAGTTTGCAGAGATAGTACCTACCTGAGCGATGGCTTTGGTATCAGCACATGGCACAGACAGTTTTTTCAGCTCTTCCACAGCAGCAACGACCGCTTTGTCGATACCACGTTTCAGATCCATTGGGTTCATACCCGCAGCAACGGCTTTCAGACCTTCGGTGATGATAGATTGCGCCAATACGGTTGCAGTGGTAGTACCGTCGCCCGCCGCATCATTTGCTTGCGAAGCCACTTCTTTCACCATCTGTGCGCCCATGTTCTGGAATTTATCTTCCAGCTCAATTTCTTTCGCTACAGAAACACCATCTTTAGTGATAGTTGGCGCGCCGAATGATTTATCCAGCACTACGTTACGGCCTTTCGGGCCCAGGGTTACTTTAACTGCGTTCGCCAGAACGTTGACACCTTCCAGCATTTTAATACGGGCGTCGTTGCCAAATTTAACGTCTTTAGCTGCCATGTCTAAAATTCCTTTAACTCAAATTGGGGGGTGAAAGTAATTATTCTTCAACAATTGCCAGGATGTCAGTTTCAGACAGGATCAACACTTCCTGACCATCCAGTTTCTCGGTTTTCACGCCGTAACCTTCGTTGAAAATCACTTTGTCACCTACTTTGACAGCCAGCGCTTTCACTTCGCCGTTATCCAGGATTCGACCCGTGCCGACAGCCAGAACTTCACCACGAGTGGATTTCTGAGCAGCAGAACCAGTCAGCACGATACCGCCTGCAGACTTAGACTCAACTTCGGTACGTTTGATGATCACACGATCATGCAATGGACGAATTTTCATCGATGAATCTCCTACTGAGTGTTATTGCTATGAATACGGCCATCAGTGGCCGAAATAGAATTCAAATACTCCCCCGATCTGGGGGCAGATTCCTGTGCTTCAAGGGCACAGGATAAAAAATTTATACCCACTTACTGTTTGGAAGCGTCATCTTTATTTTCATACTCGCCATCTACGGTGGTTCCCTGGCGTGGTGTACGCTTAATTTTCTCTTTCGTCATTTCGTCAGAAAAATCATCGCTGGTCGGTTCAACACGCTGTGCTTCGCTTTCTACCGTGGTGTGCGCACCATAGACCTGCCAGCGGCTACTGCTGGTTAATTTGCGAGCCAGCCAACGGCGAACAAACGGCTGTAATAACAGCAATGCGGCAATATCAGTCAGAAAACCAGGGAAAATAAACAAGGCGCCCGCGATTAATAACGCCACACCTTCCAACATGGTGGCGGCAGGCGCGACACCTTGTGCCAGTTGTTGCTGCATCGACATCATGGTGCGCAAGCCTTGCGAGCGAACCAGTGAGATGCCATACCCAGCCCCCACGATCATCAGTAAGATCACCATAAAGGCACCGATGACGGAACCTACTTTGATGATGACCCATAATTCCAGAAAGAACAGCAGGAACAAACCAGATGCAATTTTTGCCACAAAGACCTCTCAGGCTAATTCAATTACGCCTGCAAACTGGCGTATAAATCACCAGATGGGGATGCCGATAAGATGATTCAAGGTTTGATCGATCATAGTAGTGATCTTTAGTGGTCGAATTTTGCGACAGACTGCATAATTAAAGTCTGAACTCCCGTTAGCCGGTAACTGCCATGAGTGATGCCATCGTCGTGCTATGCACTTGTCCTGACAACACCAGCGCCCGCCAACTGGCGCAGACTTTACTGAGTGAAAAACTGGCGGCCTGCGTCAATCTCATTCCACAAGTCACCTCGTTGTATTACTGGCAAGGCAAAATGGAAGAAAGTCAGGAAGTGCAATTGGTCATCAAAACCCGCCGTACCATGTTCGGGGTACTGCAAGAGCGACTACTCACCTTACACCCGTATGAGGTGCCGGAAATTCTGGCCTTGCCGATCTTGTGTGGAAACCCGGCATATCTGCAATGGGTGCAGGAACAAACAACACCATGATCCGTTATCTGCAGCTCTGTTTTCTAGTGGTGCTATTCGCCGTCATACTGCCGGTTAAAGCCGACGATGCCTTATTACAACAGCTTATCCCCTCGTCGAAACCGCAATTTTTACCGGTAGCACAAGCCTTTGTTATCAGCACGCAACAAACACAAAATCAGCTGCAAATTACGTTACAACCGGCAGAGGGTTATTATCTGTATCGCGATAAGATCCGAGTCGAGATGGGTGGCGTAACCGTGCCATTGTCTTTGCCCAATGGCGAATTACATCAGGATGAATATTTAGGGCAAACCGAGATTTATCCGCAAGCGGCCACCTTCAGCGTGACCTTTAAAACTATCGCGACTGGCGCAAACGCAACGCTCTATTATCAGGGCTGTACGCCAGGCTTGTGTTATCCGCCGCAGCAACAAACCATAGCCTTATCAGCGTATCAGCCACCATCGGCGCAATCGCCACCCGCCATCGCTAACCCAAACATAGATAGCCCGGAAAGTAAGCTATTTATGCAACCCGGCCTGCTGGCCTTGCTCAGTTTCTTTGCGATGGGTGTTGGTCTGTCACTGACACCGTGCGTCTATCCGATGTATCCCGTGTTGAGTGCCATGTTAAGCCAGCATGGCCAAGCTTTAGATTGGCGACGAGGTTTAATGTTGTCAGTAGCTTATGTCTTCGGTATGGCGATAACCTACACCCTATTGGGCTTACTGATTGCATCGGCGGGGGCCGGCATTCAGGGTTGGTTGCAAAATCCGTGGCTACTCGGTTTGTTCAGTGTCTTTTATCTCGCTCTGGCACTGAGTCTGTTTTTTGGCAACGGTTTACAGTTGCCACGCGTCTGGCAAGACAAATTGCATTATTTGGCGAACCGACAATCACTTCACTCCTGGTACGGTGTCGCGATGCTCGGTGCCTTATCCGGTCTGATTGGATCACCTTGTACCAGTGCGCCACTTTCCGGTGTACTGCTGTTTATTGCCCAAAGCGGCAAACCATTATTTGGCGCCAGCGCATTATTTTTACTCAGTCTGGGTATGGGCTTGCCATTGTTGATCTTAGGTGCGTTTGGTGGTCAATATTTACCGAAAGCAGGTCGTTGGATGCTCTTTGTCAAACAGCTATTTGCGCTGTTATTGCTGGCAATGCCATTGTTCTTATTAGAGCGTTTTATACCGATTTATCTGGCCACACAGCTATGGCACTGGTTTTTACTGGCGTTACTGTTGTGGTTAGTCTGGCGTCTGTGGCCAACCGCGCTGGCACCTCGCACCAGACCTATCATCCTGTTAGTATTGTTCGCCATTGGCTTGTTCGTGCTTAATCACTACAACGAGCAAGAGACGCCGTTATTACCATTTACTAGAGTGAACAACCAAGCCGAGCTACAGCAACAACTGGCCACCGCGAAAGAACAAGGTAAACCGGTCATGCTCGATCTGTATGCCGACTGGTGTGTGGCCTGTCGTGAACTCGATGAGAAAACCTTCCGCGATCCGAATATTCAGCAATCCTTGCGTCATTATCATTTACTGCGTGCTGATGTTTCCGCCAATAGCCGTGAACACCAGGCGTTAATGCAGGAATTGCAGGTGCTGGGATTACCGAATGTGTTGTTTTTTGATGCACAGAGCCAACCTAATCCGCAGTTACGGCTTCAAGGCTTTGTTTCGGCCAATGAACTACAAGGAAAGCTGGAGCAATGTCAGCGCAATCAGCATTGTTAAGTGTCTGGTCGGTATATTTGATCCGCGATAAAGATAACCGCCTCTATACCGGCATCACCACTGATGTCACACGCCGCCTATCGCAACATCAGGCCGGCAATGGCGCGAGAAACCTGCGTGGCCGTGGCCCACTCACCTTACATTGGCATAGTGAAATTGGTGATCGCAGTCAGGCACAAAAAGTCGAATATCGCCTGAAGCAATGGCCTAAAGCCCGCAAAGAACAATTGCCACAACATCCGGAATGGATTGAATCCTTGTTTATTTCATAAAATCCAACACTGCCTATATTTCATCGCATCAAATACTGTGTATTCCCTATAAAATATGGGAAAATTAACGTTTTACAGAAAAAACCAATTTAAGGTGAAGAATGACCAAACGCGATGGTTTTACATCCAGTTTCGGCGTATTGGCTGCGACATTAGGTTCAGCAGTCGGCCTCGGTAATATATGGAAATTCCCCTATATGACTGGTGCCAACGGTGGTGCTGGTTTCCTACTGATTTATCTGCTGGCAACATTGCTGGTCGGGTTACCGGTGATGATTGCGGAAATCACCATGGGTCGCACCGCAAAAACAAATCCGATCACAGCACTGCAACGTCTGGCACCGCGTGGTCAGCCGTGGTGGTTGATCGGTGCGTTCGGTGTAGCCGCCGCATTTTTAATCATGGCGTTCTATTCTGAAGTGGTGGCCTGGGTGTTTGCGTATGTCCCTAAGGCCATCAGCGGTGAAATTCTCTCCAGTGACCCAAAAGTAACCGGCGCGGCTTTCGGCGCCTTGATCAGTGATCCAATGCAATCGCTGGTTTGGCAGTGGGGTGTGTTGTTATTTATCGGCGGGATCTTACTATTAGGTGTCGCCAAAGGGATTGAAGCCGTCACTAAGCGTCTGATGCCGCTGTTGTTTGTGTTATTGCTGATCCTGTGTGCTTTCAGCTTGTCTTTGGATAAAGCCGGTGAAGCGCTGAAATTCCTGTTCCAGCCTGATTTCAGCAAAATCAATGCCACTGTGCTGCTGGCAGCGATGGGCTTAGCGTTCTTTAAACTGTCGGTCGGCATGGGCACCATGATGACCTATGGCAGTTACTTCCGCGACGACCAGAACATTCCGGTCACCGCATTCCGCGTGATGTGTGCGGACTTGTTTGTCTCGATGCTGGCCGGTATTGCCATCTTCCCTGCTGTATTTACCTTTGGTTTTCAGCCGGAAGCCGGCCCCCCGCTGGTTTTCATCACTATTCCCGCTGTATTTGCCCAAATGCCGTTTGGCCATCTGTTGATGGTGCTGTTTTTCATCCTGACTTCCGTCGCGGCTATCGGGGCAATGCTGTCGCTACTGGAAGTCCCAGTGGCGGTGATCAATGAACGTTTTGGTGTGAGCCGTAAAACAGCCACGCTGATCACCTTATTGCTGGTAGCGTTGTTAGGTTCTACTTGCGCATTAACCAATAGCACTATGGCAGCATTCAAACTGTTCGGCATGAATATGTTCGATCTGTTTGATTACTTAAGCTCCAACATTCTGCTGCCGCTGGGTGGGATCGCCATTGCCCTGTTTGTCGGTTGGGTGTGGGGTTATCCGGCATTACAACGCGCCATTAGTAACCAGCAACAATTACAAAATCAGAAATTAAATCAATTACTGTTCCTGATTTTACGCTTTGTCACGCCATTATTGATCCTGGCGGTTATGTTGCATGCACTGAACATTTTATAAACAGAGCCAATAAATGGCGTGAACTGCAATCTTTTGCACAATTTGCGCAAGAACATGCTGAATATGGAGGAGCACCACTGGCTCCTCCATTTTTTTTAACCTAATCTAGCGTTTAGGAAGCGCAAATAACCATCAGTGGACTCTATGGGAAACAAATGAATGAAACGTTTTCTGCTCCCATTATCACTGATCATTTTTGCCGCAGTGGCTGCATGGGTAGACATCCAGCGGATCAGTATTCCTATGATTCGACCATCCCCTATGCACCCCATTTACACCATTAATTCACCGGACGATGCCACTGCGTTGGCTCAAGGAAAAACAGTGATCAAACTTGGCCCCTGTTTGTTTGGTCTCTACCCGGGGGCCATGGCGTTTAAAAGCCCGACAGAAGCCAAAGACTTTATTGGTCTCAAAGGTTACGACCCCAAAAAATGGCGAATATTTCAGCTTTCTGGTGATTATCAGCTGGACGTCACCGACGGTGTACTCAATAAAACATTACAATTATCGCGGGATATGACGACAAACGACATTCAGTAACAATTTTCTTTTATCTCTGGTAACCAGAACCGCTCGGTTGGCGCTATAATTCGGCCCCCGATTTCTGGCTGATTTAGATTCACTGTTTCAGGACATAGCGATGAACAAGGTAGTAGCGTTCTTATCTGGATTAATCTGTTTTTCTTCGCAAAGTTTTGCCGCGACTGCGCCAAAACCCTATGTGCCTGATGAGCCGGTTCCCGCCGTAGCCAGTAAGCCAGTGCTGAAAAAAACCATAGTGGTGAAACGTGCGGTTAAAACACCAATTGCTACCGCCAAAGTAAGTAAAACTAAGCCCCCAGTTAAACCACTGGCAACCAAAACAGCACCGGTAGCTAAAACAACGAAAGCTGGCAAAATCAAAGCTACAAAAAATAGCACCGTGACCAACATGGTGCTCAATTCCACACAGCGACTGAACAAATACAGTCGGGTGCAGAAAAATAAATCACACCAACTGGCGCAGCACGTCGATGCCAAGCCTGCTCGTATCGCGTCGCGGTCTGCGGCTCCGGTTAAAACCACCCCAGCAGCAAACCCAACTCGGGTGACCAATATCCCGTTAACCAGCGGCAGCCCATTTCTGGACTCCAGCTCCGCGTTGGTGATGAATGCGAATACCGGTCGCATGATTTATGGCAAAAATGCCGCACGCCGCACGCCGATTGCGTCCATTACAAAATTAATGACCTCCATGGTTGTGCTGGATGCCAAATTATCAATGGATCAACCGATCACCATCAGTGATGCCGATGTGGATCGCGTCAAAAAATCCAGTTCCCGTCTGGAAGTAGGCACCACACTGTCACGTTACGACACCATGTGGCTGGCACTGATGTCGTCTGAAAACCGCGCGGCACACTCATTGGCCCGCACTTATCCTGGTGGAACCAGTGCCTTTGTTGCCGCAATGAATCGAAAAGCACGTTCTCTGGGCATGAACCACACGGTATTTTATGACCCAACAGGGCTGAACAAAGATAATACCTCGACCGCAGCAGACTTAGCATTGATGGTACAAGCTGCTTATCGTTATCCGCAGATCCGCCAGTTCACTACTTCAACCGACCATGACATCATCAGTGCTTCCGGTCGTCAGTTACATTACAAAAACAGTAATGCGTTAGTGCGTGAAGGTGTGTGGGATATTCAGTTATCTAAAACCGGTTATATCAAAGAAGCGGGTCGTTGCCTGGTGATGGTGGCGGAAGTGCAAAGTAAACCCATGGTGATGGTTTTTCTCGATGCCGGTGCAACCTCTGGCCGTATCAGCGATGCGCGGAATATCAAAACCTGGCTGGAACGCCAGCCAACCAATCAACTGGGTTAAAAACTCATTCTGGTTATACAAAAACAGCGCCTTTGAGCGCTGTTTTTTATTTGCCAAACCCATTATTCAGATCAAGGTAATAAAGGCTGCCGCTGGAAATGTTCACCGCCACAATGCAGGCATGGGGTGAGCGCGACGGAATGCGTTAAGGTTTCACGGTGCCCGCATTGTTTACAAATCTTTTGCCCTGGCGCCATCCATTCACCGAGCTTATAACCGTTTGCATGGTGCAGATCATTTTCCACTGCCACCTGTTCTATCTGCGTACGATCACTGACTGCCAATAGCCACGTCCAAGCCGTATCCTGCAAGGCATTAAAAAACGCGGAATCCTGGTACCCACCGGGGGCATCTAAAAACTCACTCAGCTCTTCATTCACATAAGCGCTGGTCAGCGCCAGTTCATCTTTGGTCAGGTCTTCTGCCGCGACGACAAACGCTTCGACTTCTTTTAACCAATGCTGCAGATTTTCGCGCGTCGGTGCCCCTTTTTC
Organism: uncultured Tolumonas sp.; assembly: GCF_963678185.1. Lineage (NCBI taxonomy): Bacteria > Pseudomonadati > Pseudomonadota > Gammaproteobacteria > Aeromonadales > Aeromonadaceae > Tolumonas > uncultured Tolumonas sp. The sequence goes on from NZ_OY782757.1 coordinate 2,072,649, forward strand.
GCTCCAGAAGGCACGAACATGACTCATAAACAGTTCATACCCCTTCGGTTTTTTGTCCGGGCTGTTTTGTTCTGACATGGTGTTATCCTTCTGATATTAACTGCTTTAAGCATAGCGTGTGTTACGGAAAAAGCCTGTGAGCCCGCTCAGCTATTGTTGCGATCCGGCAATACAAGTATCCTATGGGGATTTTCTAACGGATCACCCTCCACTTCTGTCGAGTCGGATATACCCATGTCAGTTATGCAAGAACAATATAATCCCCAGTCCCTGGAGCCGGAAGTTCAACGGCATTGGGATAAACAGCAGACATTCAAAGCCTTCGAGAAAGTAGATAAAGAGAAATTCTACTGCCTGTCTATGTTCCCTTATCCGTCAGGCCGTCTGCACATGGGTCATGTGCGTAACTACACCATCGGTGACGTGATCTCCCGTTACCAGCGCCTGAACGGCAAAAACGTACTGCAGCCCATCGGTTGGGATGCGTTCGGTCTGCCAGCTGAAAATGCGGCGATCAAAAATAATTCCGCACCGGCCAAATGGACTTACGAAAACATCGAATACATGAAGGGCCAGCTGAAAATGCTGGGTCTGTCTTACGATTGGGATCGTGAGCTGGCGACCTGCACCCCAGAATATTACCGTTGGGAACAGTGGTTCTTCACTGAGCTGTATAACAAAGGCTTAGTTTATAAAAAAACCTCTTCCGTAAACTGGTGCCCGAATGACCAGACCGTACTGGCCAACGAACAGGTGCAAGACGGTTGCTGCTGGCGTTGTGACACCCCAGTCGAACAAAAAGAAATTCCGCAGTGGTTTATCAAAATCACTGCCTACGCTGAAGAGCTGCTGAACGATCTGGATAAGCTGGATGGCTGGCCGGAAATGGTGAAAACCATGCAGCGCAACTGGATTGGCCGCTCAGAAGGTCTGACCATGACCTTCAACGTGGAAAACAGCGACCAGTCATTTGATATTTACACCACCCGCCCGGACACCCTGATGGGCGTGACTTATGTGGCAGTGGCCGCGGCGCACCCGCTGGCAAAACAGGCGGCAGAAAGCAATGCCGCACTGGCTGATTTCCTCGAAGAGTGCAAAAACACCAAAGTAGCCGAAGCAGAACTGGCGACGATGGAGAAAAAAGGCATGGCCACTGGCCTGTATGCCCTGCACCCACTCGATGGTCGTCGCGTGCCAATCATGGTCGCCAACTTCGTACTGATGGATTACGGCACTGGTGCGGTGATGGCAGTACCTGCGCACGACCAACGTGACTTTGAATTTGCGCAAAAATACGGTCTGGAAATTCGTGCCGTGATCGCTGCAGAAGATGGTTCAGCACCAGATATCTCTGCGGCAGCCTACACCGAGAAAGGTGTGCTGTTTAATTCTGGCGAATTTGACGGTTTAGATTTCAAACAAGCCTTCGATGCCATCTGCAGCAAACTGGAAGCGCAAGGTTTAGGTAAACGCACCGTGAACTTCCGTCTGCGTGACTGGGGCGTATCGCGTCAGCGTTACTGGGGCGCACCAATTCCAATGCTAACGTTGGAAGATGGCACCGTGGTACCTGCACCCGCCGATCAACTGCCAGTGATCCTGCCAGAAGATGTGGTAATGGACGGCGTACAAAGCCCCATCAAAGCTGACCCAGAGTGGGCGAAAACCACGTATAACGGCCAACCAGCGCTGCGCGAAACTGACACCTTCGATACCTTCATGGAATCGTCTTGGTATTTCGCCCGTTACTGCTGCCCGGATTATGAACAAGGTATGCTCGATACCGATCGTGCGAATCACTGGTTGCCAGTCGATCAATACATCGGTGGTATCGAACACGCCTGTATGCACCTGCTGTATGCGCGTTTCTTCCACAAGCTGCTGCGCGATTCCGGCATGGTGAAAAGCGATGAGCCATTCACCCGTTTGTTATGCCAAGGCATGGTACTGGCCGATGCGTTCTACTACACCGAAAACGGTGCACGTATTTGGGTAAGCCCAACCGACGTCAAAGTAGAACGCGATGAAAAAGGCCGTATCGTTAAAGCCACCGATAATGAAGGTCGGGAAGTCATTCATTCCGGCATGACCAAAATGTCGAAATCGAAAAACAACGGCATCGACCCACAACTGATGGTAGAACGTTACGGTGCTGACACCGTGCGTCTGTTCATGATGTTTGCATCCCCTGCTGATATGACGCTGGAATGGCAAGAATCGGGGGTGGATGGTGCGCAACGCTTCCTGAAACGTCTGTGGAAAGCCGTCTCTGAACATACCGCGAAAGGTGCAGCACCTGCGTTAGATACCGCCAGTTTGAGTAACGAGCAGAAAGCACTGCGTCGTGAGTTGCACAAAACCATTGCTAAATTCAGCGATGACATTGGTCGTCGTCAAACGTTCAACACCGCGATTGCCGCCGTGATGGAGCTGATGAACCGTGTGGCGAAAGCGCCACAAGAGTCAGAGCAAGATCGCGCACTGGTACAAGAAGTGCTGACGAATGTTGTGCTGATGCTCTACCCAATCACCCCGCACGTTTGCTTCCATTTGTGGCAAGCACTGGGTCATGCGGATATCGATCAAGCCACTTGGCCGGTTGCCGATGCGGCTGCAATGGTCGAAGACGAAAAACTGGTCGTTGTGCAAGTAAACGGCAAGGTACGTGGCAAACTGACCGTGGCCGCTGACGCAACGCAAGAGCAAGTACACGCACTGGCAATGCAAGATCATACCGTGGTGAAGTTCGTGGCCGATCTGACCGTGCGCAAAGTGATCTATGTACCGGGCAAACTGCTCAATATCGTGGTTGGCTAAACTATGAAACGACTGGTCTGTGGTGTGATGATACTGGTGAGCTTACTGCTCACCGGTTGTGGCTTTCATATGCGTGGCGAAGTAGATGACAAACTACTGCCATCACAGCTGAAAGCGATCCATGTCGTGGGCGATGATCGCAGCGATATTTATCGTATGGTCACAGCCCGTCTGCGCCATTACGGTGTGCAACTGGTTGATGATAATGATGAAGTTCCTACGCTTAATCTGGGTAACATCAGTGTCAGCAACAGCGCCGCTTCGCTGGATAACCGCAGCCAGGTCGTGGAATATGTGATGCTGTTTAATACTGATTACAGCATCACTCTGCCACATCAGCCGCTGCAAAAATTCAGCGCACGTTTTAGCCGGGTGTTCCTGAATAAATCGGCACAGGCACTGGCTTCCTCGCGTGAACAGGCCCAGCTACGCCATGAGATGGAAATTCAGACGGCGGATCTGATCCTGATCCAGCTTAGTCGCGTGATCCTCTGATGCGCGTTTTTAGCGAACAGTTAGCAGAACAATTAAAAGCAGGCCTTCGTGCCTGCTATCTTATTTTTGGCGACGAACCATTACAGAAAATGGAAGCGTTGCAACAGATCCGCCATCTCGCCCGCGAACAGGGCTTTACCGATGTTATTCGCTTCAGTGCGCTCGAAGAACCTCTGCCATGGGATGATATTTATGCCAACAGCCAGAGTTTAAGCCTATTTTCCAGCCGACAAATTATTGAAATTGAGCTGGGGGATAAATTACCCAAAGAGTGGGCAGAACGGATCACCGAATTACAAAAACAACTGCATCCCGATCTATTACTGATCATTTTGGGCCCGCGGCTCAACAGCAACCAAAGTAAAAGTGCTTGGTTTACCGCATTAGACAAACAGGGCATTTATATTCCAGTTGCGTTACCCGATGCGCGCTATTTCCCGCGTTGGATGAAACAACGTTGCCAGCAACAGAATTTACGTGTGGATAACGATGCTATCACCTTCCTGTGCCATGCCTTTGAAGGTAATTTATTAGCAGCCGCACAAGAGCTGGAAAAACTCTCGTTACTTAATTTGCCACAACCACTGACTGTCAGTGTGTTACAGCAAAATATCACCCGCCATAACACCTTCGATCCATTTAAATGGCTGGATACCTTGCTGGAAGGGAAAAGTCAGCGTGCATTACGTATGCTGGCACAACTGCGCGACGAAGGAGTAGAGCCCGGCATGCTGACTTGGGCGCTAGCGAAAGACCTGGAGCTGCTCTGGTCACTACGCTTGGCGCAAGATGCCCACCAACCGCTCGCCGCTTTGTTACAAGCGGCTAAAGTATGGCCCAGCCGACAAGCCTTGCTGCAGCAAACCGTGCAGCGACTCTCTGCGACACAATTACGCGACATGTTACGCATGATGAGCGAACTCGATCGTTGTAATCGCACCTTCGACAGCCATAGTGCATGGCAATGGCTGCAGACCTTATCGCTCGCTTTTCGTGGTAATACGTCACTTCGTTTCACCCTCCCGATACAACTCTGAAAAAGCGAATGCTGATCCCGCTTCGCAGCATGCTATAATCGCGCGCTCATTATTCGGAGGAACATCTTCTTGCAAGGTAAACAACTACAAGACTTCGTCGTAGACAAGCTCGACGACATTAAAGCCAGCGATATTGTGGTGCTGGACGTACGCGGCATTTCGGACATTACCGACTGCATGATCATCTGTACCGGTAACTCGAATCGCCATGTCCGCTCAATCGCTGACAACCTTGCCGAAGAAATTCGTCATGCCGGCATGATGCCGTTTGGTGTTGATAACAACAGTGATGGCGAGTGGGTGCTGGTCGATCTGGGTGAAGTGATGGTGCATGTGATGCAAAGCGATGCGCGCAATCTCTATCAGCTGGAAAAACTGTGGCACAGTAATATCAAGGCCGCCTGATCGATGAAGATCCAGCTTATTGCCGTTGGCACTAAAATGCCTGATTGGGTTACCACCGGCTTTAATGAATACCAGCGACGTTTCCCCAAGGATATGCCGCTGGAGCTGCTCGAAATTCCCGCCGGTAAACGCGGGAAGAATGCGGATATTGCCCGCATCTTGGAAAAAGAGGGCGAGCAGGCACTGGCTGCTATTGGTAAATCGAGCCGGATTGTCACGCTCGATCTGCCGGGTAAAAATTGGACCACACCACAACTGGCACAACAGCTGGAAAGTTGGAAACAAGATGGTCGCGATGTGGCGCTGTTGATTGGTGGACCGGAAGGTTTGTCTCCAGCCTGTAAAGCTGCCGCAGAACAAAGTTGGTGTTTATCTGCGCTGACCATGCCGCACCCACTGGTGCGAATTGTGGTCGCTGAAAGTTTGTATCGGGCATGGAGCCTGACCACCAATCACCCTTATCACCGCGAATAGACCATGCCAAAGACCGCCTTTAAGAACAAAGCTCTGGAAAGCGCGCTGTTTGCTCGACGGGTCTATTTTTGCGTGTTCGTCATTATCCTGATGGTAGCTATGCTACTGGGTAACCTCTATTTCCTGCAGGTAACTCAATATCAAGATTATCAGACCCGTTCGAACGATAACCGGATCAAGGTGATCCCCAGTGCACCGCCGCGTGGATTAATTTATGACCGCAACGGTGTCTTACTGGCAGAAAATCAGCCGGAATTTAGTCTGGAAATGATCCCAGAACAAGTGCCGAATTTGAAACAAACCATGCTCGAGCTTTCTGAGTTGTTGGGTTTGGACACGCAAAATATTCCTCGTTTACTCGATGAAGCTCGGCATAATCGAAAATTCAATCCGCTGACACTGGCGGAACAACTTAATGAAGAGCAAGTCGCTAAATTTTCCGTCAACCAATACCGCTTCCCCGGTTGTAGCATTGAAGCCTATCTGAAACGCCACTATCCGTATGCCGATGTGCTGACGCATGCTTTAGGTTACGTGGCTCGCATCAACGTCAAAGATCTGCAACAACTGGATAAAGACGGAAAACTCAACAATTACGCCGCCACCCATGACATTGGCAAACAAGGCGTCGAAAAATATTACGAAGATCAATTGCATGGTCAGGCTGGTTATCAAGAAGTTGAGGTCAATAATAAAGGCCGCGTCATACGTACCCTGAAATATCAACCACCTGTCGCGGGGCAAGACCTCTATCTGAGTATTGATATCAAACTACAAAAACGGGCGTATGAGCTTATGGCGGGGCGTCGAGGTGGTCTGTTAATGATGGATCCACGCGATGGATCCGTACTGGCATTCGTCTCTGCCCCCAGTTATGACCCCAACATTTTTGTTCGCGGTGTCTCCGGTAAAGAATATTCCGCGTTGTTGAACGATCCCTCACGCCCTTTGATCAACCGGATTTCACAGGGTGGTTATTCACCAGCCTCTACGGTAAAACCGCTACTCGCTATCATGGGCTTGAATGAAGGCGCGATCACCCCTTATTCCCGTTATTTTGGTGGACCAACGTTCCAGATCCCCGGCACCGCACGCAAATTCCGTGACTGGAGGAAAAGCGGACATGGCTGGTTAGACGTCTACCGGGCTATCGAAGTTTCTGCTGATACCTTTTTCTATGACTTGGCATATCGAGTCGGTATCGACAAAATTCATGATTACATGACGCGGTTTGGTTTTGGCCAATATTCCGGCCTGGATATCGAAGAAGAAAGCAAAGGGATCCTGCCATCCCGCGAGTGGAAACAAAAACGTCATCGTCAACCTTGGTTCCAAGGCGACACGATTTCAGTCGGCATTGGCCAAGGTTATTGGACGTCGACCCTGATCCAACTGGCTCGTGCGCACAGCATTCTGACTCAGCATGGCCGGATCATCACACCGCACATTGGTATGGCCTTTGGTCGTGATGATAAACAACAGCTCATTGAACCGCCGGTACAAGATCCGATCAAAGTGAAAGATGAAAGTTACTGGAATGTTTCCTTGCAGGGGATGTATCTGGTGAATAACGGGCCAGAAGGTTCCGGTCGTCACGCCTTTGCCGGTACACCTTATAAAGCAGCCGGCAAATCTGGTACGGCACAGGTGGTAGGGATGAAAGAAAACCAGCGTTACGATGCAAAAAAACTAAAAGAAGAGCATCGGGATAATGCGTTGTTTGTCAGTTTCGCGCCGTTTGAAGATCCGCGGGTAGTGTGTGCCATTATTTTAGAAAACGCTGGGGGTGGCGGTAAAAATGCGGCGCCACTAGCTAGAACCATGCTGGACAGTTATCTGCTGAATAAATACGACAGCCCGGTTGAAGATGATGAGGGTGATGCACATTGAACGAAGAAAATAATAAGTTCCAGCTGTGGCAACGGATCCACATCGACCTGCCATTGCTGTTTGCGATCATCGCCCTCCTTAGTTTCAGTATGGTGATCCTCTATTCAGCGACTGGTATGCATATGGATATGATTATCAATAAGCTGGTGCATATTACCATCGCATTTACCGTTATGCTGATCATGGCACAACTGCCACCCGGATTTTATGCCCGCTGGGCACCGCCCGCTTTTTTGGTGTGTATTCTGTTGTTGCTCTGTGTGATGGTGTTTGGTCACATTGGTAAAGGCGCGCAACGCTGGCTTGACTTAGGTTTTGTGAAATTTCAGCCGTCGGAATTTCTAAAAATCGTCATGCCCATGACGATTGCCGCATTTATGGATCGTCACCCATTACCCCCCCGCTTAGCGCATGTTGCCATCGCATTGGGGCTGGTGTTACTCCCAACCTTGTTGATCGCCGAACAACCCGACCTTGGCACTGCGGTACTGGTTGCCGTTTCTGGTTTTTTTGTGATTTTTCTGGCTGGCCTGAACTGGTGGTTGATCATTCTGGCTGGTGGCCTGCTATGTGCTTTCATGCCAGTGATGTGGTTTTTCCTGATGCATGATTATCAACGTCAGCGTGTCTTGACCTTCCTCAATCCGGAAAATGATCCGCTGGGGACGGGTTACCACATCATTCAATCCAAGATCGCGATTGGCTCTGGTGGTTTATTTGGCAAAGGCTGGTTGAATGGCACTCAGTCACAACTGGATTTTATTCCTGAGCGTCATACTGACTTTATTTTTGCGGTCATTGGTGAAGAGTTTGGTCTGATGGGTTTTATTGTGCTGATGCTGCTGTATTTACTGATTTTATATCGTTGTCTGCATATCAGCTTACAAGCACAAAACAGTTTTGAGCGTTTGCTGGGCGGCGCATTATCGCTGACATTTTTCTTTTATGTCTTTATTAATATCGGGATGGTCAGCGGCATATTGCCCGTGGTCGGCGTGCCGTTACCGCTAGTCAGTTATGGCGGAACCGCTATGATAACCTTGTGTGCCGGCTTCGGTATTTTAATGTCGATCCATACGCATCGCCGACTGCTCGCCGGATAACAGGAACCACAATGAAACGAATTACGACACTTGCGCTCTCATGCCTACTGGCCGGACACGCCTTCGCAGCCACATTACGTCCGGAAGATAATGCACGCTTGGAAACCCTGAGCCACGAACTTAATGTTCCGATGTCTGAGCTGTCACAAGCCGTCGCACAAGCCGACTATCGCCAAGCCGTGCTGGATGCCTTTACTAAAACCGCCGAAAGCAAACCTTGGTATGAATACCAAGCCTTGTTTCTGACGGATAAACGCGTAACGCAAGGGGTTGATTTCTGGCACGCACATGCGGCAGATCTGGCGCGTGCGGAACGTATTTATCATGTTCCCGCTAGCGTAATTGTCGCCATCATTGGTGTCGAAACCTTTTATGGCACCAATATGGGTAAACATCCGATCCTCGATTCCCTGTTTACGCTGGCGTTTTATCACCCTACCCGCACTCCGTTTTTCAGTAAAGAGTTTGCCAACTTCGTAAAACTGGGCAATGCACAGGGTTGGGATCTGAAAACCCGCTTAGGCTCATATGCCGGTGCCATGGGCATGGGCCAATTTATGCCTTCCAGCTACTTAAGTTATGCGGTTGATTTTGACGGTGATGGTCATATCGATTTATTCACAAACCCGGCAGATGCGATTGGCAGTGTCGCGAACTATTTCCATCAGCATGGCTGGAGTATGGGTGAACCCGTGGTCGCCGCTGCGCAAGTGACGAAACCCTCAGCACTCAGTTATGTGCAAGAGCGTGTGGAGCTAAAACAGCAATGGGGACAATTAAAACAGGCCGGTATTAACACCACTGCACCGTTATCCTCAACGACACCGGTCAGCCTGATCCAATTGGCCCAGCCGAGTTATTCTGAATATTGGATCGCACGCCAAAATTTTTATGTTATCACCCGCTATAATAAGAGTCCGTTGTACGCCATGGTGGTTCATAACTTGAGTCAGCTGCTTGCGAAACAATATTATGGTCATTAAACCGTATCCTTTTTTTTGCTTTCTCCTACCGTTATTTCTGCTGATTGCTTGTAGCAGTCAGCAATCGGAGACTGTCTCGCCGACAGTACAACCGACTAAACCACTCATTGACGTAAATGGTGCCATACCGCGATTTGAACCACCCAGCCGGATCGGTAATAAAGATTATGAGGTGTATGGCCAACCGTATAAGGTATGGAACGGCATCGATCACTACGCCACCCAAGGCACAGCCTCTTGGTACGGCCCAGGATTTCACGGTAAATACACTTCCAATGGTGAATTGTATAATCAGGAAGATATTTCTGCGGCCCATAAAAATTTACCGTTACCCAGTTATCTGCGGGTTACCAACCTCGATAATGGCCGTCGGCTGATTGTACGCGTCAATGATCGCGGGCCATTTCATGGTGATCGGATCCTTGATTTATCCCATGGCGCTGCATCGCGGTTAGGGATCATCGGTTCCGGAACAGCCAAGGTGCAGGTTGAATTGCTCCAACCGCCACGACCGGCAAATGCCGAACAACTGATCGCACAACATGAATCACGGACCATTCAGTTGTTAGCCACCAACGATGTGCGCAAAGCGAAACAAGTTGCCAGCGACGTAGAACGTCGTTATGGCGTCCCCTCCAGAGTCGTGGCAATGAATCAGATGTATAAACTACATCTGGGGCCACTGGAGAAACCGCAGGCGGAACGACTATTATCTAAGTTAAAGGGATCCGGTTTCGGCGGCGCCTTCTTTCTCAACTGACCGAATATGGCTAACTAAGCAAGGATGAACATGCGGGTTTCAATTCAACAAACAACTTTCTCTCGTTACAGCCGGGTAGTGTTGCTGACACTGCTTTTTTCGGCCTGTACGTCACAGGAAGTCGTCAGTTACCGCATTCGTCCAACAACGACGACAGTCCACACGGAAAATTTATCGAATAGTTCCGGATTCCAATTCAAAGTGTACGCGGGCCCCATCGTCACTGACGATGAATATGCACGCATGACACCGCGTCAACGGCGTAAAGCCGGGTTGTTGTCACCGGTGTATGAAGCACCAAGTTTTACCGGCAATGATGGTTATCAGATCGACGGCAAATATTATCCGATCTGGAAAGATATTAAGGAATATACCGCCGAAGGGTTGGCGTCTTGGTATGGCCCTGGTTTTCATGGCCGTTTAACCGCCAATGGTGAGGTGTATGACCAATATGCCATATCTGCAGCGCATAAGAGTCTGCCTCTGCCTTGTTATATTCATGTCACGAATCTGGAAAATGGTCGCACGCTGGTTGTACGCGTCAATGATCGCGGACCATTCATTGATGACCGAATGCTGGATCTTTCTTACGGTGCGGCCGCACGTTTAGGGATCGTAGAACATGGCGTGGTGCGGGTAAAAGTGGAACTGATCAATCCGCACTCACCGTTACTTCTTTCTTCGCGAAACTAAAGTCAGCGGGCAAAAAAGCACCTTTTTGCTATTTAGCCCACAGTTTTGACTACTCCTGATGTCTGGTTTTGGTATAGTAAGCGCCGATTTAAAACTGGCCATGCCTGCTCACGCTGAGCAGGCGACCCCCGGATAGATAAGGATCATGACGTTGAAACTGGCGAAAATTGTTCTGCTGACAGCCGCATTCAGTATCAGTGCTGCCACATTTGCAGAAACTGCAACCCCTACTCCGACCCCAACCCCAATGCCTGATCCGAAGCCGACGCTAGATCCGAAGCCAATGCCTGCTCCGGCGCCAGTCGCTTTACCAAGCCCGCCACAAATCGCAGCAAAAGCTTACTTGCTGATGGATTATAACAGCGGCCAGATCCTGATCGGTGAAAATGCCGAAGAACGTCTGCCACCTGCCAGCCTGACCAAAATGATGACCTCATACGTGATCGGTCAAGAGCTGAAATCAGGTCGCATCAAACCAACTGATATGGTGACTATAAGCCAAAACGCTTGGGCCAAAAACTACGATGATTCCTCTAAAATGTTCATCGAAGTGGGTAAACAAGTCAGCGTTGATAACCTGAATAAAGGCATCATCATTCAATCAGGTAATGATGCTTGTATCGCGATGGCAGAGCACATTGCCGGTTCTGAAGATTCATTTGCCAGCCTGATGAACCAATGGGCCGCCAAACTGAACATGAAAGACACCCATTTCGTCAACGCACATGGTCTGTATAACGTGGATCACTACTCCACTGCACACGACATGGCACGACTGGGTCAGGCTTTGATCCGCGATTTGCCGAACGAATATGCGGTTTACTCACAAAAAGATTTCACCTTCAACGGCATTACCCAGCATAACCGTAACCGTCTGCTGTGGGATAAAACCCTGGTGGTTGACGGTATCAAAACCGGTCACGTCAGCGAAGTGGGCTATAACTTAGTGGCATCTGCCACTGGCCCGGAAGGGATGCGTCTGATCTCTGTCATCATCGGTGCTGGCAGTGAACAGCAACGTGCAGAAGAGAGCAAAAAGCTGCTGACCTACGGCTTCCGTTTCTATCAAAACATGCAACCGTACAAACAAGGCGCGGAACTGGCTAAACAACGTATTTGGATGGGTGATAAGAGCGAAATCCGTTTGGGTACCGATCGTGATATCAACCTGTTAGCCCCGCGTGGTGCAGCCACTAAGCTGAAAGCAGACTTCCAGCTGAATCGTGAACTGCATGCACCAATCAAACAAGGTGAAACCGTTGGCACTATTTTCCTGCGCATTGACGGTAAAGATGTGGCACAGTATCCATTAGTAGCACTGGATACCGTGGATCAAGGCGGTATTTTCAGTCGCCTGTGGGATTATCTGGTACTGCTGTTCCAGCAATTATTTGGCTGATAGTTGGTGGCTGATAGGTAGATAAGAGAGTATCCCTGAAGGCCCGTTTAACGGGCCTTCCTCGTTTTAACTCATAAGCTTGAGGTATAGGAATATGGGCCTGAATACAAAATTTGATGAACTGCTGGATTTCCCCTGCCCGTTCCCATTTAAAGTCTTGGGTGTGGCAGATGATGCGCTGGTCGAGCAAGTGGTTGCTGTATTGCAACAGCATGCACCGGGCGATTACACCCCCACTACCAAACCCAGCAGTAAAGGTAATTACCTTTCTGTCACCGTGACCGTCACAGCACAAAACAAAGAACACCTGGAAACCATGTACTCCGCCTTAGGGCAGATTGAACTGGTTCGCGTCGTTCTCTAAGCACACACAATCTAGACCCAAGTAATTGGCGTTGCCGCAAGGCGACAAGTGAACGAATCCCCATGAGCATAGAAATGCTATGTGATTGGGGTGAGTGAACGCCGTCAACGCCGCGGCAACTTCAAGTACGCAGGGTATAAGTCGCTGGTATTTGCCAGCGACCTCATTATAATTAAGCAAAATTGCAACAACGCGGAAACAATTTTGCAGCATTCATCTCTGATTGTCCGGCAGTTAGGCACTCAGCCCTACGAAACAATCTGGCATGCCATGCAGACCTTCACCAATCAACGGACACCTGAGACCGCTGATGAGATCTGGCTGGTCGAACATCCGCCGATTTATACCCAAGGTCAGGCCGGTAAACCCGAACACCTGCTGCACGCTACATCCATTCCTATTGTACAAAGTGATCGTGGTGGCCAAGTCACTTACCATGGTCCCGGCCAATTGGTATTTTACCCGCTGCTGGATGTGCGTCGTCTTGGTCTCGGTGTGCGCGAGCTGGTAACCGCACTCGAACAATCCGTGATCCGCTTGTTAGCCAATTATGGTATTAACGCGCTCGCCCGCAGCGATGCACCGGGTGTGTATGTCGATAATGCCAAGATAGCCTCTTTAGGTTTACGCATTCGCCATGGCCGTTCTTTTCATGGTCTGGCACTTAACGTGGCGATGGATTTAACGCCATTTCAGCACATTAACCCGTGCGGCTATGCCGGTCTGGCAATGACGCAGTGCAGTAGTCTGGGTGGCCCCGCTAGCGTGGCCGAAGCAGCAGAGGGTTTGCTGCACATCTTTACCCAGCAAATAGGGATCACTCAGTGGCAAGATGGCGACGCGATCGTACCTGCCCCCGCTTGCGAGGAAACTCATGACTAAACCAATAACTGTTCAGCCCGGTGTGCAATTGCGCGATGCCGATAAAATGGCATTGATCCCGGTAAAATTTTTGCCGGAACAGGAAGGCGAACAGCTGAAAAAACCGGACTGGATGCGGATCCGCTTACCCAAGACGGATGAGAAGATTCAGCATGTCAAAAACATCATGCGGAAAAACAATCTGCATTCGGTATGTGAAGAAGCTTCCTGCCCGAATCTGTCGGAATGTTTTAATCACGGCACCGCGACCTTTATGATTTTAGGTGCGATCTGTACCCGTCGTTGCCCGTTCTGCGATGTGGCGCATGGTAAACCGCTGGCACCTGACGTTGATGAACCAGCTAAATTGGCGAATACCATTCGCGAAATGGCACTGAAATATGTGGTGATCACCTCGGTGGATCGTGACGATCTGCGTGATGGTGGTGCACAACATTTCGCGGATTGTATTCAGGAGATCCGCAAAGCATCACCGAATACCCGCATTGAGACGCTGACGCCTGACTTCCGCGGTCGTATGGATAAAGCACTGGATGTGTTCCGTGAAACACCACCGGATGTGTTTAACCACAATCTGGAAACTGCGCCACGCCTATACAGCATGGCGCGTCCGGGTGCTGATTATGCGTGGTCGCTAAAACTGCTGCAGAAGATGAAAGAGCTGCACCCCGATCTGCCAACCAAATCTGGCCTGATGATGGGGTTGGGTGAAACCAACGAAGAGATCGTGCAGGTATTAAAAGATCTGCGGGCGCACGGTGTCACCATGCTGACGCTGGGTCAGTATTTACAGCCGAGCCGTCATCACCTGCCAGTGAAACGTTATGTGCCGCCACATGAATTTGATGGACTGAAACAGATCGCGTTGGATCTCGGGTTCACACATGCCGCGTGTGGTCCGTTTGTGCGCTCGTCCTACCACGCCGACCTGCAGGCCCAAGGCCAAGAAGTAAAATAGTTGACCGCAGTCAGTGTTGCCAAACGAACACTGACTGCACGCCCTTCTCGTGTATTTCCTTGCTTGATCCAGTATTATGATGACGTTTCACTCTTCAACTTGCAGGAATGTCATTGTTTTGTTGACCCGTTTTTTGCACGCTGTCACGACTATTTTTACCCCGCGAGTCCGTCAATTTTTGCGACGGGGTGTGATCACGCTGTCGGTGATATTATTTTTGCTGTTATGGCTGGCCAATCAGGTCATTAGCCAACAACGTCCTTACACCTACGATGACATAGAACAAGTTCCCTATAATCGCGTTGCCGTGGTGTTAGGTACCTCAAAATATTTAGCCAGCGGTGGCCTAAACCAATATTTTCAAAACCGGATCGACGCAACTGTCGCACTCTATTTCAGCGGTAAAATCACTCAGGTCATTGTGTCGGGCGATAATGCCACGATGAGTTATAACGAACCGCGGGAAATGCGTCGCGAGCTATTAAAACGCGGTATTCCTGCCCGCGCTATCTATAGTGATTACGCGGGTTTTCGCACTCTCGATTCTATTTTACGAGCACATGGTGTGTTTGGTCAGGCACGATTTACCGTAGTATCGCAACGCTTTCAAAACGAACGGGCGATTTTTCTGGCTCGTCATCACGACTTGGATGTCATTGGTTTTAACGCGAAAGATGTGGATGCTTACACTGGGTTTAAAACCCGTGTTCGCGAAATATTTGCCCGCTTCTGGTGTTTGTTAGATGTCTATATCTGGGAGCGTCAGCCTCGCTTCATGGGCGAACAAATTGCGGTGGAATAAATCGTAAAAACAGGGTATTTCTATGCGCCGCACTAAAGATGTATTTTGGATATAACATATGACACAGCCAACGCTTGATCACGCCTGGTTACAAATAGCGGTGGGGCTTTCCACGTCCATGCCCGGTGAATTGCAATTTCAGCGATTGGTACAAGCTATTTGTGATGTATTGCCGTGTGATGCTGTCTCCCTGATGCAATTAAACGAAGGGGAACTGGTTCCTGTCGCTGCAATGGGGTTGGCGCCAGAGCTGATTGGCCAACGTTTTTTACCTACCGAACATCCCCGTTTACAAGCCATCTTGCAGGAACGAGATCCGGTACGATTTCCGGCTGATGCGGAATTACCCGACCCCTTTGATGGCTGGTTAGCCATCGATCGCGAACGCACAGCCGACGTGCATTCCTGCATGGGCTGTAGTTTGTATGTCGATCGCCAACTGGTCGGCGTGTTAACACTGGATGCCTTGGCGCCAGGGCGGTTTGATGACGTGGATGATATGACTGTTGCGGCATTTGCCGCACTCGCCGCCGCCACATTACGTAATGTGGCACTGATCCGGGCATTGGAACACAGCCGGGCACAGCAGCAAGAGCTGGCACAAGAGTTAGTCCGTGATGCCCGCCGTCGTGAAGGGGAACTCATAGGCAACAGTGCCCAAATGCGCAAATTACGTGATGAGGTTGATATCGTCGCCAACACCGATCTGGCGGTGTTGATCACCGGCGAAACCGGCACTGGTAAAGAGTTAGTTGCCCGCACACTACACGCCCGCTCCCGTCGCAGCGAACAAGCGTTAGTGCATGTTAACTGTGCCGCCCTGCCAGAGCAGATCGCTGAAAGTGAATTATTTGGTCATGTCAAAGGGGCCTTCACCGGCGCGGTCAGCCACCGGGCTGGGAAATTTGAACTTGCGGATGGCGGTACCCTGTTTCTCGACGAAATTGGTGAGTTACCGCTGAGTTTACAAGCCAAATTATTACGCGCCTTGCAGCAAGGCGAGATCCAACGTGTCGGTGCGGATAAGTTATTACGGGTTAATGTACGCCTGATTGCGGCCACCAACCGCGATCTGGAGCAAGAAGTGGCTGAAGGCCGTTTCCGTAGTGACCTCTACCACCGGCTCAAAGTCTATCCGATTGCGGTGCCACCACTGCGTGCGCACAAAGCGGATCTGGATACCCTAAGCAGTTATTTTCTCGATCAGGCCAGAAGCCGTCTTGGATTACGGCAGATTGGTTTGCACCCGCAGGCATTACAAGCGATGCATGCGTATGACTGGCCGGGTAACGTGCGAGAAATGGAGCATTTATTGATGCGCGCCAGCCTGAAAGCGACACGCCACAAAGAAGGTCGACCACTCATTTTAGCCGAACATCTGGATCTGCCGATCCCAATGGCCTCGGTGGCTGAAACTATCTCTCAGCCTCAAAATGATCAAGCTACTCCCATTGATGCTCAGCTGGGTTTGCGGGATGCAGTCGATAATTATCAGCAACAGTTGATCCAACAAGTGCTGGATTCTCACCAAGGTAATTGGTCAGCTACCGCACGCCAGCTCAAAGTTGATCGTGCTAATCTCAACCGATTAGCACAACGTTTAGGTATAAAAATCTGATCTCATTCATGAAAATGAATGTAAATATAAACAAGCCTCATTTTGCTCCGACCACATGATTGGCGAATGACGCTAGGGCTGTTACACTTAATTCAGATTAAATAAATGTAAAAGGCAAACTGTACCGAAAGGTCAGGACGCAAAGCTTCCGGTCTAACATCAATGTATAAGATTGATCACGATAGCGGAGTTGCCATCTATCCTTATATATACCCTTAGTTTGTATATATTTCGGCTCTCGCATTCGATAGAAGAGCCAAATGGCAATATTTTGTGTGACTGTCCAGCGGTATGTTAATCCTCTGAATGGAGTCTCTCAGGTTGCTCTCGATAAAAAATATCAAGCTGTCCACACGAACGGCACTATTGTTTGGGTGTGGTCTCTTACTCATTATCAGTCTGAGCATATCGCTGACCTGGTTCTTTTTCCTACGCGAAATTAATACGCTGGAGTTGCGTGCCACCATTGAAACCAATCAACAGGCACAGCAAACCATTCAGATCAAACTCAATGATATGGCGCAGCGAACCGGAGATTGGGCATTCTGGGATGAGACCTACAAGCTCATTACGCAAGGTGATGCGAGTTATCACGAACGTAATTTGAATGCCGATTCATTAAAAATCAATGATGTGGATCTCATGGTGTTTTTATCTCGTGCAGGCGCTTATGTCGATGGTGCACGTCTTAATGCCGCACAAAATAGCTCAGATCCGGTTAGTCCGTTGCTATTACAGGAGTTGTTATCAACCACTCATGGTATCGGGCGGCAATTTAATCTCTTACTGCATTCTGCCCATCCAGAGCTAAAACCCGTCTCGGGCGTTATCTCGTTATGGGGTGACCCAATGCTGGTCACATTAACCCCTGTAACACCCAGTAATATGAGTAATGACGTGGGTGGGTGGATGATCTGGGCCAAACGCATTCATCTGTTTTTCCCCGAGCGCTATAAACGTGTTTTAGTTAATGATACACAGCTAATTAATCTTGAGCCGATGAGCTTACCGCAGAAGATCCACACAGCGTTATTTCAACAAAATATCAGTTATGCCGATCAGCTTTCTGATGACCAGATTTCGGTCTTCAGTGTGTTACCAGATATCAATCAGCAACCTGCCGCGATCATAAAAATCACCGCCCCCAGAGAATATTATCAAAGTGGGAAAAGTGCGTTGTATCTGTTGGCCTTTTCCTGTCTGTTATGCGGCATTGTCATTAGTTTGCTTTTCTTCCGTGAACTGCGGCGTAGTCTGGGTGAACGCCTACATACGCTGGAAGATGGCCTGAAACGTTTAGCACAAGACGATTTCACCGAACTACTACACACCGATGATGGCAAAGATGAAATATCCATGGTCAGTCAGGTCGTTAACAAGTTACTGACCACCAAAATGGCGACCAATGATGCGCTCGAAGAGATAGAAAATAAATTTTCGGTGATTTATGAAAATGCCAACCAACCCATGTTGATTGCCTATGACAAGCGCGTATTAAGTACTAATCAGGCTGCAGCCAGCATGCTGGGATATGACAGCGTGGGCGATTTGATCGGCCGTCATATGGATAATCTGCT
This sequence comes from uncultured Tolumonas sp., assembly GCF_963678185.1. Lineage (NCBI taxonomy): Bacteria > Pseudomonadati > Pseudomonadota > Gammaproteobacteria > Aeromonadales > Aeromonadaceae > Tolumonas > uncultured Tolumonas sp. Next base: position 2,090,909 of record NZ_OY782757.1, read on the forward strand.
GCATGTTTCCGGCAAACATGCATCCGGTAGTGATCTATTCTATCAGCAAGTTAACGAAGGTGAATATAGTTTCGAATGGGATATTGTTGGTCATCTCGGCTGGTTAGTCCCTTGTGAACTGGATATCACCCCGATCGATCATCATGGTCAACAAGCCCTGCTGGTTTGTATGAATGATATTTCTGAACGGCGCGTGCACGAAAATAAGATCCGACGTTTGGTTTTTAATGATTCCCTGACCGGGTTATTTAACCGCTACGCGTTACTGCAACGTATGCAGCCGGTGCTGGAACAATTGCCGGAAGGTGAACGCTTTGCGTTGCTGTATATCAATCTGGATCGTTTCCGTGCGATCAACGATACCTTCGGCCATGATGTCGGTGATGGTGTTATTAAAACTGTCGCACTGCGCCTCAGTATGCAGTGTGAAACGCTGACATTGGCACGTATTGCCGGCGATGAATTTATTGTCTTTATTCCCGAGATCTCGAATAGCTATCAGCCTGTGCGCTTAAGTCATGAGATCCAACGCTTATTGCTGCAACCGCTGATCATTGATGGTGTATCACTGGAAGTATCCACCACTATCAGCGTGATCATTGGCGGTAAAGAATATGCCTCTGTTGAAGATGTGTTACGTTGTGCCGATTTCGCCATGGGCCGGGCAAAAAAACAAAATAAACGCATTCAGGTTTTCAGCCATCGCATGTACATGGAAGCCATTGAAACACTCGCGATCCAACGTGACTTGCCCTCGGCGATCCGGAATCGGCAAATCAAACCCGTGTTCCAGCCTATTGTCTCGTGCATCACTGGGGAAATCGTGGGTTTTGAAGCCTTGGCGCGTTGGCAACATGCCGAGTTAGGTGCTATTTCTCCGGCGCGGTTTATCCCAATGGCGGAAGAAAGTAACTTGATTGTGGAGCTTGGCGAGCAAGTATTGACACAATCTTGCCAGTTTATTCAACGCTTTAATGAAATACGAGCTGAACAACATCAACCGCAATTATCGGTTCATGTTAACTTTTCGGCACATCATTTCTCCAGCTCGACGTTATTGGAAAATCTACGCGCTACGTTGCAAGAAAGCAGGCTGGCCCCCCAACATTTGGTCATTGAAATCACCGAAAGCATGCTGATTGAACGCCCGAACGAATCAGTAAAACGGATGGAGCAGATCAAACAACTGGGCGTAGGCCTGGCGCTGGATGATTTTGGTACCGGTTATTCTGCGTTGAATACACTTTGCCAGTATCCGTTAGATATCGTGAAACTGGATCGCAGTTTTGTGTTGCGTCTGATGGATGGTCAGCAAGGCGAAGTGTTGGTACGTGCTATTGTGAATATGGCCAGAGATTTGAAACTGGCCATGGTAGCTGAGGGCGTGGAAACGCATGAGCAGATGTTGAAAATCAAAGCGCTGGGTGTGGAAGAGATCCAAGGGTTTTATTATTACCGACCGATGCCCGCGGCAGATATTTTTGCTTTAGCTGAGTCCAAGCTTAGTGTTGAAGTTTGTTCCTAGATAGCTAACACGCAGATTTTATCGCTACAGAATTCGACAATAATACGCCCAATAAAAAGAGCAGCTTTATGCTGCTCTTTTTCATTTCAGCTCTTGGCTTAATCTTTACCAAATAAATCGCGGGTAAAGACCTTATCAGCAACATCGCTTAATTCTGGCAGCATACGATTAGAAATAATGACATCTGACATACGCTTAAATTCATTCAAATCACGGATAACACGCGACTTAAAGAACTCGTCGTCTTTCAGCACCGGTTCAAACACCACCACTTCAATCCCTTTCGCTTTGATGCGCTTCATCACACCTTGGATCGCTGAGGCACGGAAATTATCCGAGCCGGCTTTCATGATCAGACGGTAAACACCAACGACTTTAGGTTTACGTTTGATGATGGAATCTGCAATAAAGTCTTTCCGCGTGGTGTTGGAATCAACAATGGCACGGATCAGGGTATTAGGAACCTGATTATAGTTAGCCAATAATTGTTTGGTGTCTTTCGGTAAACAGTAGCCGCCATAACCAAAAGAGGGGTTGTTATAATGTGAACCGATACGTGGATCTAAACCGACCCCCTCGATGATTTGTTTGCTATCCAAACCTAAACTCTGCGCATAGGTATCCAGCTCATTAAAATACGCAACACGCATTGCCAGATAAGTATTCGCAAAAAGTTTGATCGCCTCAGCTTCGGTGGCATCGGTAAATAAAACCGGAATATCCTGCTTTATTGCCCCTTCCAGCAGTAAGTTGGCAAACTGCTCGGCGCGTTCAGATCGCTCACCGACCACAATTCGGGAGGGGTGCAGGTTATCGTAAAGTGCACGGCCTTCACGCAAAAATTCTGGCGAGAACAGGATATTGTCACAACCGAATTTCGCTCTGACCCGCTGAGTAAACCCAACCGGCACCGTCGATTTAATGACCATCACTGCCTGCGGATTAATAGCCAACACATCAGCGATCACAGCCTCAACAGAGGCAGTATTAAAATAGTTGGTTTCCGGATCATAGTCCGTCGGCGTGGCAATAATAACAAACTGAGCACCTTGATAAGCATCATGCTTATCTAACGTAGCACGTAAATTTAGTTTCTTATTTTTCAGATAATCTTCAATTTCATGATCAGCAATTGGTGAAATACGATCATTTAATTGACGAACTTTTTCCACTACTACATCCAACGCTACAACTTCGTGGTGCTGCGCCATCAAAATGGCATTGGATAACCCGACATAACCAGTACCGGCAACCGCAATCTTCATTGTTTTGTCCTTGTGTGGGTCAATTGGCATGACCCACGATTTCTGACAGTGATTTGCCATAATAATATCAATTTCTTAACCAACGCTTAAACAAAACGCTGGCATTCACGCCGCCAAAACCAAAGCCGTTGGAAATGGCGTATTCAATTGGCATGGGGCGCGCAGCGCCATGCACGACATCAACTCCTTCGGCAAAAGGATCAGGCTGTTCAAAATTACGGGTCGCAGGAGCAATTTGATCGCGGATCGCCAATGCGGTAAAGATGGCTTCGATCCCCCCCGCAGCGCCCAACAGATGACCGGTTGCCGACTTGGTAGAGGTCACCGCAATACGATTTTCAGTGCCAAATACCGCCTTAATTGCCGCCAGTTCGCCTTTATCGCCCACAGGTGTTGAGGTGGCGTGAGCATTCAAATGCTGGATGTCGCTGGCATTGATCACTGCCTGACGAATGGCGGCTTGCATCGCACGTTTGGCACCGTCGCCATCTTCCGGGCCCGCGGTCATGTGATAGGCATCCGCAGTGGTGCCATAACCAACCAGTTCCACAATTGGTGTTGCGCCACGCGCCAGTGCGTGTTCCAGCTCTTCAATGACCAGAATACCAGCGCCTTCGCCCATGACAAAACCATCACGACCACTATCAAATGGGCGGGACGCCTGCTCTGGATTGTCGGTATACCCCGACGACAGCGCTCGCGCTGCGGCAAAACCAGCCAGACTGACGCGATCGATACAAGCTTCTGCACCACCGCACACGGCGATATCGGCTTCGCCAGCGCGGATCATGCGTGCCGCATCACCAATCGCCTGCACGCCAGCCGCGCACGCGGTGACGGGCGCACCCAATGGGCCTTTAAAACCATGATTGATCGACACATGCCCGGCCGCCATGTTGACCAGAAACGAAGGAATGGTGAAAGGTGACAGACGGCGTGGCCCTTTGGTATCGGTGATCCGCACCGCTTCAGCAATGGCCGGAAAACCACCAATGCCAGAGGCAATGATCGTGGCGGTGCGTGCTTGGGCTTCTGGTGTTTCTGCCACCCAACCGGCCTGTGCCAGCGCTTCTTTCGCAGCGGCCAGTGCAAACAAAATAAAACGATCCATTTTTTTCTGCTCTTTCACCGGCACCGTCAGATCGGGGTTAAATCCACCGTCTGCATCTTCCAGATAGGAAGGCACTACACCGCCGACTTTGGCCTGCAGATCAGCCACGACGTCGTCGGCTAAACGGCGCAAACCAGAACGGCCCGCCAATAAACGCTGCCATACGGTTTCAACACCACACCCCAGTGGCGTTACCGCGCCCATTCCGGTAACAACAATCCGACGTATACTCATTTTTGATTCTCCTCCGCTATCGCGGTATTCGCTGCAAACAGCTCATGTTTCATTTTATGATGTTGATAATGCTGCATACGCTGCCGCATCGGCTCAGAAGCCGCCGGCCCCGCTATCAACATAAAATCTTGCTCGGTGATCTCGCGACCACTGACTTTATCCACCAGCACCGGTTGTGCTACGACACCACTTTCGGCATCAGCTAATTGAATACATTCCCCTTCCGGCGCGGCATGTTTGTTACCCCAGGCCAGTAATGTTAATAACACCGGGCTGAGTTCCCGCCCTTTCGGGGTGAGTTTATATTCATAGCGTAACGGTCGGGTGGAATAGGGTTGTTTATCCAGCAGCTCTGCTTCCACCAAGGCATTTAAGCGCCGGGTTAACATGTTCGGCGCTATATCCAGACTTTTCTGAAATTCATCAAACCGGCAAAGTCCGTGCAGCGCATCGCGGATGATCAACAGACTCCACCACTCACCCACTTGTGCCAGACTACGCGCAATCGGGCATTGAGCATTACCTATATTCTTGCGCTGCATTCATCCAGCCTTGACTCACATAGTAACTTGCATAATGAAAGTAACTCTATCGTTATCACTCACATTATGCAAGTGAGCACCAAGGGTCTTGTTCTGCTGCTGCACCAAATGCCTGTTGCAGGTAATCGACCAGCACTCTCACTTTGGCGGAAAGATGTTTTCGGCTGGGATATAAAGCATAGACGCCATAAGTGGGCCCTTGCCACTCGGGTAACAACTGCACCAGCCGACCGGCTTTCAAATCATCGCCGACCAGAAAACTGGGTTGCAAAATCACCCCCATTCCGCTTAATGCCGCCAAACGGATGGTGTCGCCATTATTAACCTGCATGTGTGTAGGAACCGTGACACGTGCCATTTGACCACTATGAATATGCTGAAAATTCCACTCATCACGCTGACGGGCATAACTGTAACCAATCGCCTGCATCTGACTGAGTTCGTCGGGATGATTGGGTAAACCAACCCGTGCAAGATAAGAAGGTGCCGCGCACAACAACGAATGTGTAGTGGCAATACGTCTGGCAATGAGCGAGGAGTCAGGCAATGCAGCAATTCGCACCACCAGATCATAACCGGCTTCCAATACATCCACTTTTTGATCGGAAAGGGAAAGCTCCAGCCGGAGTTCCGGATAACGCCGTAAAAAATCTGGCCACAGCGGGGCCAGATGCTGAATGCCAAACGTCACCGGGACATTCACTTTCAGTGTACCCGTGGGTTGCGCGGTGGTTTGGCTCGCTTCGGCTTCCGCCTCTTCCAGATCGAGTAACAACTGTTTACCACGCTGATAAAAATGGTTGCCTCCTTCCGTCAGCACTAACCGGCGCGACGTGCGCTGCAATAACCGAATACCAAGATGGCTTTCCAATTCCGACACGCCACGGGAAACCGCAGCCACCGATATTTGCAGTTTTTCCGCCGCTTTCGACAAGGTGCCGCACTCCACGGCACTGACCAGACACTCAATCGCTTTCAGACGATCCATGTTTGCAATTCCTGCAAAGATAGTTTGATGAATAGCATCTTCTTTACAGATTATGAAAGCAATATGCTGTTTACATCGCTTGAAGCAAAAAGTTTGAAACCGATTTAGCTAACGCCCAATATTTCCTGAGGAGCAACTTATGACTCGCTTACCGACACTCTTTGTTTCGCACGGTTCCCCGATGCTGGCACTGGAACCCGGCACCACCGGCCCAGTTCTGACGAAAGTCGGTGAACGCTTGCCGAGACCCAAAGCCATCTTAGTAATTTCAGCACACTGGCTGACGCATCAACCAACACTGACTAACAGCAAAGCGCCTGAGACGATCCATGATTTTGGTGGTTTCCCGCGCGCACTGTATAGCCTGCAATATCCGGCTCCCGGCTCACCCGAGCTGGCGGCACAAGTACAGGCGATGCTGAAAAATATCGGTTTGGACGCCAAGCTGGATGAGCAACGCGGGCTGGATCATGGTGCTTGGGTGCCACTGCGTTATCTCTATCCGCAGGCGGATATTCCGGTGGTGCAGTTGTCGTTAAACCCGTCGGTGCCACCGAAGCTGCAATTTGCTCTGGGGCAGTTGTTACAAAGTCTGAGTGCGGAAGGTGTGCTGATTTTGGCGTCTGGTAGCTTTACGCATAATCTGGGTGAACTGTATTGGGATCAACCAGAGGAATCACCGGAAGCCGGAGATCCGTATATCGATCAATTCCGTGACTGGATGATCGACAAGATTGAACAGCATGATGTGGAAGCCATCAATGATTATCGCAAGCTGGCACCACATGCCCGTCGGGCACATCCGACTGACGAGCATTTGTTACCGCTGTTTGTGGCGTTAGGTGCCGCGGATAACAAAGCGGTGTTGCGACTGCATAAAGATGTGGCGCTGGGTACGCTGGCCATGGATCTATTCGCTTTTGGATCTGGAACGCAGTTACTCGCGTAGAAAGAAATAACGAACAGGCAAAAACGCTGTGCCGGAAACCCCGGCCAAGGAGATCGTATGACCACTATGACAACACAACGTCCGCTGGGTAACCCGCTCACGTTTGAACATCTGGTGCAGATCAACGATGCCACCGACACCCGCGTGACATCATTGACCCGCAGCCAGCTTTGGCAAGGGCTGATCTTGCGCGCCACCGAGCCGGAGGGGTTTATTCCCTGGTTAGATACCAGTGAAATTCAAGGTGATATCGAGCAAGGCATACAGCGTTGCCTGAATTACGGCAGTTATCAGATCCGCGATGAAGTGCATTTTACCGCCAACGAGCAGGTGGAGTACCAAAGCTACGACGCCACGACGGGCGCTGAATTTGTCTTGCGGATGAAAATCGAAGAACCAAACCCGGATGCCCTATTTGTGCGTTTTATCTATCAGGCGCACTCGGTCGATCACCATGCGGACAGCCCGCTGGGTTACGCGATTAAAGAAGCATATCGGTTCAGTGATGATGAGTTAATCATGCGGATCCGGTTGTTAGCCGAAAGCGGCAATCTGGATGTGCAATAACACAGTATAAATCAACGTTGAACAGCAACACGGCGGGCGACTCACCCGCCGTATTTTTATGCGCTTATTCCAACAAATATTGCGCATGGAAACGCAGATGCTCTTCGATAAAACTGGCGATGAAATAGTAGCTGTGGTCATAACCTTGTTGCATGCGTAACATCAGATTGGCTTTCGCCTGCATACCAGCAATGTAAAGTGCTTGCGGTTTTAGCTGTTCGGTTAGGAAATTATCCGCATCACCCTGATCGACCAGCAGCGGTAAATCACCACGATATTGCGCGAGTAACAGGCTAGCATCGTAGTCGGCCCATGCGTTTTGCTCTTCCCCCAAATAGGCCGTAAAGGCTTTTTGCCCCCACGGGCAGTTAACCGGGTTCGCAATCGGCGCAAAGGCGGATACGGAAACAAAGCACTGCGGGTTACGCAACGCCAGCACCAGCGCACCATGCCCGCCCATCGAATGACCGCTGATCGCGCGTTTATCCGATAATGGCAATTGTGCCTCTACCAGTGTCGGCAACTCATGCAGCACATAGTCATACATCTGATAATGCACAGCCCACGGCGCTTGCGTGGCATTCACATAAAACCCTGCGCCACAGCCAAGATCATAAGCCGCATCATCGGGTACACCTTCCCCGCGTGGGCTGGTATCAGGGATGATCAGTGCGATGCCTAACTCTGCGGCAACACATTGCGCTCCAGCTTTGGAGGAAAAGTTTTCATCACTACAGGTTAAACCTGATAGCCAATACACTGCAGGCACCTTTTGGGTTGCCGCTTGCGGCGGCAAAAACACCGAAAACTGCATCTCACAATTCAGCACCGCAGAGCTGTGTTGATAGCGGACTTGTCGTCCGCCAAAACATTTTTGTTCCTGTACGACAGTCAGCGTACTCATGGCAATACCTTATTTATCAAACAGGATCACAGAGCGGATCGATTTACCTTCATGCATCAAATCAAAGGCATGATTGATATCATCCAGCCCCATGGTGTGGGTAATGAAGGTATCCAGCTCAAACTCGCCATTCATATATTGCTCGACGATACCCGGCAGTTGCGAGCGGCCTTTAACGCCACCAAACGCACTGCCTTTCCAGATCCGGCCTGTAACCAGCTGGAACGGACGGGTGGAGATCTCCTGACCTGCTGCGGCGACACCGATGATCACCGATTCACCCCAACCTTTATGGCAGCATTCCAGCGCAGAGCGCATGACTTTGACGTTACCGATACATTCAAACGAGAAATCAACGCCGCCGTCGGTCATCTCGACGATCACATCCTGAATGGGCTTATCGAAGTTTTTCGGGTTCACCACATCAGTGGCACCAAGTTTTTTCGCGATATCGAATTTATCTTCATTGATATCAATGGCAATGATGCGACTGGCTTTAGCCATGACAGCGCCAATGATCACCGACAGGCCAATGCCACCTAAACCAAACACGGCCACAGTGTCGCCCGGTTGTACTTTAGCCGTGTTTTTCACCGCCCCCATGCCGGTGGTGACACCACAACCGAGCAGGCAGACTTTTTCCAACGGCGCCGCTTTACTGATTTTCGCCAACGCGATTTCCGGCACGACGGTGTGTTCAGCAAACGTAGAAGTACCCATGTAATGGAAAATTGGTTTCCCATCCTTGAAGAAACGGGTGGTGCCATCAGGCATCAGCCCTTTGCCTTGTGTGGCACGAATGGCCTGACACAGGTTGGTTTTGCCTGATTTACAGAATTTGCACTGGCCACATTCCGGTGTATACAGCGGGATCACGTGATCGCCCACAGCAACACTGGTCACGCCTTCACCAATTGCCTCAACAATCCCCGCGCCTTCATGACCCAAAATTGCCGGGAACACACCTTCTGGATCCGCACCTGACAGGGTGTAAGCATCGGTATGACAAACCCCGGTGGCCACAATACGTACCAGCACTTCGCCTTTTTGTGGCGGCATCAGATCCACTTCTTCAATCGATAGCGGTTTACCGGCTTCCCAGGCAACAGCCGCGCGGGTTTTGATCATAGTCATGTTGAACTCCTGAATGAGTGGCGTATTCGAAAGTATGGTTCATCGACGAGAAAAAACAGCACACCGACACGCGGTAAATACATCCTTGTACGCTTGGACGCGGCGTCCATGCCGCGTACAGTCGGCTTAGCTGTTCTTTCCCGTCTCGCTGAAAATCAGTGATAGCCATTGTATTCACCTCATTGGTGTTGATAATTAACGCATACGGCAAATAATTTTTACCATAGAGTAATAATGACAATCTGGGATGGCATCAATGAGTTTGTCTGCGTCGTCGAAACCGAAAGTTTCACGGCAGCAGCGAAGCGACTGGAAGTTTCGGTGGCGCATATCAGCCGTCAGGTGAATCAGCTGGAAGATCGTCTCGGCGCAAAACTACTGTATCGCACCACCCGCAAACTACGCCTGACCGAAGTGGGTGAAGTCTATTACCAGCATGCGCGCAAGATACGCGACGATATGCAAGCAGCTGAACGCGCGGTGATGGAAATGGAAGGCAAACCCACCGGCAAACTACGCATCACAGCGCCGGTTTATTATGGTGAGTATTTCCTCGCCCCCTTGCTGAATGATTTCCTGCTCCAATATCCGCAGCTTGATCTGGAATTGAAACTCACCAATGAAACCGTGGATCTGGTGAAGGAAGGCTACGATTTGGCAATCCGATTGGGCACGCTCGATTCATCGAGTCTGATGTGTCGGAAACTGGCGCGTCGCACACAATATTTATGTGCATCACCTGCTTATCTGGCGACTCACGGCACACCACAAACCCTCGCCGATTTAGCCAATCACCGTTGTTTGGGTGGCAGCCTCGATCATTGGCGTTTTCTGGAAAATGGCAAATTACGCAACTGGCGAGTCGGCTCAGCATGGAGCTGTAATTCCGGGCTGGCGTTAAAAGATGCCGCACTCAAAGGTCTCGGCATCGTGCAACTACCGGATTATTACGTGCAAGCAGCACTAGCGCAGGGCTCGTTGATCAGCTTACTGGAAAGCCACCGTCTGCCGGATGACGGGGTTTGGGTGGTCTATCCGCAAAATCGGCATCTCTCACCCAAAGTCCGGTTACTGGTTGATTTTCTGGTGGCGCAATTAGGCAAATAACCGGCAATCCTTAGCGTCTACGCTGCCGGTACAACTCTTCTTTCGCCGTTTCACTGCGCACCGCCGCAGCAACGTCCTTGGGTACAATCGTCATACCAATCGGTGCCAGTGCGATGCCGGCTAATTTGAGATGTTGCAGTGCAAATGGAATACCAATGATGGTGACGAAACAGGCTACGGCAGAAAAAATATGCCCAATCGCTAACCAAACGCCCGCAACAATAAACCACACGATATTACCAAGTAGCCCTAAACTGCCCGTGCCGATATCGTCCTGTTGATATAAGTCTTTGCGATTCACTGCTTCTTTACCAAACGGGAAAAACGCAAATTGGCCGATCACAAAACAGGCTTTCGCCCAAGGAATACCCACAATCGTGACCAGTGCTAACAACCCTGCCAGCCACCAGCCCAGCCCCATAAACACGCCACCGCAGACAAACCAGATCAAATTACCAATGGCACCCATGGCTGACTCCTGCAAAGACCAACAAGAAAACACATTCGTGACGGGTCTATCCTTGCTGAAAAAACGCGGTAATGCATCAACTATCGCGCATTGTTTTATTGCTCGAACAATTCCTGACTACACTGAAAAATATCCGCTGGCTGAAAAGAAATAATATGAAGCGAAATCTGTGGCTGCTCGTTTTTTTCAGCGCATTAATTTGGTCGCTGATTAAACCGCACGATCTGTTTACCTGGTTGCTGGAAGTGTTTCCGGCGCTGCTCGGTTTTATCGTGCTGGCCAAAACCTATCGTACCTTTCCGCTGACGACGCTGGTTTATAACTTGATTTTGCTGCACAGCATTATTCTGATGATTGGCGGTCATTATACCTATGCCGAAGTGCCGTTATTTGACTGGTTTAAAGAGTGGTTTGGCGCAAGCCGCAATAACTACGACAAGCTCGGACATCTGGCACAAGGTTTTGTTCCGGTGCTGATTGCGCGGGAACTGGTGATCCGGAAACAAATTATTCGCGGCCAGGCTTGGCAGCATTTTTTCTGCGTCTGTTTTTGTCTGGCGTTCAGTGCCTTGTATGAATTGCTGGAATGGGCGGTCGCTCTGGCGTCTGGCGCAAGTGCGGATGCGTTTTTAGGTACCCAAGGTTATATCTGGGATACACAATCCGACATGTTTTATGCCCTGCTTGGCGCGATGATCAGCCTGTTATTATTAAGTCGTTATCACGATAAACAGCTACAACTGAAAATATAAAGCGCCGTAGGTTGCTAACCTCCTACGGCGCTTTCGGATGCTCAGTTCAGCAATGAAACACGCTCACTTCGTGGATTGGATTTTGCTCGCGGCATAAAACAACGTCAGCCAGCCGGCGATCAGAAATACGCCGCCCAGCGGCGTGATCGGGCCAAGCCATTTCATGCCGGTGAGTGCCAGCAGATACAGGCTGCCGCTAAAACATAACGTTCCCGCCAGCAACAATTGCGCGGCGCGTAGCACTAAGCGGCTGGTCCACTGTTGCGCTAATACGAACAAGATCAACACCACGACCGCATGCAGTAATTGGTAACGCACCGCGACTTCCCACACCTCTAAGCCGGAAGCTGGTAATTGATTTTTCAGACCGTGCGCGCCAAAGGCACCAGCAGCAACACCACTGGCGCCCAGTGCCGAGCTCCATAACAGCATCCAACGATGATTCATGCGTTTTCCCTGTATCCACAAAAATGATGCAATATCGGTAGAAAACGCATGTTAGCACTGTTTACACCGGCGCCCCCGGTTGACGGAAATAGTTTTTCGCATTGTGGAAGCAGATGTTTTTCACCATGTCGCCCAGCAAATTCATATCATTCGGCACCTCACCATTTTCAACCCAACCGCCAAGCAGATTGCACAAAATACGACGGAAGTATTCATGCCGGGTATAGGACAGGAAGCTGCGGGAGTCGGTTAACATGCCAACAAACTGACTCAGCAGACCGAGCTGGGAGAGCTGTTCTAACTGACGTTGCATGCCATCTTTCTGATCGTTGAACCACCAGCCGGAACCAAACTGGATCTTGCCGGCAATACCACCGCCCTGAAAATTACCGATCATGGTGCCAAGCATTTCGTTATCGCGCGGGTTCAGGCAATACAAGATGGTCTTCGGCAGTTCATTGGTGATATCCATCGCATCCAGCAGTGACGACAGCTCAAACGCAAAACTCTTATCGCCAATGGAATCAAAACCCGCATCGGCACCTAACAGCTTGAACATCCGGCTATTATTGTTGCGCTGAGCACCGATATGTAACTGCATAACCCAACCCCGTTTGGCGTACTGACGACCCAGCCAGACTTGTACCGCGGTGCTGTATTGCGCCACCTCCAACTCACTCAGCGCGCCACCGTTCATGCGGCGATGCAGAATTTTATCCAGTTCCGCTTCTGCCGGCACCGCAGCATAACGTACCACTTCGATACCGTGGTCCGCCGCACGGCAACCGTGGGCCGCGAAATGATCCAGTCGACGATCAAGAGCAGTCAGCAGATCGCTGAAGCGTTCGATTTCGAGATCCGCCGCACGGCCCAGTTTGTCGATGTAGGCCGCGAAACCTTCCAGCTCGATCTTGAAGACTTTATCCGGCCGCCAGCTAGGGGCCACTTCGATATCAAAGCTTTGATCTTCAGCAATCGCTTTGTGGTACTCCAGCGTATCCAGCGGGTCATCCGTGGTGCCGACCATTTTCACATTCATCTGCTGCATGATGCCGCGCGGTGAAAACTCCGGGCTGGCCAGCAGATCGTTACACTGAGCCCAGATCGTTTCCGCCGAATCAGGGTTCAACACCGTGTTGGTAATGCCAAACGGACGCCGCAACTCTAAATGCGCCCAGTGATACAACGGGTTTCCCAGACACATGGGTACGGTTTTCGCCCAGGCCTGAAATTTCTCGTAATCTGACGCATCACCGGTAATAAAGCGTTCTTCGATACCGGCAGAACGCATACCCCGCCATTTATAGTGATCACCGGCCAGCCAAATTTCAGTCAGGTTGGCGAACGGTTTGTTTTCAGCCACCGCCCGCGGGTTGAGATGACAGTGATAATCATAGATCGGCTGTGACGCGGCATATTCATGATACAAACGTACCGCGGTCGGGTTACTCAGCAGAAAATCTTCATCTAAAAACGCTTTCATTCCATCATTCCTCTTAGCCGACAACTACAGGGCCGCCACGGCCTGACGGGCACCTACGGCCAGCAGACAGGCATACGCATCGCTCACGGTTTGAATAAACCGCGGATCCGCCGGTAGATCGGTACCGAAAATGGCTTCCACAGCTGCCAGCGCCGGCACGACAGAAACATTCAGACCATGCCGCTCACAGATCGCTTTCAGCGATTCCGCCATCGGGTCACGCACATCAATAGCATTACCTTGTTCATCCACGCCGTTGACATAACGCATCCAGCCCGCCACACCCAGCGCCAGATGAGAAAAATCACTGCCGTTTTGCAGATGGAAACGGATGGAATTCAGCATGCGTTGCGGCAGTTTTTGCGAGCCGTCCATCGCGATCTGCCAGGTACGGTGTTTCAGGCTCGGGTTACAGAAACGGGTGATCAGCAGATTGGCATAACCCACCAGATCAGTTTTTTCCGGCATGTTCAGCGTCGGCGCCTGTTCACGCGTCATCAGCACAAATGCGGCATTGCGGTAATGGGCATCGGTCATGGTTTCGTCGATATGCTGGTAACCGCCGAGATAACCAAGGTAAGCCAAGAATGAATGGCTGCCGTTCAGCATGCGTAGTTTCATATCTTCATACGGGATCACATCTTTCACCAGCTGCGCACCGGCAGCCGCCCAATCGGGATGGCCCGCAACAAAGTTATCTTCAATCACCCACTGACGGAATGATTCGGTCGCGATGCCACAGCTGTCGGCCACACCCAGCAGTTTTTCAATATCCGCCAGTGTTTCGGCAGTTGCCGCCGGCACGATACGATCCACCATAGTACAAGGGAACGTAACGTTGGTTTCGATCCAACCGGCCAGCTCTTTGTCGCACAGATAGGCATAACCCAGCACCGCACGGCGGGCCACATGGCCGTTTTCCGGCACATTATCGCAAGACAAAACAGAGAATGCAGACAGACCACGGTCACGGCGCAGCTTCAGTGCTTGCACCAGATAGCCGATGGCAGATTTCGGGGTTTCCGGGTTAGCCAGATCATGCACGATCAGTGCATTGTTCTTATCTAACTGCCCCGTGGCCGGGTCGCTGCAATAACCTTTTTCGGTGATGGTCAGGGAAACAATGGCGATCTGCGGTTCCGCCAGTTTCTCCAGCACGGCTTGTGTGCCATCCAGCAATGAATGCACCGATTCAATCACCGAACCGATAATTTTCACGTCATTCTTATCGGCACTTTTTTCCACCACGGTATATAAATGCTGCTGTTCCCGTAGCGTTTTAATCAATGCACCGTCACCAAACAACTCCACCGCACATTCGCCCCAGTCGCTGTCGGTTTTGCTGGCTACCTCATGAGTGAATAAGGCCTGATGCGCTCGATGGAAGGCACCAAAACCAATATGGGCAATGCGGGATTTCAAATGACCGCGATCGTATTGAACCGTATTAATGTCACTATTAAGTTCGGTATTGGAAATATTTTTACTGATAGAAGTCATCTTAGATCCCCACAAATTCCATAAATCAGGAGTTAAGAGCTTTTTAAAAATACTTCTAATGGAATCAAAAATATTCTCAAAAGCTCTTAGAAGTCATGCATAAGTTATAGCGGCAAACTTAGTCAAAGAACGCCCGCTTGATCGCCAGTTCCACACCACGCACTTCAGCCAGACCTTTTAAGCGGCCGATGGCGGAATAACCGGGGTTGGTTTTCTTTTTCAGATCATCCAGCATCTGATGCCCATGATCCGGACGCATCGGGATCAACAGTGGATACCCAGCCTGCTTACGACGATCTTCTTCTTCCACAATCGCTTTCACGACTGCGTACATATCCACATCGCCGCCCAGATGAGCTGCTTCATGGAACGTTTTCGGATTGTCTTCCCGACAGGTGGAACGCAGGTGGGTGAAATAAATCCGGTTACCGAAACGTTTGATCATATCGACCAGATCGTTGTCTGCTCGCACACCGTAAGAGCCGGTGCACATGGTGAAACCATTGGACGTACTGTTGACGGTTTCGACCATCCACTGCATGTCTTCGATGGTAGAAACAATGCGTGGCAAACCCAAAATCGGCCGCGGAGGATCATCCGGGTGCACCGCCATACGGATACATTCTTCTTCTGCAACCGGAATAATGTTTTGCAGGAAGAAAGCGAAATGCTCACGTAACTTGGTTTTGTCGATACCATCATAATCGGCCAAACGGGCACGGAACTGTTCGATGGTGTAGCCTTCTTCCGCCCCCGGCAGACCCGCAATGATGTTGCGCGTCAGGCGGGCTTTCTCTTCATCCGTCATTGTCGCGAAACGAGCATTTGCCTGTTCCACTTCGGCAGCGGTGTAATCCGCTTCCGCCCCCGGGCGCTTTAGAATGTGCAGTTCAAAGGCAGCGAACTCGATCTGGTCAAAACGCAGCGCCTTGGAACCATCCGGCATCGCGTATTCCAGATCAGTGCGCGTCCAGTCCAGCACCGGCATGAAGTTATAACAAACGGTGTGAATGCCGCATCGAGCCAGATTACGTAGTGTTTGTTGGTAGTTTGCGATGTATTTCAGATAGTCGCCGCTCTGGGTTTTGATATCTTCATGAATAGGTACACTCTCCACGACTGACCAGACTAAACCTGCCGCTTCAATGATCGCTTTACGCGCCAGAATTTCTTCTACCGGCCACACTTCACCATTTGGAATATGATGCAACGCGTTTACCACGCCGGTCGCACCCGCCTGTCGTACATCAGATAATGACACCGGATCATTCGGACCATACCAACGCCAAGTTTGTTCCATTTTCATTTCCTCAAATTCAGAGCAAAGGATGCCCGTAAGATGCAATGCATCTATTTTTCATTCAGGGCCTAATTAATGTTCAGTAATGACTACTGCTGTGCATGTATGACGGTTGTCTACCGTGCTTACTGATTACTTTGCACCCGACCTGATAATCTGTCAAAGACCAATTTACATAATTGGTTAACCAGATCACAAATAATCACGCAAAAAATGTCAGACCAAAAAATCAAAAACCATACAAATGGAAGAACTAAAAACACTAAAAAACAGCAATAACAATGAGATAAAATAAAAAACAACAAACAATGCACGAGCAACTGATTTGGTTAACCAATAATTTATTTTTTGCGTATTATGATAATCGCAAGGAGGCTTTATTTTTGGTTAAACCAATAGCCCGCAGAGAGCCAGAAAGAGAAGCAGAAGGGAGTGAACAGAAAAACAGTAACGCGAAACTAACGAACGGGGCCATTGCCCCGCCGTCAGCGGTTATTCCACAATAGCCACGGGAATAGATTCGAAGAGATAACCATCAAAGGCCGGATCTTCCACATCAGAAAGCTCCAGTAATTTTACTTTTACATTTTCCAGATGTTGCCACATCGCCTGACGGGCCATTTTCGGATCTTTACGCTGCAACGCCGCCAAGATCTTGTGGTGATCTGCCAGCCATTCCTGACGATAACTGGTGTCGGTGATCCGCGAGTGCAACTTCCGCCACATTGGGCTGTTAACCCGGCGCAACCACAGCTGTTCGATAATTTCCGCCAAAATACTGTTGCCGGTCGATTGCGCAATCAGCATATGAAATAGCCGATCACCATCGTCATCTTCACCGCTGGAATCGAGAATATCTTTTTCCATTTCCAGCGCTTGCCGCATTTGTGCGATATCGTTTTTGGTCACCTGCGTCGCAGCAAAGGCGGCGATATCACTTTCCAGAAATTGCCTGGCCTGCAACAACTCGAACGGACCCACATCATCATCACGAGTCTGGCCGGTTGCAGCTAGCTGCTGCTCCGGCAAATTCATCACGTACACACCCGACCCTTTACGTACCTCAATCAAGTTCTCAATTTCCAGCATGATCAAGGCTTCACGCACCACGGCTCGGCTGACTTCAAACTGCTCCGCGATGTCGCGTTCCGGCGGTAACCGATCGCCAATCTTATATTGTCCGGAAGACAGCTCATTACGCAGCCGCATTCCAATTTCCTGATATAAACGCTTTGGCTCAAACATAGATAACTCTATCGCTAGTTAAACGTATTCTTGACTGGATCCTATCAGAATTGGCAAACCACAACACACATCACTGCTCAAATTTTATTATTTTTGCAACCGATACATGAATCTTACTGACCTTTATGGTCAACCAAAATAACGCCTTCTATTGCAGAACATACCCAATTCCAACGCAAACAACGACAACATCAAACGCAGAAATAGTACTCATACTGGATCTAACACACACACCACGCCAAAACCCCAATCAACAAACCACTAATTGGTTAACCAGATCACAATTAAATCACACAAAGATATCAGACCAATAATAACGTGATCTTGATCGGATTTTACTCGGTGATAATCACTAGAATACCCAACGTCGCAGCTTAAGCCGGCTTTTTCAGCGAAAAACCGACACAAATACGGGATATGGATGCTCAATCAGATGCGGAACCCATCGCAATGAACAACAAAATCATTGCCAACAGCCAATCTGGTTAACCAAAAATCTCTTTGATAACAAAAAACACCGACAGATAACGGATTTTATACTTCACGCCAATTTGGTTAAGCCACTTTGGTGATAAGGCCAACCCACGACAACACAGTGACTTATCACCAATACATTGAAAAGGTATCGATATGAAAGTTAACAAACTTAGATGGTGGATAATTGGGTTAGTGTGCTTAGGCACCATCGTCAACTATTTATCCCGTAGTTCATTAAGTGTCGCTGCGCCGACGGTCATGCAGGAGCTTCATTTCACAGAACACGAATATTCCTGGATCGTCAGCACCTTCCAGCTGTGTTACACCATTGCGCAGCCGATTGCGGGTTATATTCTGGATTCCGTCGGCTTAAAAGTGGGTTTCTTCGTGTTTGCCTTGTTGTGGTCGCTGGTCAACATGGCGCATGCGCTGGCCGGCGGCTGGATCAGCATGGCTTTTCTGCGAGGTCTGATGGGCCTAACCGAAGCATCGGCGATCCCGGCCGGTATGAAAGCCAGTGCCGAATGGTTTCCGGCCAAAGAACGCGGTATTGCTGGCGGTCTGTTTAATGCGGGCACCTCCATCGGTGCGATGTTGGCCCCGCCATTGGTAGTTTGGGCTTTATTAACATTTGAAAGCTCAGGGTTAGGAACAGAAATGGCCTTCGTGATCACCGGTGGTATTGGTGTGCTGTTTTCAATTACCTGGTTCCTGGTCTATAACTCACCGAATAAACACCCTTGGCTCAGCAAAGAAGAAAAAGAATACATTGATGCGGGTCAGGAAAAACATCTGGCCGATGCACATCAAAAACCGTCTGTACGCTCAATTCTGGCTCAACGTAACTTCTGGGGTCTGGCCATTGCCCGCTTTCTGGCTGATCCGGCATGGGGCACATTAAGTTTCTGGATGCCGCTATATCTGACTAAAGTCATGCATATGCCGTTGAAAGAAATTGCGCTGTTTGCCTGGTTACCATTCCTGGCCGCTGATTTCGGTTGTCTCGCTGGTGGCTTCATCGCCAAGTTCTTGATTGAAAAACTGGGTATGACAACCATCAATGCGCGTCGGACAACCTTCACGATTGCTGCATTGCTGATGATCGCGATTGGTCTGGTCAGTATTGTCGATAACCCGTATTACGCGATTGCGCTGATGAGTATTGGTGGTTTCGCTCACCAAACGCTATCAACAGTAGTGATCACCATGTCTGCCGATTTGTTTAAGAAAAATGAAATTGCGACCGTTGCTGGCATGGCGGGCTCTTGTGCCTGGATCGGCCAACTGTCCTTTACCCTGGTAATGGGTGCATTAGTTGCCATTATTGGTTACGGCCCGTTCTTTGTCGGCTTAAGTGTTTTCGATATTATCGGAGCCATCGTCTTGTGGGTATTAATCAAAGAACCAACTGCTCATGTGCCATCTGGCCCAATTACAAATGAAGAAGCAATCATTAACCCAGAATAAACCCTTACCCCGTTATGCAGGAATATAGTCTCTGCCAACTTTCCGCTCAGTGTATCACTGAGCGGCTTTTTATTTAGCCTAAGCTATACGTAGTTACGTTATTCCACCATCATCATTATTTCATCGTCACATTAATACAACCCACTAATAAAACTTCATATACTTGCTGCTCATCCATAAGAAATAAAATACGCAGCTTTATAAACATGCTGATAAAGATGCACGTTTAAATCACGGCATAATAAATCAATCATTTTTCGAGATGAGTTCGATATTTGCAGATTAAGTACAATAAAAAATCCCACATCAAAGACTAATGCGGGATAAAAATTGACGATGACATAAAAATAGAAAGAAACTTGTTAAAACAACTAACTACCAGATCAGATCTGTAATTGCTTTAACAAGATCTTCATTTACCAGTTAAAAACCAACAATTTAATTAAACACACCAAGTTAAAAAACAGGAAGGTCATAACTTACGCGTAATTTTACATCGTAATAATTTAACGTATCACCTAAGGCACTACCTTCCCGGTATTCTTTCGCCTTATTCAAGATCGCCATTGCTTTCAAGCCTTTCAGCGGGCCGGAATTAACCATATGCATCACCGAGAAATTCACCGATTTGCCTTCTACCGCGACGGCTTTGGTGTAATCCTCATAACCATCCGTAGTCAGTAACGCGACCCCCAGCGTGGTAGTAGGTAAGACGTTATAGTTCACCCCAGCTTGCAGTGACAACATATCCTGCAAATTGCGATCAATGCTTAAATCAAATGGGAAGGTGTAATCAGTATCTAGTCGTAACGCGCGGTTTGGCAGCTTATCACCCGTTTGGCCAACACTTGCGAATAACGTTGTTTTATCATAGATATACGACAGTTTTGCGGTCGCCAGATAAGTATCCTCCAACCCTTTAGGCGTCAATATATCACTGGCTGCACCGGTGGTATGCGCATATAAACCAAGCCCTTCCGCCTTCATTTTCGCCATTTCACTGACCGCCCAAGTGTAACTGCCACGAGTCATATATTGATTCAAAGTGTCTTGCTGATGCTGGGCTCCCAACATCAACTGTAGCGATCCATTATCCCAGACGCCGGCCAGGTTATAACGCGGCGCTCTATCCTGATCGTAAGCATATTCATCAGTCCATTTGGTAATAAAACCACCGGAATACGCACGGGCATACATCGCATACAGATGCAGTTTCTCGAAATCGCCCTGCCACAGAACCCCTTCTGCCATGGTCGGCATAATGCGCTGCGAAGCCGTATGAATTAACGGCACCGGATATTTCAGACTGCCGTAAGCGGCATCAGTACCAAACCGACCGACTTTAAATTTAGCCCAGCTGGCAAAATCCAAAACCGCAGCCACACCAGCCAGATTAAAACTGTCATGATCATCTAAATACCAACGTGTTGATTTGTCTGGATCGGCGCTTAATTTCTGCACCCGGTAAAGATTACTTTCAATGCCAATAACGTCAGCAACCTTTCCGGATTTGAAATCAAATAGCACACCTTGTGTCCAGGCATCAATCTCCGGGCCATTTGGCGCTGAAGCACTGGGTTTATCGGCATTCCGGTATTCATTGACGAGTTTCAGATTCAACGCTGAGTCAGCCATCACGTTGGGTGAAGCCGATTTCATTTCCGCCGCATGCCCTGGTGAAACCAACAGCGATGAAGACAACATGCCTAAAAGCAGACAAAAGGCACTCTTATGGGCAACAGCGTTCCCATGAATAGGTTGTTTGAACATATTTAATTCCTTGAATTATATCAATAGCCGAAAAATTATTTCGTTAGCAAAGTAATAGCTAAAATGAGTTAAATCCTGTCCTCCCCTTAAAAATAATCAATAGCAGCAAATATAGTGTTTCTTATGGAAACACGGATGTATTGCAATTAAAAATTACATCACTGAAAACTAAAAATAGGCAAAATGAATGCACAACCAACATGTCACACTCATTTAATGATTTCTGGGAGGGGATAAAACAGTTCTAAATAAAAACTACATGTCAGACAGATACAGAGTCAACACAACTTAATTTGCCAAATTAAATATTTGTGAGCATGATCATTAAAACAGCCATCCGACTTACAACAAAAACATATATATGACCAACCCCACTCAAAATGAAAGAATTAATCGCTTATTTATAGAACCAAATAGAATTTAAATCTAACTCAAGGCATAAATGGACTCGAAAGATAACAAAAAATCAAGCTATCAGCCCGCTATACAGAAAACGTATTAAAACCAACAAATATTGAATTGGAAAATATATCTCTTATCAGCGAAGTTTAATGTGTGTGTAATTTTCAACGCTTATTTTATCCGGGGGGATATAAAACAAGCGCTGAGTTCTGATTACATTCTGAATAAACCAATTTAAATAAAGCCAAATAAGCGTGATTCAACCGAGCACTGTGCGCCGTCACGCTTTATTTGGCACAGAAAGAACACAGCAACCTTTAGAGAGGTAACCTATGAATAACGTACGCCCTTTAACCTGGCGCAACGTCCTTGGCTTCGGCCTCGGCGATATCGCTAATAACTTTGCATTCGCTATGGGTGCATTATTTCTGCTGAACTATTATACCGATGTCGCCGGTATTAGCGCCGCCGCTGCCGGGACCATGCTGGCCGCCGTACGCATTTACGATGCAATTATGGATGTTGTCGCCGGACGGGTCATTGACCGTACCTCGACTAAATGGGGGCGTTTCCGTCCATTCCTGATCTGGGGTGCTATTCCACTCATGCTGTTAAGTGTCGCGGTCTTTTCCGTGCCAGCCAGTTGGGATGCCAGCGAAAAACTGATCTATGCCTATGTCACCTATGCGCTGCTTGGCACCGCGTATTCTTTTGTAAATATTCCTTATGGCTCACTGGCCACGGTGATGACACAGCAACCGCGCGAGCGAGCTCGGTTGGGTTCATCACGGACTATCATGGCCTCACTGACGTTTGTTTTTCTGGCACTGGTGCTGGGGCCAGTCGTGCGTAGTGTTTCTGGTGCCGAGTTACAAGCACAGCTCACGCATTTTACACTGATCTTAGCGGTCGCCGGTCTGGTGCTCTATTTTCTGTGCTTCAAAAGTACCCGTGAAGTTGTGCAACGTGATGTAGAAAGCCCAGCCTTACGCGAAAGTGTTGGCACCTTATTTGGCAACCGCCCACTAATGATGTTGTGTGGTGTTGCCTTATGCGTCTTGATTGGTTATTTCGCCCTGACCGCTTCCGCCATGTATTACGCCCGTTATGTGTTAGGTGATGCGAAACAATTTGTCACCATGATCGTGATCATCGCACTGTTTGGAACGCTGATTGCCGCACCACTAGTGCCGATGCTGGTTGGTCATTTTGGTAAGAAAAATGCCTTTCTGTTAGGTCTGGGCTTAGGTGCTGCCGGTTTTATTACCTTGTTTTTATCTTCCGCCGCCAGCATCGGCATGGTTTATTTCTCACTCGGGTTGGGTGCAGTCGGCGTCATGATGTCAATGACCGTGATGTGGGCTCTGGAAGCTGACACAGTAGAATATGGCGAGTGGAAAACCGGCATTCGCATTGAAGGGCTGACCTATTCCTTTTTCTCCTTTACCCGTAAATGTGGACAGGCGCTCGGCGGCTCGATCCCAGCCTTCCTGTTGGCAGGCAGTGGTTATATCCCTAATGCGGCAACACAAAGTGAAAGCGCATTACTGAGTATTCAACAGGGCATTGCGTTGGTTCCTGCTGCGGCCTTCACCATCGCTTTTATCATGATGCTGTTTTATCCACTCACCGATAAACGGCATGCAGAGCTGGTGAATGAAATCCAAACACGCCGTGCTAACGGAAACAACACCCCCGCGCCTACCGCTCATGAAACAACTAACGGCAATCCGGTAACTGCCCATATTGCTTGATCTGCCGGCGACAATACCGACGCCCCGGCCAACATGACGCCCCGGGGCGTCGGCCGCTGAGTTAATGTGCCGTCTGTATTGCGCTCTCTCGTTTTATGCGGAATGAGTTAAGCACACCGGCCATCAGCATAACAACGCCAGCAACAGTCAACAGTGACGGATATTCCTGCCGTAATAAAAAGGCGTAAGTTAAACCGGCAAGGGTTTCAAACACGATCAATTGCCCGGCCAGAGCCGTCGGCAAACGCTGACTCGCCTGATTCCAGCACAAGGTGCCCAGCCATGAACACAACAACCCGATCGTGGCCATCAAGGCGATAAAAACCCAAGGTCGAGGCCCAAACGGCATGTCGAACTGCGGCTGAACCTGCTGCAACTGATACCACACCAATGCATAGCCAAGCAGGGCTAATGGCAAGGTGGCAAGACCCTGTGCAGTGGCCCAGGTGACAGGGCTTTTCGTGCTATTGTTCCGCAACCAATTGGCATTTCGCATGGGATACCATGTCCAACAAGCCACAGCCATAAAGGCACAGGCAATGCCCGACAGATAAGTGCCGAATGCATATGCAGACTGGTTTAACTGCAGTTCAGCCAGATTCACACAGATCAGGCCCGCCAGTAATAGCACTAACGACGGCAACAAGCTCCGCCAAGCCAATTTACCGTCACGCTGGTTGTAATGAATATTTGAAAATATTGTGACGAACACGGGCAACATGCCAATAATCATCGACGAGATCGGCACACCTATTTTCTGGATCGCGGTAGATAAGAAAAAGTAGTAAAGCAGATTGCCTATAGCCGCAAGCTTCAAGGCTTCTATCCAGTCAACACCACGCAGTGCCAATAAGCGTTTTCTGTCTTGCCACGCTAACGGCAAAGAGATCAAACCAAATGCCAAATAACGCCCAACCGATTGTAATGCCGCCGGATATTCAGGAATGATCACCGGCCCAATAAAAATCAGCCCCCACATTGCACCAGCCGCCAACGCAAACAACACACCAGCCAACATCCAAACACCTCATCATTCCGACATGACCGATAGCGTATGATTGTCAGAACAAAATTTCTTGTACCAGATTGCTATTTAACGACAAATTAACTTCTGATATCGGGCTGGCGTTGTGCCATAACGAGCGGTAAATGCGCGGATCAAATGGGATTGATCCGTCAGACCCGTTTCTGCCGCGACCGTCGCAGACGCCATGCCAAGCGCCAGTAATTGTTTCGCTTTGAACAGGCGAAAAGCCATCAGCATTTGTTGCGGCGTAACATGGTATTGCACCCGAAACTGTCGTAAAAAATGATATGGGCTTAAATGCACCAATGAAGCTAATTCCGCGAGAGTAATGCGCTGGTTCAGATTTTCACGCAGATATTCTCTGGCAATTTCAAGACGGTGCTTAGGTTCAGAATGGCTCGGCTGGCCAGCACTCAGGTATTGCTGCACCAACGAACCCAAGGTTTGTAGCAGACATGCTGTCGTCAATGGGTCTGACGTTTGCCAGATTTGATGCAATAACAACGATAACCGACGGGCGCTGGCTGGCTCATGCCGGAGCACATTTTTAAACCACACCTCCCGCAGGCCGGTTATGTTTTCCAGCATCGCAGAATCAATGTAGATCATCTGGTAGCGCCAGCCATTTTCTGTTGCGGTATGTCCGGTATGGAGTTCATCCGGATTCATCAGAATGATATTCTCAGTTGAGGCGACATACTCCGAGCCCCGATAGCGAAACCGTTCAGCGCCCTGAACAACAGCCCCCACACCAAATGCCTCATGCGTATGTGGTTCAAAAGCATGTTTTTCAATGTGAGCGCGGTAAAGCTCAATCGTAGGATGATTAGCCACAAGCTGGAATTGTGCCTGATCTTTCGTTGATTCAAATGTATCGGGTACGCCTGGCATAGCTATCCATACCCCATGTAATGGTTAGCCATAAGTATACGGCAAGGTTTCGCGCAACCGAAATGAAATGCCTCTGCGCATCGAGCAATGCGCAGAGGCACGGACAGATGATAGACACGCTCAAAAGATGAGCGAGTACTGGTGATTATTTGTTACCGAACAGCTGCTGTTTATGCGTTGCCGGCAGGTTTTTCCAGCGTAACCGTAAGCTGTACGCACTGGCTTTCGGACGACGATCGCGGGTGAAGATCCCTTTCTTGTTACCACCCACGCGGATAATGCCCTGCGAAGTGGCAAAGTCAGCAAAGTTCCACACCTGCTCACCCACCACGGCTTCCACCCGATCAAACACGCGGTGATACATATTCAGAAACTCCATCTGAAATTCCTCTGTCCACATGCTTGGCACCACTGAGCGTAACCCCATCATGGTATCCGCCCCATATTCGGTGATGATCAGCGGTACACCATATTGGGCTTCCCAGGCGCGTAGATCTGCTTCCAACATCCGCTCTGCCGCTTTCAGATCACCGGCATCGGTGTACCAGCCGAAATAACGGTTCAGGCAGATCACGTCAAACAGCGCCGCAATTTTGTCTTTTTCCGCATTCACGAACATCACGCTGGCATACGTCACCGGACGTGTCGGATCCAGCCGACGGGTCTCCTCCACCAGCGGTTTGAAATAATCATACGCATTATCCGGGCTGCTATCCGGCTCATTGGTAATGCTCCACGCCACCACACACGGATGGTTTTTATCACGCGCAATCAGCTCACGGATCGCGGCCAAATGCGCTTGCTGTGTCGCCAGTGAAATACCCTCTTCCGAATACAGCTCTTTCGGCTCCACTACCTGCGGATTCAGCGTCTTCCCGATCACCATGTTTAAGCCGACGGCCGCGGTTTCATTGATCACGACGATACCGTGACGATCAGCGTAATCGAGCACCTCTTCGGCATACGGATAATGTGAAGTGCGGAACGAGTTGGCGCCTATCCAGTTCATCAATTCGAAATCATGCACCATCATGACATCGTCATGTGCTTTGCCACGCAACTCACTGTCTTCGTGTTTCCCAAAGCCGGTGAAATAGAACGGTTCACCGTTGATCAGGAAACGTTTGCCTTCCACCTTCACCGAGCGAATGCCCACCGCCAGCGCATAAGCATCGCGGACGCCAGATTCATCGGTAAACTCGACAGACAAGGTATACAGATAAGCTCGGCCGGGCTGCCAGGGTGTGGCATTACCAACATACAAACGACCTGCGGCACCCTGTGACGATGCCATTTCACGCCCCGCTTGATCCGTTAATCGAACGATCACTGCACCGGCGCCCGTGGTGCTGACACGATAATCAACCGTGCCATCGCGGCCATCGTATTCCGTCACCACGCAGACATCATGAATATGATTTTTCGCGGTGGCATACAACCAGACTGCACGATGCAAACCGGCGTAGTTAAAAAAATCGTGGAAGTATTGCTGCTTTAAGTGACCATCAGCCTGCGTCAACACTTGCCCCGGCGGGATCGTTTCCCAACTCAGCACATTGTTCACGCACACGGTCAGCCGGCATGATTTGCCCGCTTCGACATACGCGCTGATGTCGGCTTCAAACGGGGTATAGCCGCCCTGATGCACCATCACCTGCACATCATTGACCCATACCGAGCCGCGGTGAGTTGCCGCATCAAAACGCAGGACGATCCGCTGATTTTTCCAACCCACCGGAATAAAAGTTTCCGTCTGATACCAGACATCACCGACATGATCGCGGATCTCCGCGTCCGGAAAAATATCGTTGTAACTTGATGGCACTGGGATCTCACGCGCCGCCGGTAACGGTTGCAACCACCATTGCTGCTGATGCCCTTTAGCATCACGATCCACAGAAAACTGCCACAAACCATTCAGTGATTTGCGCTCCCGGAACGGGTTTTCAACAGGCTTCAGCACTTTTGTTCTCCTTAGTGACAGGTATCTCAAATCATGCGTGGGAAGCAGACATTCAGCATCTTTACGTCCCAATATTGTGTAAGATTCGCCCAGTCTGACGATACTTTCCAATGCATTATTTGTTGGTCTCGATACGTTTTTTATATGGGAGTCATCATGGATATCCGGCAGCTGAAATACTTTATTGCGGTGGCAGAAGAACAAAATTTTGGCCGGGCAGCGGAACGTTTGCACCGTTCACAACCGCCACTGACACGTCAGATCCAGATGTTGGAAGAAGAGCTGGGGGTATTGTTGTTTCGTCGTACCGCGAAAGGGGTTGAGCTGACCCAAGCCGGCGCAACGCTACAGCGGGATGCCATGAATATTCTGACACTGGTGCAGCAAGCGACTGAACGGGCCCAGCTCGCCGCCAAAGGACAGATCGGCATTCTGGATGTTGGTGTCTATGGCTCCTCTGCACTGAATACCATCCCCACCATTTTGTCTGCGTTTTCTGACCAACACCCAGAGGTTGAGATCAGATTGCATAACGCCCATCGCTCGGTACAGATTGAAGCATTACGACAGCGCCGTGTGTTGATTGCGTTTGATCGTTATATGCCGGAAGAAGACGATCTGGCCGTGGAATTAGTGGCTAAGGAACCGTTAGCCGTGGTCTGTAAACAAAATCATCCGCTGGCCGCAAAACAAACGATTTCTATCGAGGATCTGAAAAATGAACCGATGGGCATGCCCGCAGCGCTAAATACCCTTACCGCTAATGCCGCATTAAATCTGTGCCGAGCACACGGCTTTGAACCCAAAGTGGCAACAGAATCAACCGATGTCATCACCGCCCTGATCACCTTGGCCAGCGGTCATGGTGGTGTCGGACTGGTACCCGCCTCGGTTTCTAATCTACAGATCCCGGGGCTGGTCTTCCGCCCGCTCAAAGAGGCCAGTGAATCGTTTATGGAACTGCATTGTCTCTATCTCAAAGACGAACAATCGCCGTTATTACAAGAACTATTACAGGTAGTGCACGAATATCGCGGGGAAAATGAGAAACAACTCAGAGAGCATTATTAACAGACGGACGGCTTAGACAGCGCCAAAAACAAAAAACCCGCCGAAGCGGGTTTTTCTAATGTGGTCGGTGATAAAGGATTCGAACCTTTGACCCTCTGGTCCCAAACCAGATGCGCTACCGGGCTGCGCTAATCACCGTATTTCCAAATTATGCCACTAAATGCAGGGAATTGAAATCAAAGATGCCATTTGCCGATCTGACTGGTTAAATTGACATCAGTCTGTGGTTATTCCATATGCAAACACCTGTTTACCAGCCCTACACCATCAACTGGTGGCTCATAAAAAACGGATAAAATGCATCTCTTACATTATCGTAAATTGCGGGCATGTTGAATGAGTTGGCCTAATTCACGTGTCGCAGCAGCCGGCTCACGCGCGGCACAAATGGCCGAAACTACCGCAATACCATCTGCACCAGCTTGAAAAATATCGCCCGTATTCCGCGTATTAATGCCGCCAATCGCCACCACCGGCTTGTCGATTTTGGTCATCCAATCCCGCAATGAATCTAATCCGATAGCCGGATCAGCATCTTGTTTGGTGCCGGTCGGAAAAACCGGCCCCACACCAAAATAGTCGGCCAATAAACAATCATCATTGTGCAGGTGAGCGGCTTGCGAAATCGACAACCCCAGAATTTTATCTGGCCCTAACAACTGACGGGCAACTGCCAATGGCAGATCGCCCTGCCCTAAGTGCACACCATCGGCATCACAAGCCAAAGCAATATCAATATGATCATTGATCAGGAAAGGCACGTTAGCCTCACGACTCATCGGCAAGATCTGTTGTGATAAGCGCAGCCAATCGCGTTTTTTCCATTGTGGCGCTCGCAACTGCAACACTGTCACCCCTGCATCTAGCACCTGTTGTGTCAGTTTAAGTGCCGCGTCAAAACCGCCGCACATCTCGGGATCTAACACCAGATACAGGGAAAGATCGAGCTTCATGCCAATGCCTCAGCCAACGTCACCGCATCTAATTGATAAAGTTTATCTAAAAACAACGGCACAAAACTACCCGGCCCTTTTGCCTGTGCTGCAGCCCGTTGCCCGGCTATCGCCATTACGGCACAAGCACTGGCCACGGCATCTAAACGATCCGTTTCTTCACAACCGGCTATAAAGGCCGCAACGACACTGGACAGCGCACAGCCGGTACCCGTCACCCTTGTCATCAGCGGATCACCCACTTTGACATGCACGACCCGCGCCCCATCGGTGATGTAATCAATTTCACCGGTTACTGCGACAATGGCCCCGCAGGTATTCGCTAATATTTGCGCGGCACCAATTGCCTGTTCGCTCTGGTCAGCACTGTCCACACCTTTGCCAGCGGTAGCATGCCCAGCTAACGCCATGATCTCCGAGGCATTCCCCCGAATCGCAGTTGGCTGTAGTTTTATTAACTCACGACACAATTCCGTCCGATAAGGCAATACTCCAGCCGCTACCGGATCTAATATCCACGGTGTTTCGGCTTGATTGGCGGCCTGCACAGCAATACGGATAGTGGCCGCCTGAGCCGAAGTTAGTGTGCCGACATTCACCGACAATGCGGAAGCAATTGCGGCAAACGCGCCTGCCTCTTCCGGTGCAGTGATCATGGCCGGGGCGGCACCTAACGCCAATAACACATTCGCAGTAAATCCGGTGACCACATCATTGGTAATGACATGAGTGAGTGGTGAAGTGCGACGGAGACGCTCAAGATGTGTAGCTACAATGATGGCGGGTAACGCTTGCGACATAAGTCCTCCTTAACAATGGCAGACAAAATGCGCAGCAAAAAGGAGGACGGCAGTACCGTCGTGAGCTCCCTACGCTGGCATGATCCAGATCAGGTGCAACGGGTATTTCTCAGCTGATAAACAGCACCCCGGTCACGTTGAAGCTCATTCTGGTGGACGGCAACTATCAGTGTCAATCAATCAGTTTCATCACAGTGGTGATTTTTACTGCCAAACAGCCAAGTCGTTTACCGTTGGCTTAATGTTCCGGCATCCAGCTTTCACTGTTTTCCCACACATCCTGTACCAGCTCTTCGATCATGACTTTATCTTCCTTGCTGGCTTTACTGATCGACATCGACATGGCACTACCAGTGGCAACCCGGATACTGAGATCACTGAATTTAACCGTCAGTTGACGATTCAACTCATTTGCCAGGGCTTCTATGGTTTCCAGAGCAATACCGTGTTTTTTATCAATAATGATTTCTAAGCGCATGGAAAAGACCTCGGTTAAACACCAGATACTGTATTAATATACAGTTATCAAAAAATGAAATCCAGTCTGTTTATCCGCAAAAAAACACGTCTGTTAAGGTAAAATATATTTGTAATCTTAGTTAAATGATATCCGCTAATCTGCTGTTGAGTCCGCCCGCTCAGCCTTACTGTCAGTGGGCGGCCCAAAAGCTGTGCGTATTATCTGATTCCGTTAAAAACATTTTATAAATCAGCATATGGCTTGCTATTCCATGCTATTAATATTGCCAAGCAGAAATAGTCAAAGTATCGGGAAATAACAAATCAAACATGGCAAAGGATCGCTGCTGATGAGAACGTTGCGAGTGGTTATTACGCCTTCATCCCTCTGTGGATATCGTTAAAAGGGCGTCATATTGGATCGATATAACCATATATGTCTTCGAGCAACCTACAACGAGTGGATGAATGCTAAAATTTACAACGCAATGATCTATGAGTTGGCAGATGGAGTTATCGCAGGTCAAAATGACCCGATTGATGAGGTCATCAAAATGCTGAATCATCTCATTGTGGTAGATACTTTATGGCTTAAACGGTTTGCGATCCATCCAGCCAACTACAGCGCATTAGAATCCGTCTTATCGTTACCCACACCAGCCGATCTCGAACAAATCGTCTCGTCAAACATTCAGGAATTAGCCGAATTCCGACAATATCTGGATAAAATCATCTGTGAATGGGCGCACGCTATTACCAGAATCGATTTAGATCATCAGCTTTGTTATAAAAATACCCAAGGCATGATTACTAATCATAAATTTTTCAGTCTAATCATGTATTTCTTTAATTATCAGACGTTTATTCGCGAGAAAATATTAGCGTTGTTATTACAAGCCGATATAGATGTGGGAGCGACTGAGTTAGTGGTACCGATGCCGAGCGGAATTAATATCTGAGAAAAATAAAATGCAGAAAAGCAAAAACCCCGCCGAAGCGGGGTTTTCTAAATGTGGTCGGTGATAAAGGATTCGAACCTTTGACCCTCTGGTCCCAAACCAGATGCGCTACCGGGCTGCGCTAATCACCGATTTTGTCGCTTTTTCGTAAAGATTGGTGCGAAAGGAGGGACTCGAACCCTCACACCCGAAGGCACTAACACCTGAAGCTAGCGCGTCTACCAATTCCGCCACCTTCGCATCACTATTCTTTACTTTTAAATCTGGGGTGGCTAATGGGGCTCGAACCCACGACAACTGGAATCACAATCCAGGGCTCTACCAACTGAGCTATAGCCACCATTGCTATCTTGGAACTTCTCAGTTGAATCTATCAACGCTTGGTGCGCCCGACAGGATTCGAACCTGAGACCTTTGGCTCCGGAGGCCAACGCTCTATCCAGCTGAGCTACGGGCGCCTTGTCCTCAAGACGGGGCGAATATTAAGGGCAGATGAAAAACATGTCCAGTAATTTTAACAAAAAAATGTTTAGTTGCTGGAACTGTAATCAATCACTTACTAATAGGAATGGTTGTTGTTCAATTTTTGCTTGATCTGCAGGCCGATCAATTTACACTAGCCGAATTGAATGAACGTTCATTCATTTTTCCATTGGTGTAAAGATGTCACAACAGAAACCTGAATTGATCATGGCTCATGCCGAACAATTGTTTATCGACCATGGCTTTCATGGCACGTCGATGCAGATGATTGCTAAAGCCGCCGGCATTGCCGCTGGCACTGTGTATTTGCACTTCCCGAGTAAAGAGGTGTTGATCCGCCGGATTTACCGACGCGCTGTCACCGACATGCTGGAAAGTTTACTGAAAGTGTATGACCCGACGTTATGGCCATTTGAACAATATCGGTATTTCTGGCTCAACGCCTATCACGAACTGAAAGAAAAACAGAGTTTGGTGCACTTTAAAGATCTGTACGAACGTTCTCCTTTTTATAACGAAGATGATCGTGCATGGGCCGATGAACAATGGTTGCCCATCGAACAGTTTTTCCAAACAGGTATTGATAACGGCCTGTTTCGCAATATGCCTCCGTGCATGTTGGGCTATTTGAGTATTGGTTCCGTATTGAGTATTTCACAGACACAAAGGGTAACCCCTTTTGAGATGACTGCTGAGCTGGAAGAGCAACTGATCCAAGCTAGCTGGCGCGCCATTCTGGCGGATTAACCCCCGATAAAAGTATATAACGGAGAGCAGAATGAAAAAGTGGATGGTTATCATGTTACTGGTCGCGCTGTTGTTATTTGGCAGTGTGATTGGTTTTAACTTTTATAAATTTGCCCAGATGGGTAAAGCAATGGCCAGCAAGCCAGCCCCCGTATTCCCAGTAACGACCTTGGCAATAAAAGGCACCGATTGGGCACCAACACTGGAAGCGATTGGTTTCATTGAGCCTAATCAAGGTCTGGATATTGGCACCCAAGTCGCAGGTTCAGTTGATAAGATCACCTTTGAATCAGGCCAGAAAGTAAAAAAAGGCACTTTATTGATGTCTTTGAATACTGATGTTGAGCGCGCCAATCTGAAAAGTACGCAAGGCAAAATGCCTGCCGCCAAAGCCAACTACGAACGTATGCGTAGTCTATATGCCAAAGGTGGTGTATCGAAGGGTAATCTCGACGATGCACAAGCCGAATATCTGGCGTTAGAAGGACAAATCGACTCGCTGCAGGCCACGATTGATCGGATGAACATCCGCGCGCCATTCAATGGTCAGGTGGGTCTACGCAACGTGTTCCTCGGCCAATATCTGAAAGCTGGCGACAACATCGTGCGCTTAGAAGATACCTCGGTCATGAAGATCCGCTTTACTATTGCCCAGACAGAATTGGCGAAAATTAAAGTTGGTCAGCAGTTAGATATCTTTGTCGATGCCTATCCACAACGCCCGTTCAAAGGCACGATTGCGGCGATTGAGCCGATTGTGAAACAACTCTCTGGGGTGGTGGAAGTGCAGGCTGCGATTCCAAATGCCGAAAGTCAGTTACGTTCTGGCATGTACGCTAAAGTGCAAGTCTTGCTGCCAGTGCAACAACAACAGGTGGTGATCCCACAAACTGCGGTGAATTTCACGCTGTATGGTCAAACCGTCTATGTGGTTGAAGATGGTAAAGATGCCAAAGGCCAACCGGTTAAAATTGCAAAACAGACCGTGGTTAATGTCGCGGAACGTGATGCTGATGTAGCACATGTCGTGAGCGGTCTGAAAGTCGGCGATGTGGTTGTCACTTCCGGCCAAATCCGTTTATCTAATGGTAGTCAGGTAAAAGCCGTGGAAGATAACACACTGGCTAAACCGGCTACTGTGCCTGCACTGTAACGGAGCTGAGCATGCGATTTACTGATCTCTTTATCAGGCGGCCCGTGTTGGCCGTCACAATTAGTCTGATGATGGTGTTATTCGGGTTGGAAGCCTTGCGTGGCATGGCGATCCGCGAATATCCGAAAGTCACCAACACTGTTATTACCGTAACGACAAACTATTACGGCGCCAGTGCCGATGTTATTCAAGGGTTTATCACCCAGCCCGTTGAGCAAGCCATTGCTCAGGCAGAAAATATCGACTATATGACGTCAAGCAGTCAGTTAGGGCGTTCAACGATCACGGTTAACATGCGTCTGAACACCAATCCAAATGCGGCACTCGCGGATGTATTGGCAAAAGTTAACTCGGTTCGTTCACAACTGCCGAAGGAAGCGGATGATCCATCGATCACCTCCTCGACCGGTAGTAACACCTCGATTGTGTATATCGCGTTTTCCAGTGCGGTGCTGAACTCGTCTCAGCTGACCGATTATCTGGAACGTGTGATCAAACCACAGCTGTTTACCGTACCAGGGGTGGCGAAAGTTAACCTGTATGGTGGTACGCAGTTTGCGATGCGTATTTGGTTAGATCCGTTGAAAATGGGTGCTTATAACCTCTCCTCCTCGCAGGTAATGTCAGTTCTGCAATCTAACAACTATCAGTCGGCTCCAGGTCAGGCGACGGGTTATTTTGTGTTGTATAACGCGGAAGCCGATACCCAGGTGAATAGCACCCAACAGCTGGAAGATCTGGTCGTTGCCAGCCATGATGGTGCGGTGATCCGGGTACGCGACATCGCTAAAGTCACGCTGGAGAAAAACCACGACCAATATCGCGCGCTGGCCAATGGTAAAGAAGCGGTGATCGTCGCGGTTGACTCATCCCCTTCCGCTAACCCGTTAGATATTGCGGCGAGCGTGCGTAAATTACTGCCTGAGTTCCAGCAAAACTTGCCTAACACCATGAGCATGAAATTGCTGTATGACTCAACACAAGCGATCAATGAATCCATCAAGGAAGTATTGAAAACCATCGTGGAAGCCGCCGCGATTGTTTTGGTGGTGATTGCGCTGTTCCTGGGTTCGATGCGCGCGGTCGTGATCCCCATCATCACCATTCCATTATCGTTGGTTGGTGTGGTGATGTTGATGCAGATGTTTGGTTTCTCCATCAATTTGATCACGCTGCTGGCGATGGTGCTGGCGATCGGTCTGGTGGTCGATGACGCGATCGTGGTGGTGGAAAACGTCGATCGACACATCAAAGCCGGTGAAAGCCCATTCCGTGCCGCGATCATTGGAACACGCGAAATTGCCAGCCCGGTTATTACAATGACCATCACGCTGGCGGCAGTGTATACCCCGATCGCATTGATGGGTGGTGTAACCGGTTCGATCTTTAAAGAGTTCGCGCTGACCCTCGCAGGTGCAGTGTTTATCTCCGGGGTTATCGCACTGACATTGTCACCCATGATGTGTGCAGTGATGTTAAAACCACACGTCAACCCGAACCGGTTTGAACGTGGTGTCGAAAACACGTTGAACTCTGTAACGGCCGTTTACAGCCGAATTCTGGATAAGGTGATGACCCGTCGTCCGGTCATCATCGTGTTCGGTGTTATCGTGTTAGCAGTAATGCCGCTGCTGTTTAAACTGATCCCTGCCGAACTGGCACCGTCAGAAGACCGCGGTGCGTATCTGATGATGGCTAAGGCGCCAAACACGGCCAACCTTGACTATATTCAAAACAATATGGCCGCCGTGGGTGATACATTGATGAAAGATCCGGCCATGTCGACCAACTTGGCGCTGGCGGGTATTCCCAACAGTAACCAGGGCCTTGGCATCGCGATCTTAAAACCGTGGAGTGAGCGTGAAAAAGCACCT
This sequence comes from uncultured Tolumonas sp., assembly GCF_963678185.1. Classification (NCBI taxonomy): domain Bacteria; kingdom Pseudomonadati; phylum Pseudomonadota; class Gammaproteobacteria; order Aeromonadales; family Aeromonadaceae; genus Tolumonas; species uncultured Tolumonas sp. The sequence goes on from NZ_OY782757.1 coordinate 2,126,681, forward strand.
GTCGTGGTCGCTCGCACCAACGCGGCATTACAAAATATGCCGGGCGTGGCGATCAGTTCGTTCCAGTTCCCGGAACTGCCTGGAGCCGGCGGTGGTTTGCCATTACAGCTGGTGATCACCACACCGAACGAATTCCGCAGCTTGTTTGAAGTGGCAAGTGATGCGCTGGCGAAAATCAAAACCAATCATCAGTTCGTTTACACCGACCTCGATCTCGCTTTTGATTCCGCCACCATGCACATTAAGATCAACCGAGATAAAGCCGGCGCGTATGGCGTAACGATGCAAGACATTGGAGCTACGCTGAGTGCCATGATGGGTGACGGTAACGTCAACCGCGTGTCACTAAATGGTCGTAGTTATGAGGTGATCCCACAGGTTGAACGTCAGTTCCGTCTCAATCCTGAATCACTCAAACACTATTACGTGCAAGCAGCCAACGGGCAGTCCATTCCACTCAATAATCTGGTGTCGATCGAGCTGAAAAGTGAGATCCGGTCATTACCTCATTACAACCAGTTGAACTCAGCCACGATTGGTATCGTACCAATTATGCCGATGGGCGATGCCGTTAAATGGTTGGAAGAAAACGTGGTATCTGCATTACCGCAAGGTTATCAGCACGATTATATGGGTGAAGCGCGTCAGTATGTGCAGGAAGGTAATGCGCTGATGTATACCTTCATGTTGGCACTGTGTGTAATTTTCTTAGTGTTAGCAGCCCAGTTTGAAAGCTGGCGTGACCCGCTGGTGATCATGATGTCGGTGCCACTGGCGATTAGTGGTGCATTGGTCGCGCTGGCGTGGGGTTTATCGACCATGAACATCTACACCGAAGTGGGGATCATCACGCTGGTCGGGCTGATTAGTAAACACGGGATTTTGATCTGCGAAGTAGCCCGTGAACAGCAGTTGTTGAAAGGCCTGAGCAAAATGGATGCGGTGAAAATCGCGGCACGCGTGCGGTTACGTCCGATCCTGATGACAACCGCAGCGATGGTGACCGGTTTATTACCACTGTTAGGCGCAATAGGCGCTGGTGCCTTGAGCCGTTTCAGTATCGGTATTGTGATCGTCGCCGGTCTGACCATCGGTACATTCTTTACGCTGTTTGTACTGCCGGTGATTTATACCTTTGTCGGTAAAACACATAAACCATTACAGGAATTTGACGAGTCTGTCGCGCCATTGGCGTTGCATGATCACGACTAATTCTGGTTTGCCTAGATAAAACAAAAGCCCGTCCATGAATATGGATGGGCTTTTTTCTGGGTATTAAATCAGGGAAATCAGGAAAGGATGGCCGGATGATAAATAAGTGAACCGTCGATGGCTGGGATGCCATCGCCGAGCGCCCATGGATGGGTTTACCGCGTGTTCACGTTTTATTGTCCGGTCGTCCTTTTACAATCCAAATCTAATTCTTATAACTCAATGTTACTTGATAGCGATACGTTCCCGCCCCCAACTGGTAATCGGTATGTACACTCGGACTCCATGAATCATCACCACCGACGCCCATATGGAAGCCATCCAGATGCAGAAATAGGCCTTTCTCCGCTTGTAGCTGATATTGGTAGCGCGTATTGGCTAAGTTCGCCGTGCTATAAGCACTGACACGGAAATGGAATAAACCACTCACGTGTAAACCACCCAGCTGGAGATCACTAGTATCACAACGCAGACCATTTTCACACGGGAAAATATATGGCGTATGCAATTCAGCTAAAGGCAATTGCCAGTCACCAATGTGCGCCGAAGCCTGTCGATCAGGGTAGTTTTCATGTGGCCCACGACCAAACCACTGCACCTGTTCGCTCTGCTCGTCGAGATGCAACAGCACGCCAATCCGCGCCAATGACGGTAAACCTTCAGCTACATCGGTGGTCAAATCGAGCTTCAGCCCACCTTGTGCCGTGAAGTGATAGGTCCAGTGCGAACGCAGTAGCAATTTGTCCTGATGGAAATGACCGCGTTCCACCTGAATGATCACGCCTTCCAGCCCCTGATAAGCATGGACTGAGAAACAACGGCTCTGCAGCTGATTTAACCCCGCCGCTTGCCAACGGGCAATATACGCATTCGGATCATCCTGATCGGCTTCGCTGGCACCGATATCATTATCAATCGGCGCGCGAACAAATTGCTCTTTAAGCGGCGATAACAGCAGTGAACGTTTTCCCGTCAGCCATTCGGTCAACAAGCCTGATTTTTTCTCCAGACTCCAACTCTGCTCACCCCATACCACCTGCCAGCAACTGCCGTTATCCACTAAGGATGGTTTGATGCCAGCACCATTCAATTCCACTTTCGGTAAAGCAAATGCCACCGGCAGCGGCCACTGCTCTTTCGCCACCGCAAACCCGGCTTCAGCCCACGGTGTCTCGTTCAATACATGCACCGAGACATCTAACCACGCTTCGGCACCAACCTGCAGTTGCGGTAATTGCTCACTTAAGGTCAGCGTGATGCGCCCTTCCGGCCCGACCGACAGATCTTGTTCACCAAACGCTTTCAACTCACCTTGCTGCATGATCTGCCAGCGCAGCTGCTCATTGTCGGAATGGCGGAACAGATATTCACTGCTGACTTCGATAGTCAACGGCGTGGTTGAGAGCAGCTTAAACTGGAAGAATTGCTGCGCTTTTTGCACTTCATACAATGACGGGTGCGGCGTGCGATCGGGGAAAAACACCCCATTCAGGCAGAACTGACGATCATTCGGCGTGTCACCAAAATCACCGCCATAGGCCCAGTATGTTTGCCCTTCTGGGCTGACGCGACGAATACCTTGGTCGACAAAATCCCAGATAAAACCGCCCTGCAAACGCGGATATTGCCGGAACGCCTGCCAGTAACGGGCAAAACCGCCGAGGCTGTTGTTCATCGCATGCGCATATTCACATAAGATCAATGGACGATCTTCACCTGGCATGCCAACCCATTTTTTGATCGACCATTTTGGTACTGCGGGGAACGGCTGATCCTCGTCAACTCGTGCATACATCGGGCAAACAATATCAGTCGCCGCACTGTTTGCACCACCGCCTTCGTATTGCACCGGGCGGCTTGGATCGCGCGCTTTGATCCAGCTGTACATGCTGTCGTGCACCGCGCCATGGCCCGACTCATTGCCCAGCGACCAGATGATGATCGAGGCATGGTTGTAATCACGTTCCACCATACGGGTAACGCGTTCGTGGAATGCACCGGCCCAGAACGGATCATCCGACAAGCGGCGCATCGGGATCATGCCGTGGGTTTCAATATTCGCTTCATCTACCACATACAGACCAAGGCGATCGCACAACTGATACCAGTACGGATGGTTCGGGTAATGCGAGGCACGCACGGCGTTGAAGTTATACCGTTTCATCAACAGCACGTCTTGCAGCATGTCTTCCGGACGCACCGCCTGCCCGCGATCTTGGTGGAATTCATGGCGATTAGTGCCACGGATCAATACCGCCTTGCCGTTCACCAACAGCAGGCCGTTTTTAATCTCTACGCTGCGAAAACCGATGTCATACGCTTCGGCTTCCACCAGCGCACCGTCGTTGGTTTCCAGCGCCACCACCAAACGGTAAAGATTAGGCACTTCCGCCGACCACTGGCGTGGCTCTTTCACTGGCAAACTCAATAACACGCGATCATGATAAACACCGCGTTCATCAATCGCGGTAGTGCCAATCGCACGGCGCTCACACAAGATGGCCTCATCGCCGTCATACAACCAAATCGCCACACGATGGGCGGGAATATCACCGGCCACATCGACAGTCAGATGCAGTTGTGCATCGCGGTAACAGGCATCCAACTCGGGGCGCGCCTGCACATTCACCAAGCGAGTTTCCGGTTTATGCAGCAAGGTCACATCACGGAAAATCCCGCTCATGCGCCACATATCCTGATCTTCCAGATAGCTGCCATCTGACCAGCGCAGCACTAACACCGCCAGCCGGTTGCTGCCGGCCTGCAGATATGGCGTTAAATCAAATTCCGCCGGTAAACGGCTGTCTTGCGAATAACCCACCCACTGCCCGTTACACCACAAATAAAACGCCGAATTCACACCATCAAAAATAATGCGTGTCTGACCTTGGCTACGCCAATCATCAGCCACCTCAAATGTGGTGGAATAACAGCCGGTTGGATTCTCTTTCGGTACAAACGGTGGGTTACAGGGGAACGGGTATTTCAGATTGGTATAAATCGGAATGTCATAACCCTGCATCTGCCAATTGGATGGCACCGGCAGCGGCTGACTATCCGATAAATCGGTATCTACCCACACATCCGGCACTAACTCAGGTGCAGCAAAATAACTGAATTGCCAGTCACCATTCAGGCTGATTTTGGCAGAAGAGGCCGCATCCTGACGCGCCGCATCCAGATCGCGCCAGCTGCTTTGCGGGGTATGAGCCGCTAATCGATGAATAGACGTAACGGTCGGATTTTCCCAATCACGACGCGACAAATACTGAGCAAGTTGCATAAACACTCCTCTTGATGGCCATTTTTTCTCATCGCATCCACGAATACAGAATCGCGATGTAACACAATAAAACCATCATAAAGAGCGCGAAGGAAAGTGGCCGCCTGATTTATTCGATGACGTGATCACCATCATAAAATAGATGTAATCGATTACACAAAAACACTAAAAAAGGGGGATTTAACTTCCCCCTTTCCAATACTCATGAATGGATCGACAGATCGAGCTCTGGTAATTGCGCATCAATCAGTTTATGCCATAACGCAACTACAGCGGCTCTTTCCGCCTGTAATTCCTGACCATCGATGATGCGGGTGATACCAGACAGCGTGCAACGATGCGCGCGATCACGGATCGCCAGATAAGCTTTTTTCAGTGTAATCGATTCCTCATCAGTCAACAGGCCGGCCGCGACACATGATTCAAAAATCCGCACATTATCCGACCAGCGCGTTAATAAAACCGGTTGTTGTTGCGCGTAGGCCAGCACCAGAAACTGGGCAATAAACTCGATTTCGTTCATGCCCCCAGCACCCTGTTTTAAATCAAACTGCTCGGCAGTGCCACGCAGCAGGTGCTTGCGCATCTTGTCGCGCATATCGACCACTGATTTCGCCAGTGTGTGGATCTCGCGCGGCTGACTCAATACCGCCGCACGAACCCGTTCAAAGTCGGCCAGTAAGCTCTCATCACCATATACCGCGCGCGAACGCACCAGCGCCTGATGCTCCCAGACCCACGCTTCATGCAGCAAATATTGCTCATAAGCCGCCACCGATGACACTAACATGCCAGAATCACCAGACGGGCGCAGCCGCATATCGACTTCATACAACATGCCCGATGGCGTACGGGCGCTAAACAGGTGAATGATTTTCTGCGCTAAGCGCACGTAAAACTGCCGCACATTGACCGGTTTATCACCCACGGTGTAACCATCGTGATCGCCGCCATGCAGGAACACCAAATCCAGATCGGAGCCATAGCCCAGCTCAATGCCACCCAGCTTGCCATACGCAATCACGGCAAAATTTTTCTCACCCGTTTTGGCGGTCAACAGCGGCACACCATGCTTCGCAGTTAGCTGAGCCCATGCCTGATTAACCACTTCCGTCAACAATCCTTCTGCCAGCCAGGTCAGATGATCACTCACCTTCATCAGCGGTAACGCGCCGGCGATATCCGCCGCCACAATTTTTAGCAATTGGATCTGCTTGAACTGTCGCAGCGCTTCCATCTGCTGCTCAACATCATCTTCCGGCACGCGCAGCAGATATTGGCGTAACTCATCTCGATATTGATCAAGCGGGGTTGGGTTATACAGCTGCGCCGGATCGAGTAATTCATCCAGCAGTACCGGATAACGCGCCAACTGTTCCGCCACCAGCGGGGTCGCCGCGCACAGCTTCAACAGCTGTTTCAGCGCACCGGGGTTTTCCGCCAGCAATTGCAGGTAGGCCGAACGGGTGGCGATATGCAGTAATATTTTGCGGATCCGGCTCAACAGCTCGGTCGGTGCCGCATCTTGCACCAGCTGACTCAGCAACCGTGGCATCAGTTTGCCTAATGCCTCCCGCCCTTGCGGGCCGATCGGGCGGTGCAGACATTCGTCACGTAATTGCGTTAACTCAGTAGCTAACTTCTCCGCTTCCACCACATTTTGCTGTTGCAGCAGTGGTACGAGATCATCGGCAGGCAGATGACTGTGCCACATATCCTGCCAAATGGAAGGGACATCAGATTCTTGTTCTTCTTGCTCGCCAATCACTTGCCGGAACAGCTGACTGATCGATACCAACACCCGCTCTAGGGCTTGTGCAAAAGCATCCCAAGTGGCATAACCCATCGCCACCGTCAGCCGCAGCCGATCGCGATCGTTATCCGGTAAGGTCTGGGTTTGCTGATCGGCAATTTCCTGCAGAATGTTTTCGACGCGACGTAAATACCGGTAGCCGGAAAAGAGTGTCGAATATTCTTCATCGCTCAGCACATGGTGTTGCTGTAAGGCTTTTAACGCTGCGGGCATATGCCGCACCTGCAACCCAGGTTCGCGCCCGCCCCGAATCAGCTGATGTGCCTGCACAATAAACTCGACGTCGCGGATACCGCCCGCTCCCAGCTTAATGTTGTCGGTTAAGCCTTTGCGCCGCACTTCCGCGACAATCATGGCTTTCATTTTGCGCAGCGCATCAATGGCGCCAAAATCGACATAGCGACGATAAATGAACGGTTTCAGCATCTGCATCAGATAACGGCCATCGTCATTGTCCGGCCCCATCAGACGCGCCTTCACCATGGCGTAACGCTCCCAGTTACGGCCATGCTGCTGGTAATACTCTTCCAGTGCAGCAAAACTGGCGACCAACGGGCCGGAGTCACCAAACGGGCGCAGACGCATATCGACGCGATACACTTGGCCATCGGCCGTTTGCTGATGCAACGCATTGATCAACTGCTGGCCTAAACGGGTAAAGAACGATTGGTTATCCAGCTCTCGCCGCCCACCTTGCGTAGCACCGCGTTCCGGATAAGCAAAAATCAGATCAATATCAGAGGAAAAATTCAGCTCGCCGCCGCCCAGTTTCCCCATACCGAAAATCAGCATGCGCTGCGGCTCACCGCTGTCGCGCCCAATCGGCGTACCGACTTCACGACACATCTTGGCATACAGCCAGTCATACGCTGCGACAATCAGGCTTTCCGCCAGCAAAGACAGATGGGTAAAACTCTCTTCCACTTCCGCAAAACCCAGCAATTCGCGCCAGGCAATCAACACCATATGTTGACGCCGGAACTGCCGCAACACCCGCTTCAGGCTCTCTTCACTATCCGCCGCTTGCAACGCAGTGTGTAATTGCTGCGGATAATCAGCACTGCGCTGCGCTTGCAAATAGCACTCACTGGTCAGCATATCGGCCAGCATCGCAGGAGAGCTGATCACCGCTTCGGCGACAAAATCGGATAACGCCAGCAGGCGTAATAACATTGGTTGATGAGCTAAAAACAGAGTTTGCTGTTCTGCGTTCGCCCGCTCCAGCAGGCGTTGCCACTGCTTATTCGCTAAATCAGACAGTAATACCGGTAAAGGAATGGCATGCGATGAGGTCATATGAAGGCAATCCGTTGACAAGAATTACCTAAAGCATAACAGCATCTGGATAGCATCGGCAGGATCGGAGCGCTGAACTGTGATTATCAAGGAAATCCATAAAGCTGGATGGTGTTCAGGTGACTGATAAGTGACCGTTGGCGGCAAGGATGCCGCCGTCGAGCCTACAGGGAGGTATTCACGGCGTGTCGACGTTCTGTGACCTGAACACCATGAAACTAATTTGCGGCAGATTCATCGCAGGCCTCGCAAATGCCCTGCAATTCCAAAAACTGCGGGATCATTTTGAACTGATGCGTCGCTGCCTGCTGTTCCAGCGCCTCAACTAATGATTCAGGGATCGGCACTTCCTGCACCAAACCACAGCGATGGCAGATCAGCAGTTGGGTAACATGCGCACAGTGCTGATGATGACACACCATGTATTTCTGGATCGACTGGATATAGTGCACCATGCCCGCTTCGACCAGAAACGCGAGCGCCCGATAGACAGTCGGTGGTTGCCAGTGCACCTCTTGGCCTCGCAATAATTGCAGCACATCATAGGCACTCACCGCACGATCAGCCTGCAACAGCGCATCGAGCACCAGTTTACGGTTGGTGGTCAAGCCAGCCTGATTGTGCTCACAACGGGGTGATGCATGTTGCATGTGTCGCTATCTCCTGAATATCCAGATACTTATTAAGGATACCGAATCACTGCCCTTTCAGCAGCAAAAAACATGATTGAGAATCCTTTTCATCAGGAATGTTATGTTATAACATCCTCCGCACTTTGTAACCTGCAGGTGCTGTTTTATGCCGCATTCACATTCTTCTTCGACACCACGACCTGCCGCCAGTCTGTTCTGGTCTGCCGGGCAACGCTTGTTGCTGGCATTGCTGATGTTGTTACCGATCTGGGCATTACTGTTATGGAGCATGAACTAAGATGCTGCATTGCGAAAATCTGACGCTGGGCTATGACCGCCATCCCGCGATCCATCACTTGAATGTACATATTCCCGCCGGCGAACTGTTGGCCATTGTCGGCCCCAACGGTGCCGGTAAATCAACGTTACTGAAAGGGATAATGGGGCAGTTGAAACCGCTGCAGGGTCAATTGCATCTGCGAGATATTGCGCGTGAACAGATCGCTTATCTACCGCAACAATCACGTATCGATCGGCAATTTCCGATCAGCGTAAGCGAATTGGTTGGTATGGGCTTATGGCATCAGCTCGGCAGTTTTGGTCGTTTAACCAAAGCACATCGCCATCAGATCGAACATGCGCTGGAAGCCGTGGGTATGCAGGGTTTTGCTAATCGACCAATTGCCTCACTCTCCGGAGGTCAGTTACAACGCACGCTGTTTGCCCGTCTGTATCTGCAAGATGCGCAGCTGATTTTGCTGGATGAGCCATTTAACGCCATCGACAGCCGTACTTGCCAAGATCTGCTGCAATTATTACATCACTGGCATGCGCAAGACCGCACCATTCTGGCGGTACTGCATGATAACGAGCAGGTACGTCATCATTTCCCGCAAAGTCTATTACTGGCTCGCCAGTTGGTCGCTTATGGCAACACAGCCGAGGTGATCACCCCAGAAAATTGGCAACAGGCACGTCATCAAATTGAATCGTTCGATGAACATGCACCAATTTGTCATATCGCAGAAAAGGATGTTGCCTGATGTTAGCGTTACTCTGGCAGTGGCTGATCGAGCCATTTGCTGAATTTGATTTTATGCTGCGCGCACTGGCCGGTTGTATTGCGCTTTCTCTCAGCGCGCCACTGGTCGGTGTATTTTTAATGTTACGCCGCATGAGCCTGACCGGTGATGCGATGGCACATGCCATTTTACCCGGCGCCGCACTGGGTTATCTGGTGGCCGGTTTGTCAGTAGAAGCCATGACCATTGGCGGTTTACTCGCTGGCGGGCTGGTGGTGATCCTTTCTGGTTTTGTCGCTCGACTCACCGAAAGTGGTGAAGACAGCAGCCTGGCGGCATTTTATCTCATCTCGATGGCGCTGGGCGTCATGATCATCTCAGTACACGGCAGTAGTGTCGATCTGTTGCATGTGTTATTTGGTTCCGCACTGGCACTTAACGACCCGGCATTATGGTTGCTCGGTGGCGTCACCTCACTGACCTTAGTGCTGCTGGCGTTACTCTATCGCCCGCTGGTGATGGAATGCCTCGACCCCGATTTTCTCGGTAGTGTCAGCCGTATGGGGCCGGTCGCACATATTACCTTCCTGCTACTGGCGGTATTGAACCTGATCGCCGGCTTTCACGCCATTGGTACGCTGATGGCGGTAGGGATCATGATCCTGCCCGCAATCACCGCCCGTTACTGGACGAATCGCCTAAGCCATCTGTTATTCATTTCCGTCATACTGGCGATGTTTAGCAGCTTTGTCGGTTTACTCACCTCTTACCATTTCGGTTGGCCAACCAGCCCCGCGATCATTCTGACGCTTGGTGTTGGTTATTTCCTGTCGATTATTTTAGGCCGTCAAAGCGGTCTGCTCTGGCGTTATGTGCGCCGTTCTCATCTGCAAGCGTAAGGAGTTTTCATGAATTATTTCCGTCTGCTCACCACAACACTCATCAGTAGCACGCTTTGTGCACAGTCTGTCTTCGCCGCCGACAAAATTAATGTCGTCGCTAGTTTTTCTATTCTGGGTGACTTAGTGCAACAAGTGGGTGGTGAGCATGTCAGTGTCTCTACACTCGTTGGCCCGAACGGCGATGCGCATGTCTATCAACCGACCCCGCAAGACACGATCCGCCTGACGAAATCACAGCTATTTGTGGTTAACGGTCTCGGTTTTGAAGGTTGGATGGAACGACTGGTCTCTGCCAGTCATTACAAAGGAAAAGTGATCACCGCTAGTCAGAGCATCAAACCACAAACTTTTACTGACGCCGATGATGCAGTTCACCCCCATGTCACACAAGATCCGCATGCATGGCACAGTATTCCTAACGCCGTGCAATATGTGCATAACATTGCCGATGGGTTAAGCCAGATCGACCCTGCGCACAAAGCGGAATATCAGGCGAATGCCGGTAACTATATTCAACAAATAGAGCAACTGGATAAAACTTTGCTAGCTGAATTTGCTGCTATTCCGGCAGATAAACGCAAGATGATCACCAGCCATGATGCGTTTGGTTATCTGTCGGCCCGTTACCAGATCACCACCATTGCCCCACAGGGCATGAGTACCGAGTCAGAAGCCTCGGCCAGTGATGTGGCTAAAATCATCAAACAGATCCGCAAAGAAAAGATCAAAGCACTGTTCGTCGAAAACATCTCTGATCCTCGTTTGATGCAACAAATCAGCAAGGAAACCGGCGTTAATCCCGGTAAAGAATTGTTCTCGGATGCCCTTTCCGACAAGAGTGGCCCGGCCTCTACCTATCTGGATATGATGCATTACAATACGACTCAAATCCTTTCTGCGTTGAAACAGTAATGAGCAAACGGTTTTTTCTTTTTGTTTTACTGAGCCTCGCCACACCGCTGGCGATGGCTCATCCTCATGCCTGGATGGATCTGCAAACCCGCTTTCTGATTGATAAACAACAACAGTTAACCGGGCTGGATCTGATCTGGCATTTCGATGATATGTATTCCGCCAATATCATTGAAGATATGAAACAAAAGAAAGAACCGCTGGCAAAGCAGTATCAGGATTTTGCCAAAGACAGCATCGAATTTATGGCTTCCGAAAACTGGCTAACCCATTTGAAGGTCAACGGAAAGCCGGTCACATTCACCAAGCCAACGGCCTATCGAACTGAAAAAGAGGAATATCACCTCAATTTACATTTTGTGTTGCCGTTGAAAGAGCCGCAGCCAGTAAAAGGGAATACGTTTACCTTATCTATTTATGATTCCACCTACTATGTCGAAATGTTGCATCATAAAGCCAGTGCGGTCTCTGTTTCTGATGACGCCACGGGATTATGTAGCGCCAAATTAGAAATACCCAAACCCCCGGAAGATATCAGTGCTTATGCCGCCTCGCTGGATGTGACGCAACAAAGTGATAAAGGCCTAGGTACGCTGTTTGCAGAAAAGGTTGTGCTGACATGTCATCCCTGAACAATGAATATCAATATCGCATCAACTTTATCTTACTACTGACAGGTTTCCTGACGCTGTGTGGCATTTTGCTTGCTGGAGTTCTGCACTGGCAGTGGCTGAGCTGGCAGATGTTGCAATGGCAAGGGCAACTACACAAAGAGATGGCCGTCTTATTACGCGCCGCTTTAACACCCAATCCGGAAACTAAAATTATCCTGCTGGGGCTCTGTTTTCTCTACGGCGTCTTTCATGCCGTGGGCCCGGGGCACGGCAAAGCGGTACTCAGCACCTATCTGGCCACGCACAACAGCCAGCTAAAACGCGCCATGTGGATCTCTCTAGGTGCCGCACTGATGCAAGCCTTGGTGGCAATCCTGCTGATGACCATTGTCGCGGCCATTTTTGGCTGGACACAAATCCGCGCCCAACAATTTGGTATGCAGTTAGATCATGTCAGCTTTTGGTTAGTCGCATTACTCGGCGGTTATCTCAGCCTGCGTGCCGCCTATCGGCTTTATCTGTTTTGGCGTACCAGATCCACCATCAATGATATTAAGATCCAACGCCTACAACCGATGAACAGCAAAATCACGGTTGGCATTCGCAATCCGGACCCGTCATCTCATTCACATGTGCACACTGATACTTGTGGCTGCGGCCATGCGCATACACCAAATATCGCTCAGCTTAATAAAGCACAAGACTGGCGCGGTCAGCTGGCGATCATGTTCACCATGGGCATCCGCCCCTGCACCGGCGCACTACTGATTCTGGTGTTAGCCAAATCCATTGGCATCTTCATGCTGGGCATTGCCGCGGTGTTATTGATGGCACTGGGTACGGCAGGCACCGTCTGCCTGCTGGCTTGGTTTAGCCATAGCATGCGCCATCTGGCTATTCGCCTGCTCAGTCACCGCTCATCCGGTTTGTGGTTACCTTATGGGCTGGAAATTCTTTCATTATTGGGCGGAATTTTACTGATCGTGATGGGTTATGGCATGGCACAAATCGTCACAACACAAGTTTCCCCTTTCTTTATGCCACATTGATCTCGAGATCCTTTCTAATAAATCGAAAGATTTAGTGGCAATAATCCGCTTATTTTTCGCTTAATTTAGCGCCATACTGCCACTTGTAAACAAAATGTAAAACAGGTGGAAATATGTCTCAGATCAGCCGTAAAACAGAACATATCGTACAAGGTCAGCCAACCCGCGATGGTGCTGGTGTTAATCTGATCCGTGTACTGACCCAACAATGGCAACGTCGTCTTGATCCCTTCCTGATGCTGGATGAATTTCGCTCTGACGATCCGAATGACTATATCGCCGGTTTTCCGGAACATCCGCACCGCGGCTTTGAAACCGTCACCTATATGCTGGCAGGCCAAATGCGCCATAAAGACAATGCTGGCCATGAAGGTGTGGTCGGCCCCGGCGATGTGCAGTGGATGACTGCCGGCAAAGGTATTCTGCATTCCGAAACACCGGAGCAAGTTGCCGGCCTGATGCATGGTTTCCAGTTGTGGATCAATCTGCCCGCCAAAAACAAATTGGCCAAACCAACCTACCAGGAAGTGCCTAGCACGCAGATCCCGGTGTTAACCAGCACCGAAGGACATCAGGTGAAAGTGATTGCCGGTGACTGGCAGGACACTCGCGGGCCACTGCATCGCCCCGATACCGAACCCCTGTATATTGATCTGCAGTTACAAAACGACACACCACTGTTTGTGTCGATCCCTGCTGAGCACAATGCATTTGTGTATGTGGTTCAAGGCCAACCGCTCGTAGCTGGCCAAAGCATTGCGCCAAGACGCATGGCAATCTTAAGCAATGACGCTCAAGCGAATGGTGTTTTGTTGCAAGGGCAAGCCGGTGATCAGTTGCTGGTGTTATCCGGCCAGCCATTGAAGGAACCTATCGTCCAATGGGGACCGTTTGTCATGAACACCCGCGACGAGATCGAACAAGCGATCAGTGATTATCAATCTGGTCAGCTTTGAGCTATTTGAGATCAAAAAAGGCGGCTCACCGTTATCTACAGGTAGCCGCCTTCTGATTTTCATGTCTGGGGATCGCCTTATTCCGCGAAGTACGTGCCCCAACCATCATAATCGACATGGTATTTTTTGCACAACGGCAACAGCGTAGAAATCTCTGCCGTGATGCGCTCAACGTTCAAGCTACCTTCTTTGGTCGCATCGAAACAGAACACGATCGCGCCATCATCCAGCTCGACTTCTTCCGCATCTTCCACTTCAAAACCAGCTTTGTAGAGATCCACCGCCAGCTTTTCCAGACAGTCGAAATCCAGCGCGGCAAAATGATGCTCTATCGGATATTCCACATCCGGATCACTACCATCTTCCAGCAACTCAGCAATAATTTCTGCCGTCTCTTCCTGCCATTCCTGTATTTCCTGATTCATCTCTGCTCCTTGCCCTGAACCGTTATGTCGCGAGACTTCCTGCTTCGCCGAACCTGATTTTTCTTGTGCCATAATTACAGACTAGCCAATTTATCGGATGGCAACGCCAATTCCGCATTTTTATTAATACCCACACCCAGCGCCAGAATATCACGTGCGATCTGGTGTGCTTCATCCAATGAGTGCATCTGGTAGGTGCCACATTGATATTCATTCAATTCAGGGATCTTCGCCTGATCAACCACCTTCAGTACGTCTTCCATGGCAGCCTGCCATGCAGCGGCGACTCGCGCTTCGTCCGGTGTGCCAATTAAACTCATGTAAAAACCAGTGCGGCAACCCATCGGTGAAATATCAATAATTTCAACACCGTTACCGTTCAAATGATCACGCATAAAACCCGCAAACAGATGCTCTAAAGTATGAATGCCGCGCTCAGGCAAAATCTGCTGATTCGGTACACAAAAACGCAAATCAAATACGGTGATCGGATCGCCATGCGGGGTTTGCATCTGCTTTGCTACGCGCACAGCGGGCGCTTGCATGCGAGTATGGTCAACGGTAAAACTATCTAATAACGGCATGCTGCCTCCTCTAAAATTCGGTGCTCACAGCGAACTGCGACATTGCTTAAACTGGGTGGCATACCGTTTCGCACGGGCCTCCACAACACGCGAGGTTTTCAATAACCAACGCTTTTCATTTTGTGTGCCACGACGAAATCCGCCCCAACCTTCATGATAATTAAGATATTGGTTGTACGCATCGGACGGTGCAATTTTATTCACCCGACTGGTTTTATACGAATACCAGCCCATAAAATCGATGGCATCGGCAAAGTCATCACGATCCGCCCAGCTATTACCCGTCTGATCTTTATAATCTTCCCAGACTTCATCTTTTACTTGTGCATAACCATATGCAGAACTGCGTCGGCCCAATGGAATAAATAAGAAGTAATCCATTGGCGGTTTGGCATCATGTTTAAAGCTGGATTCTTGATACATCATCGCCATTGAAACGGTCAACGGTACCTTCCAGCGGGCTTGCATATCCTTCGCTGCATCGTACCAATCGCTATTTTGCCGGAAAATATCACAGATATTCTCCGGATTATCTGGGCGATTCGTTGTCGTTGAGCTGCACGCCGACAACAAAAACAGCATCAGCAGGAAAAGCGATCTTAACAACATGCCAACTACTCATAAAAACAAATCATATGATCATAAAAAAACAAAACCACATCGTCGTCCGTTAACATGAACAGCAACGATGTGGTCATACCGGAAGAGATTAAATTGCTTCTTCGTTCTCTTCACCGGTACGAATACGAATAACACGCTCAACTGTAGTCACAAAAATCTTACCGTCACCGATTTTACCGGTTTTAGCACTACGATTGATGGCTTCAATGCAGCTTTCAACATCAGCGTCGTTAACAACTAATTCCAATTTTACCTTCGGCAGAAAATCCACCACATATTCCGCACCACGATACAGTTCAGTATGGCCTTTTTGACGACCAAATCCTTTTACTTCTGAAACTGTCATGCCACTAATACCGATTTCACCCAGTGCTTCACGCACATCATCCAGTTTAAACGGTTTAATGATCGCTTCGACTTTTTTCATCTTTACTGCTCTCCGGCCTGATTACATCCTGTTATCAACATGATACCTGTCGCTGATAATTTCTACTACCTGAAGCCTTCAGGGTTTGAACTACGACACAAACTGATAACAATAAACACTGTTTATAGCACAAGAACGGGTAATTTTTGGATAAAAAAAACCGCCCGGCTTTCGCCAGACGGTTTCTTCGCAACACAAATACTGTATAAGCGTAAAAATTAACGCTTGGAGTACTGTGGACGCTTACGCGCTTTGTGCAGACCAACTTTCTTACGTTCAACGCGACGAGCGTCACGAGTAACAAAGCCAGCTTTACGCAGAGCCGGACGCAGAGATTCGTCATATTGCATCAGAGCACGGGTAATACCGTGACGGATAGCGCCAGCCTGACCAGTGATACCACCACCAGCTACAGTGATATACAGATCCAGTTTACCAGTCATTTCGACCAGTTCCAGAGCTTGCATAACCACCATACGAGCGGTAGGACGACTGAAATAGTCCTGCAGTGAACGCTTGTTGATAACGATATCGCCGCTACCTACTTTAGCAAACACACGAGCGGTAGAGCTTTTGCGACGGCCAGTGCCGTAGTATTGATTGTCAGCCATTTGCCAGCTCCCGATTAGATGTCCAGTACTTGAGGTTGTTGAGCAGCGTGATTGTGCTCGGTACCTGCGTAAACTTTCAGTTTACGAAGCATGGCACGACCCAGCGGGCCCTTTGGCAACATACCTTTGACCGCGATCTCAAGAATCATTTCTGGCTTGCGAACGATCAATTTGTCAAAAGTAATAGACTTCAAACCACCTGGAAAACCAGAGTATGAGTAGTAAGTTTTAGCCGCAGCTTTATTACCAGTCACAGTGATTTTCTCAGCATTGATAACAACGATGTAATCGCCAGTATCAACATGCGGAGTGTATTCTGCTTTATGCTTACCACGTAAACGGGAAGCGATTTCAGTAGCCAGACGGCCTAAAGTTTTGCCTTCTGCGTCAACAACGTACCAGTCACGCTTTACGGTTTCTGGCTTGGCAACGAAAGTTTTCATCGAGTAAACCCAAATTACCTAAATAAAAAAACAATCACGTCTATCTTGAGACGCAATCTGTGAATGCTTTCGCTTGTACCCCTTCGAATACAAGACCTGCAGGAGTTGCTAGTCCACGCGTAGCGGCGTGGGCACCGTCTACGGAGGTGGCCTGTAACGTGGGCCGCAAGATTATAGGAGAAGCTGATGAGAAAAGCATCTTGATTTTGCGTTTATTCTCAGGAAAAAACGAACCGCCATCGATTCGATTTATGCTTTCGGTTACAAAGTCACACTCCTTAGCATCCACATAACAAAAGCGATACACTTACTTTTCCGCTGCGGCTATAGTGAAGCCGTATCCTGTCTATGTATTAAGGTGTTGTTATGATGACCGAATTCACCATGATTTTGTTTGTACTCATTGGCCTGATTGTTGGTTTTGTCGCCGGACGAGCTACCTCCCGAGCAGGGGATGCTGCCAAATTACATAAAGAGCTGACCAAAACCCGCAAAGAATTTGAACAATACAAACGTGATGTTCAGGATCATTTTGTCGGCTTCTCAAGTCTGATGGAACAGCTGGACACCCAATATCAGCGCATGTCTCAACATATGGCTGAACACAGTGAAAAACTGACCAGCAGTAGCGTCTATAATTTTCAGCCCGACGTCCCTGCGGAAGAAAAAGAACCGACCGCAACAGCCAAAGACGGTGTGCAACAACCGTTGGATTATTCCGGTGAACCGTCTGGTTTATTAAATGATCACAAAGCTTAAATGAACTCTTTTCTGTGATTGTTGTCATATAACAATGAGTTGGTAATTACCTGGTCTTGTTTGTAAGGAGTTGTGACGCATGAGCAATACCCGACACATGTTGAGCGCGGTAGCATTAAGTTTGAGTATGGCTTTATCTGCATTACCTGCCCAGGCCGCCTTGCCGTTAAGTATCAACGGTCAGGAAATGCCGAGTTTAGCCCCTGTCGTTGAACAGGTGACACCGGCAGTGGTCACTATTCTGGTATCAGGCAAAAAAGTAACCCGTCAGGAGATCCCGGAACAATTCCGTTTCTTCTTCGGGCCTGATGCCCCGGATGCTCAGGTGCAGGAACAACCGTTCCAGGCGTTAGGATCGGGCGTTATTATTGATGCAGCCAAGGGATATATCATCACCAATCATCATGTTGTTGATGGTGCAGATGAAATCAAAGTTACCCTCAAGGATGGTCGGGAAGTCAAAGCGAAAAAGATTGGTGAGGATCAACAATCAGACATCGCGTTATTGCAAATTAAAGCTGACGGCTTAACAGAAATTAAGCTGGCGAACTCCGAGCAGCTGCGGGTTGGTGATTTTGCCATTGCGATTGGTAACCCGTTTGGCCTCGGACAAACCGTGACCTCCGGCATTATCAGTGCATTAGGCCGCAGCGGGCTGAATATCGAAAATATCGAGAACTTTATCCAGACGGATGCTGCCATTAACTCCGGTAACTCCGGTGGCGCATTGGTCAACCTGAAAGGTGAGTTGATCGGTATCAATACCGCGATCCTCGGCCCGAACGGTGGCAATATCGGGATCGGTTTTGCCATTCCGTCCAATATGGTGCGTGACCTGTCGGAACAGATCCTGAAATACGGTGAAGTGCGTCGTGGGGTGCTGGGTATCATGGGTGGCGAACTCACCCCTGATCTGGCCAAAGCCTTTGGTACTGATAAACAACAGGGTGCTTTCGTTAACCAAGTGATGCCACATTCTGCCGCTGATAACGCAGGGATCAAACCCGGCGATATTATCGTGAAGCTGAACGGTAAAGCGGTGCGCTCATTTGGTGAACTGCGCGCTAATATCGCCACCATGGGTGCGGGTAAAACCGTGACACTGGGTGTGATCCGCGATGGCAAAGAGCAGGAAACGAATGTCACACTCAAACAAGCTGATTTGACAGAAACGAAGGCCAGCGTTCTCCACCCTGCCCTTGAAGGTGCCACTCTGGGCAATACCGAGCCAGGTGCCGAAGTGACAGGGGTAGTGATCACGAAGCTAGAACAACGTTCTGCTGCAGCACAAGCAGGCTTGCAAAAAGGCGATGTGATCATTGGTGTCAACCGTACTCGTATCGCCACCCTACAAGAACTGCAGGCAGCAATGAAAAATCATAGCGATATTCTGGCCTTGAATATCCGTCGTGGTAACGCAACGCTGTACCTGGTTCTGCGATAACCAATCTGGCCTGCGAGCACCGTCTCTGCAGGCCATCTTCCTGAAAGATATGCTATTCTCTTCATTCTGATGAATGAGGAGGAGCCTATGTTAATTTCAGCCTTACGTTATATCGGCAAAGCCGTGCTGTTAGGGCTGTTGCTTGCAGGTTTACTGGTTTGGGCCCCTCGCCTGCATCTCCTTAATTTGGGCACTTCTGATCCACACAATGCTCCCGCACTGAGTTATGCCTATGCTGCCAGTCAGGCCGGCCCTGCGGTGGTTAATATTTATACCCGCAGTTTCCAGCATTCCGCCCTGAATGATACGAAAGAACTGTTACCGCAAAGTCTGGGGTCAGGAGTGATCATGAGTCGCCGCGGTTATGTGCTAACGAACTTCCACGTTATCTCTGATGCGGATCAGATTATTGTCGCACTACAAGATGGTCGGATCCTGTCTGCCGAACTGGTCGGTGCTGATGTGCCAACTGATTTAGCCGTACTGTCTATTACCGCTGATAACTTACCGGAAATTCCACAAGACCAACAATTGTCCCCGCTGGTAGGTGATGTCGTGCTTGCCATTGGCAACCCCTATAACGTTGGTCAGACGATTACACAAGGCATCATCAGTGCCACTGGGCGAGTGGGCTTAAGCACCATGGGGCCAGACAGTAATGGTCGTCAGGATCTGCTGCAAACAGATGCAGCCATTAACTCGGGTAATTCGGGTGGCGCATTAGTAAATACCCGAGGTGAATTAGTCGGTATTAACGCCGGTGCTTATCATCTGGGAACATCGCAGGAAGGTTATGGCATCAGCTTTGCCATTCCCTATAAGCTGGCCAAACGGATCATGGATGAACTCATTACACATGGTCGAGTCAAACGCGGTTATGTTGGTATTTCCAGTGTGCAAATCGACTCGGTCACCGCAAAGCTGCAGAATGATCAAGTATCGCAAGGCTTAGTGATTGAGAATATGGACAATGAAGGGCCTGCCGTCAAAGGCGGTTTACAACGGGGCGATTTGTTATTACAGATCAATGATAAGCCGATCAATAATGTCCGTAATGCTATGGACATCATTGCTGAAATGCCGCCAGGCACAAAAGCGAAATTCACTATTTTGCGTGATGGTAAACAGCAAGTGCATACCATTACGGTGGAAGAAGATACTCGGTTTAGTAAAGCCAATACGCATTAATAAATAAAGGCACCCTTGGGTGCCTTTATTCTATAGCAAAACTAAATAACTGTTATTCAGCCTTGATACGCTCAATCCGACCACCCAAAGCGCGCAGTTTTTCTTCAATGCGTTCATAACCACGGTCGATATGGTAAATACGATCGACGATCGTGGTGCCTTCAGCAATAAAGCCCGCTAACACCAGACTTGCAGACGCACGTAAATCAGTTGCCATTACCTGCGCACCGGATAAACGCTCGACGCCATGGCAAATAACGGTATTACTTTCGATTTCGGCATGCGCACCCATACGGATCAATTCTGGAATATGCATGAAACGGTTTTCAAAAATCGTTTCAGTGATCACGCCAGTCCCTTCTGCCACCAAATTCAGTAGACTGAATTGAGCCTGCATATCGGTAGGAAATCCTGGATGTGGTGCGGTACGGAAATTCACCGCTTTCGGGCGACGACCATGCATATCCAGACTGATCCAATCCTCACCAATTTCAATATCCGCACCAGCTTCGGTGAGTTTGGCTAATACCGCTTCCAGTGTATCCGGGCGTGTATTTCGGCAGACGACTTTGCCACCAGAAACAGCAGCTGCGATCAGGAAGGTACCGGTTTCGATACGATCTGGTAGCACACGATATACACCACCGCCCAGTCGCTTAACACCTTCAATAATGATCTTATCACTACCTGCGCCGGTGATTTTCGCACCTAGCGTATTCAGGAAATTCGCAGTATCAACAATTTCTGGCTCACGGGCGGCGTTTTCAATAATCGTCTTACCTTCCGCCAGTGTGGCCGCACACATAATCGTAACGGTGGCACCGACACTCACTTTGTCCATAACAATGTGAGCGCCTTTCAGGCGACCATTGACAGAGGCTTTAACGTAACCTTCTTCCAATGTGATCTTAGCGCCTAACTGTTCAAGGCCGTGGATGTGCAAATCCACAGGACGAGCACCAATGGCACAACCACCAGGCAGTGACACTTGCCCTTGACCAAAACGCGCCACCAAAGGGCCAAGCGCCCAAATTGATGCACGCATCGTTTTCACCAGATCATACGGCGCACAGAAAATATTAACCGGCCCCGCATCTACATGTACGGAGCCATTACGTTCCACTCGGGCACCCAACTGACTCAGCAGTTTCATGGTGGTGTCGATATCACGGAGCTTAGGAACATTCTGGATCTCTACCGGTTCTTCCGCCAGTAAAGCAGCAAACAGGATGGGCAGCGCAGCATTTTTGGCGCCAGAGATAATGACTTCCCCGGTGAGCTGGGTTGGCCCCTGCACACGAAATTTATCCATAGTGACGATTTCTCAATATTCAGGTTTTATGAGGCGACATACTGCTTCTTAAAAACCGTTCAGTTTCCGATCGCGTTGCCACTCTTCTGGTGTGAACGCCTTGATACTCAGAGCATGGATAGCGTTACTGGCAATTTGCTCGGTTAACGGAGCATAAATTGTCTGCTGTTTTTTGACCCGGCTCATACCGGCAAACAGTGCGGAAACGGCAATGACCTGAAAGTGACCATTGTCACCCTGTACATATAACTCGTCCAGCGCGAGAGCGGCCCGAAGAATACTCTCAATCTCGGTGGGATGCATAATAATTTCTCGTTTATTGCAGTGAAACCAGATCGAACAGTGCACTGACGCCATACAGTGAAATCAGTTGCACTAATTCAGGTGAAGCACCCTGTATTGACAGGCGCTGATTATCCCGCTGACATGCTTGCGCCCATTTAACCAGGAACGCCACACCAGCGGAATCAATCTTATTAACAGAACTAACGTCAATGCTGTTCTGCTGAAACAACGCGATACGCTCAGGCCACCAAATAGCGACCTGAGATGCATCTAGGTTTTCTGTCAATTTCATGACTGCTTACCAGGTAATGCGGCTGGTTGACGATTATGTTCTTCCAGCATGCTGCTGACGCTATCAATACCTTTTTGGCGAATAGAACCACCCAATTCAGATTGTTTCGACGATAACAAACTCACGCCTTCGGCAATCATATCAAACACTTTCCATTCACCGGTTTTGCTATTTTTACGCAGTTGGAATACGACATTGATTTCTGGTTTTTCTGGATCCAATACGGTGACTTTCACTGAAACTTCTTTTTTCTCATCCAGAGGTTGGCTGGATTCGACTTTTATCTGCTGCTTGTCATATTTACCCAGCGCGTCGGCATAGGTCGCAACGATATAATCAGTAAAGGCTTTAACAAAGCGTTCCCGTTGCGGTGGTGTAGTATTTTTTAGCTCCTGGCCAATTACTTTGTAGGCGGCAAATTTATTGTCCACATATGGCAACAACTCTTCACGAACAATGGTACGCAGGTGATTAGGATCTTGCTGCACTTGAGGTGCATCATGCTCAAGACGGGTAAAAGTCTTCCCGGCGGCATCTTTCACCAGCGAATACGGATCTTGTGCGTTAATGGCAAATGACTGCGCTGAAAACAACATCAACAGAACAGTTGCACTACGGCTTAACCACTTAAACATTGCGTGACTCCTTAAGCTTTTATTTATTCGTATTTTCTGCGGCTGAAGTCTGATTACCAGACTTACCACTCGACTGCCCGTAAACAAATTTACCAATCAGGTCTTCCAGTACTAATGCTGATTTGGTGTCCGTGATCGAATCACCATTCTTCAGCATCGAAGTACCCATTTCTTCATCGGAAAAACCTGGCGTCAACGCGATATATTGTTCACCTAACAAGCCAGATGTTCTGATTGCCGCGGTGCTGGTATCTGATAGCTGGTTGTATTTACTATCGATCTGCATTTCTATTTTTGGCGTAAAGGTTTTGGCGTCGATAGAAACATTCGCAATGCGCCCCACCACAACACCGCCAATTTTGACCGGCGCCCGAACTTTCAGACTACCAATGTTATCAAAACTGGCATACACGGCATATGTATCACCCTGACTGCCAAAGCTCAATCCTGCTACTTTCAGCGCCAGCATTACACCGGCAAAAATACCGGCCAACATGAAACATCCCACCAGAAACTCAACTTTACTGAACTTCATCGTACTCACCTGAACATGACGGCTGTCATTACAAAATCCAATCCTAATACCAGCAACGAGGCATGAACTACGGTTCGCGTAGTTGCCTGACTGATCCCCGCTGCCGTAGGCAGACTATCGTAACCATTAAACAATGCGACCCAGGTAACGGCCAGTGCGAACACTATGGCTTTATAGATCCCCTGGACAATATCTTTATCCCAATCCACCGATGCTTGCATGGATGACCAGAAACCACCTTCATCCGCACCGAGCCAATCAACCCCCACCAGCTTGCCACCGATGATGCCGATAAAACAAAACATCAGCGATAACAACGGCAGACTGATCGCGCCGGCCCAAAAACGAGGCGACACAATTCGTCGCAACGGATCAATCGCCATCATTTCCAAACTGCTTAATTGTTCTGTCGCTTTCATTAACCCAATTTCTGCCGTTAATGCCGAGCCAGCACGCCCCGCAAATAATAACGCGGTAACCACAGGCCCTAACTCACGCAATAAAGAGAGTGCTACCAGTGGGCCCAATGATGCTTCAGCACCAAAATCCACCAGCACCCGATAACCTTGTAAGCCAAGCACCATACCGATAAATAAGCCCGATACCAAAATGATCAATACGGACTCGACACCCACAACATAAAGTTGCTGTATTAATAACGGAAAATGTTTTCTTGGTTCCGGACGGCCAATCAATGCCTGATACAGCATGATACCGGCGCGCCCGATCGCAGTTAGGCTCTGAATGCCACGTCGTCCGAGACGACAGATAAAATCCACCAACATTTACAATTCCTGTAACAATTCAATGGCTGGATAGTGAAACGGTACCGGACCATCCGGTAACCCCTGGACAAACTGCACCACTTCCGGATTACCTTCCCGACGCAGTTCCTCGGGAGAACCCTGCGCAACAATCTGATGATTTGCAATCAGATAGACATAATCGGCAATACTCATCACTTCGGCGACATCATGCGACACGATCACCGAGGTAATACCCAGCGACTGATTTAACTCACGGATCAGTTTAACCAGCACCGCCATGGTGATCGGATCCTGCCCTGCGAATGGCTCATCATACATGATCAATTCAGGATCTAATGCAATGGCACGCGCCAGTGCGGCACGTCGCGCCATACCACCGGAAAGTTGCGATGGCATCATCTCTGCCGCACCACGTAAACCCACTGATTCCAGTTTCATTAACACCAGCGTGCGAATGATCTCTTCCGGTAAGCGCGTATGTTCGCGTAACGGATAAGCTACGTTGTCAAACACACTAATGCCACTGAACAATGCGCCACTTTGAAATAACATGCTCATTCGTTTACGAATGTCATACAGTTCGCGTCGCTTCAGTTGGGGAATATCAATCCCGTCAAACAGGATCTGCCCTTGATCGGGCTTGATCTGCCCGCCAATCAGCCGCAGTAGTGTCGTTTTACCAATTCCGCTCGGCCCCATCAGGGCGGTAATTTTTCCTTTCGGAATATCCAGGCTGATATTGTCGTAAAGCAACCGTTCGCCGTGGCTAAAACTCAAGCCTCGGATCTGGATCAATGAATCACTCACGCAACCTCCGCTGATAAACTTCTGTCGGCCATTGTATATGCTGAAAATTATCGTCGCCAATCAAACAGGTTCCAGCAAACCTGTTTTCAGGCAAAAAAAGTGCCGTTATCGCTTCTGGGCCGAGGTTTTCATATAATGGGTTCTTGTGCAATACGCTCAGAGGACCGTCAATGCCAACTAACTTCGATTTTCGCCAGTCCGCCCAACGTGTTTTACGCCTTGAATTGCAGGCGATTGAAGGGCTGTATCAAACGCTGGATGAACAATTCACGCAAGCTTGCCAGCTGTTATTTTCCTGTCAGGGCAAAGTAGTCGTCATCGGAATGGGCAAATCAGGCCATATCGGTCGGAAGATGGCCGCGAGTTTTGCCAGTACCGGTACTCCCGCGTTTTTCGTTCATCCGGGTGAAGCCAGCCACGGCGATTTAGGTATGATCAGTAGCAATGATATTGTCATTGCCATCTCAAACTCCGGCGAAAGCAATGAAATATTAGCCGTATTACCGGTGATTAAACGCTGGGGCATTCCGCTGATCTGTATGACCAGCCGTCCAGAATCAACCATGGCAAAAGAAGCGGATATCCATCTGTGCCTGCACGTTGAACAAGAAGCCTGCCCGCTAGGTCTGGCCCCCACTTCCAGCACTACCGCCACATTGGTGCTTGGTGATGCCTTAGCCGTGTCACTGCTGGAAGCGCGCGGTTTTACCCCGGATGATTTCGCTATGTCTCACCCCGGTGGAGCACTAGGGCGCAAGCTATTGCTGCGCAATGCCGATATTATGCATCAGGGCGAACTATTACCCACCGTATCAGATAAAGCGACGGTCAGCGAAGCCTTATTAGAGATGAGCCGTAAAGGTCTGGGTATGACGGCGATTCTGGATACGCAAGGTACATTGGCAGGTATTTTCACCGATGGTGATTTACGTCGTATACTGGATCAACAACTGGATATACACACCACACCGATCACAAAAGTCATGACAGCCAATTGCATCACGGTGCCAGCTGAAATGTTGGTCGCGCAGTCGGTTAAACTGATGCAAGAGCGAAAAATTAACGCCTTGATCGTGTTAGACAAACAACATCATCCTGTCGGTGCGTTTAACATGCATGATGTACTGAAAGCTGGAGTAGTATGAGCGATTACACTGACACGCCCTACGGACCGGTTGCAAACCAGCTCCTGACACTAGCCGCCAAGATTCAATTACTGGTGTGTGATGTCGACGGCGTATTGTCCGATGGCCGGATCTATATGGGCAATGAGGGTGAGGAACTAAAAACATTCCACACCCATGATGGCTTTGGTATCAAAGCCTTGCTGAATGCCGGAATTGATGTCGCCGTGATCACGGGCCGGAATTCACAAATCGTTCAACGCCGGATGCAAGCGCTTGGTGTGCAGCATATTTATCAAGGGCAAGGCAATAAGTTACCCGCATTTGAAGACCTGCTGGATAAACTGGATCTAATGGCATCACAAGCGGCCTACATCGGCGATGATGTCATTGACCTACCGGTGATGCACAGTGCAGCATTAGGTATTGCGGTTGCCAATGCGCACCCTTCGGTTTTACAACAAGCCGATTTAGTCACCCGAACCCGCGGTGGCGAAGGCGCAGTACGTGAAGTGTGTGATTTGATACTACAAGCGCGCGGGCAACTCGAAAGTGCACAAGGAACTTCAGTATGATCAATCGGCAAACACTGCTGATTATACTGCTGTTTGCAGTGTCACTACTGGCATGGCGGTGGTCGTCACAAGAAGACAACGGTAATACTCTGGCGCAAAAGAAAGATATTTCACTGCCCAGTTTTACCGCCACCCATTTGCACAGCTGGCGTTACACTGCCGATGGCAAGTTGATGGATATCCTGACCGCCGAACAAGCATTGTATTATGAATACAATAAAATTACCGATGCACTGCATCCGGTATTACAAACCTTTGAACTTAACGGGCAAACTGCCTGGAATATTTCTGCCAAGACCGGAAAAATGTTTGGCAATGACCGTATTATCTTGCGCGATAATGTCGTGATTAAAAATCACAACCCGGCGTTAAATGTCGATCAAATGCAAACTTCATATCTGGATATGGATATGAACACGCGCCAGATAACCAGCGATAAACCCGTTACTGTCGATAGTCCGGATTATCATGTGCAAGGTGTCGGCTTACATGCTGATCTCAATACCAAACGCTACCAAATTTTGGAACAAGGCCATGCCACTTACTTTAAGCCACGCTAGTTTCGGCTTGTTATTACTGCTTTCTGTCAGCGGTCTGCAAGCCAAAGAGTCTGATTATAAGCAACCGGTGACAATTGACTCAGACAGTCAACAAGCTGAAATGAATGAAAACAAAGCCACATTTCTGCAAGATGTCGTGATCACACAAGGCTCGATCATTATCCATGCCGACAAGGTGGTGGTATTACGTCATACCAAAGGTGATGATGAGATGATTGCCTCTGGCCGCCCGGCGACTTTTTTCCAAATTCTAGATAATGGTAAACCGGTTAATGCCAGTGCCAGTGAATTACGTTACCAATTAAAAGATCGCCTGGTCACGCTGACCGGAAAAGCGGAACTAAAACAGAATGACAACCAGGTGAATGGTGATGTGATCCGCTATGACATTCAGAAACAGCAAATGATCGCCCAAAGCAGTGGCAAAGGTTCCCGTGTGAAGACTATTTTCCTTCCACAGGAAATCGACGAATTTAATAAAGCAGGCAAACCTTAATTCTATGGCACTTTTGCAAGCAAGCGGCCTGAAAAAAAGCTACAAAGGCCGACAAGTAGTACAAAACGTCAGCCTGCAGGTAGCAACAGGGCAAGTGGTCGGTCTGCTCGGCCCAAATGGTGCGGGTAAGACGACCTCATTTTATATGATCGTCGGGCTTGTACCGCAAGACGGCGGCACCGTCACTATCGATCAGCTGGATATCACCGCCATGCCAATGCATCAGCGGGCGCGTCACGGTATCGGTTATTTACCACAGGAAGCGTCGATCTTTCGTCGCCTGACCGTGGAAGAGAATCTGCTGGGTGTATTACAACTGCGTAGCGAACTGAGCCGTGCCGAACAGCAGGAAAAGGTAGAAGCGCTGCTGGAAGAGTTCCATATCGGGCATATCCGCAAAAACACCGGGATGAGTCTTTCTGGTGGTGAACGCCGCCGCGTTGAAATTGCCCGGGCGTTAGCTGTGGAACCACGTTTTATTCTGCTGGATGAACCATTTGCTGGTGTTGACCCGATTTCGGTCATTGACATCAAACGGATCATTGAACATTTACGTGATCGCGGGCTTGGCGTATTAATTACTGACCATAATGTGCGTGAAACCTTGGATGTCTGCGAAAAAGCATATATTGTCAGCCACGGCAATCTGATCGCCGAAGGGACACCAGCAGAAGTATTGCAAAACGAACACGTTAAACAAGTTTATCTGGGTGAAGGATTTACCCTGTAAAAAGTGTGTCTATGGCAGTAATCAGCCATAATTAAATCGCGGTCTGTCAGTGGGCGCATTTTTGGTAGCCTAATGGCTTACCCCTGACACCGACATGGAAATTAGAGATAAGGACACATCCACGTAGATGAAGCCGACCTTACAGTTGCGTCTTGGCCAACAACTTGCCATGACCCCACAATTGCAACAAGCAATTCGTCTGCTGCAACTGTCCACTTTGGAATTACAGCAGGAGATCCAGCAAGCTATTGATGCAAATCCTTTGTTAGAACAAGAGGATGATGCTGATATTGCGACGCCGGAAATGCCTGATGATGAAGATTTTACCCCACCGGACAGCAGTGAAGAGATGGCACAGGCACAAGAAAATATGCCTGAAGAGCTGCCTATGGACACCACTTGGGATGAAGTGTATTCCGCCTCCGGTTCTTCATCCTCTGGCAGTGGTCTGATGAACAGTGATGATGAACCCGTGTATCAAGGTGAAACCACCGAAACATTACAAGACTATCTGCTGTGGCAAATGCGGTTAACACCATTCAGCGATCAGGATGAAGCCATTGCATTAACCATTATCGATAGTATCGATGAGTCCGGATATCTGATCACTTCGCTCGATGAGATTCTGCTGGCGGTTAACAATGCCGACGAATCGATCGAAATGGATGAAGTCGAGGCCGTCTTAAAACGAATTCAACATTTTGACCCAATTGGCGTCGCCGCCCGCTCGGTACAAGAATGCCTGTTGATCCAATTAAATCAATTCAGTACCGATACTCCCTGGTTAAATGAAGCCCGATTGGCTATAAAAGATCATATGGATCTGCTGGGTGCCCGTGATTACCGGAATCTGGCACGTAAATTACAGTTAAAAGAAAATGAGCTGAAAGACGTATTGGATCTCATCCAAACGCTGGAACCGCGCCCCGGTAGCCGGGTAATGCCAAGCGAATCAGCGTATGTGATCCCCGATGTTTCAGTATTAAAAAAACATGGCCGTTGGGTCGTTGAACTCAACCCCGATGCGATGCCAAAAATCCGCATCAATGAAACTTATGCCTCGATGGCGCGTCATGCACGCAATAGCAGCGACAGCCAATTTATTCGTTCCCATCTGCAGGAAGCGAAGTGGTTCATTAAAAGTTTAGAGAGTCGCAACGAGACCTTGCTGAAAGTGGCGAATTGCATTGTGCAGCAGCAACAAAACTTTTTTGAATACGGCGAAGAAGCCATGAAACCCATGGTTCTCAATGACGTAGCAGAAGAAGTAGAGATGCACGAGTCGACAATTTCGCGAGTTACTACACAAAAATTCATGCATACACCGCGTGGCATCTTTGAACTGAAGTATTTTTTCTCTAGTCATGTTAATACTGATAGCGGCGGAGAATGTTCTTCAACTGCCATCAGAGCACTGATTAAAAAATTGGTCGCGGCAGAAAACCCGGCCAAACCGTTAAGCGACAGCAAGATCGCAGACTTGCTGACGGAACAAGGCATTATGGTGGCACGAAGAACGATCGCAAAATATCGCGAATCACTATCCATTCCACCATCAAGCCAGCGCAAACGCCTGCTGTAGGCCAACAATAAGGAAGACGTATGCAAATTAACCTGTCGGGTCACCATGTAGAAGTAACTGATGCACTGCGTGATTATGTCACCAGTAAATTTTCTCGTTTAGAGCGTCACTTTGAGCACATCAATAATGTTCAGGTTACCTTAACAGTTGAAAAGCTGAAGCAAATCGCTGAAGCCAAGCTGAACGTCAACGGCGGTGAAATCTTTGCCAATGCTGAAGAAGACAGCATGTATGCCGCTATTGATGCCTTGATGGACAAGCTGGATCGCCAGATCATCAAATACAAAGAAAAATTATCCAGTAAGTAATTATGTTAATTTCTGAAATCTTGTCTGCGGACTGCACGCGAAGTGCAGTCCCATGCAGCAGCAAAAAACGTGTATTAGAAATCATCAGTGAACTCGCCGCTCCCCGTCTGGGATTGGATGAACAAAAGCTCTTTGATAGCCTGCTGGCCCGCGAAAAAATGGGTACCACAGGTATTGGTGGCGCCATTGCAATCCCGCATGGCCGGATCCCTGATGGTTATCCGGTTACTGGTGTGCTATTGACACTGGAACAACCGATCCCGTTTGATGCTATTGATAACCAACCGGTTGACCTGCTGTTTGCCATGCTGGTGCCGGAAAGTGAGTGTAAAATCCATCTGAAAACACTGGCCCTTGTAGCCGAAAAATTTAATGATAAGAACTTCTGTCGTCAGTTGCGTCTGGCTGAATCAGACGAAGCGTTATATCAACAAATGATCAATGGATGATTATCGATGAAACTCATCGTCGTGAGTGGTCGCTCAGGTTCCGGAAAAACCATCGCCTTACGCGTACTGGAAGACTTGGGTTATTACTGTGTAGACAACCTGCCAGTTTCGCTGCTGTTTCAGCTGGTGGCAGAGTTACGCGGAAAATATGACCAGATCGCGGTGAGCATCGATGTCCGTAATCTCCCCGTGCAAGCCGATGAACTGATTTCCATTCTGGATCAGATCCGCCAACATCAGGATCTGCAGTTCTCTAATTTCTTCTTTGATGCTGACAATGCCACCTTACTGAAACGCTATGGTGAAAGTCGTCGTCTGCATCCGCTCTCCAAACAACAATTAACACTAGAACAAGCCATTCATCAGGAAACCAACCTGCTGGCGCCACTGTCTTCGAATGCGGATTTACGTATCGATACCAGTCATCTGAGTATTCATGATCTCAGCGAACAGATCCGTGAACGTGTGCTCGGCAAAAAAGAACATGAATTAGTAATGGTGTTTGAATCGTTTGGTTTTAAACACGGTATCGCGAAAGATGCCGACTTTGTCTTTGATGCCCGCTTCCTGCCTAATCCACACTGGATCACCGAACTCAAGCCACTGACAGGCTTGGATGAGCCAGTGCAGCGTTACCTGTTATCCCAGCCGGATGTGGTGAAATACATCAACCAATTGATCAGTTTATTGGAAACCTGGTTACCACAATTAGAACGCAACAACCGTAGTTATGTCACCGTGGCTATCGGTTGTACTGGTGGTCAACATCGTTCGGTGTTTATCGCCGAGCAGCTGGCAAACCATTTTCTGGTGTTGGGTAAAAACGTACAGCGCCGCCACCGCACACTGGAGAAACAGCATGCCTCGGGTTGAAAATCAGGTCTCGGTTATCAACAAGCTTGGCTTGCATGCCCGCGCGGCGATAAAACTAGTGCAATTAGTTGCCAACTTCAAAGCAAAAATCACGCTCTGTAATGGCGAAAAACAGGGTAGTGCCGACAGCGTCGTCGGTCTATTAATGCTGGAAGCAGCACAAGGGCAAACCATCCGCGTGATCTGCGAAGGACCGGAAGCTTTTGAAGTCATGGAAGCGGTACAGCATCTGTTCGAAGCCCGGTTTGATGAAAATGAATAGAAACACTATCTAAGCTGCCGGATGCTGTTGCAGCGCTTTCAGTAATACCTGAATTTCCGGCCGTTGCCGATCCTGCACCCTGATCGCCGCATGTAAACGACGCCACAACCCCTTGCCTAACGATTTAGACACCATCAACTGCTGGGGTTCAAATTCCTGACAAACCCAGTCGGGTAAAACCGTAATCCCCCACCCAGCCGCCACCATCTGCGTCAACATCAGCGTGTTATCCATCATTTTAATTTGTTTGGGTTTCAGCCCAACCGGCTGCA
The DNA here is from genome assembly GCF_963678185.1 of uncultured Tolumonas sp. Classification (NCBI taxonomy): domain Bacteria; kingdom Pseudomonadati; phylum Pseudomonadota; class Gammaproteobacteria; order Aeromonadales; family Aeromonadaceae; genus Tolumonas; species uncultured Tolumonas sp. Next base: position 2,158,738 of record NZ_OY782757.1, read on the forward strand.
TAAAATGGCGCATAACATCTAAGCGCTGTGGCTCAACCGGATAAGAGAGCAAAATTTCATCACTCAAATGGGCCGGTGTAATTATCGTTTCCTGCATTAATCTATGCGTCGCTGGTAACACCAGACGCATCTCAAACTCAAACAAGGGTGCATAAAAAATCCCCTCACTGGGCAGTAAATCCGCCGTCAACACCACATCCACCTCCCCAGCTAACAGAGCTTGCTGTGGTTCAAAACCTTGTTGATTTGCAAAGGTCAGCTCTAACGCCGGATAAAGCCGCTGGATCTGCTGTAACGCCGGTGTCAGCCAACGAATGCAACTGTGACACTCTACCGCCAGACATAATTGTGCTGCCGGCTGCTCACCGCGTAATTGACAGGTTAATTCATCGATCTGCGGTAACACGGATTCCGCCAAGGCCACCAGCTTCATGCCGTCTACCGTGAAACGCAAGGGCCGGCTTTTACGCAAAAACAGCGGCCGCGCCAGCCGCTGTTCCAACTCTGTCAGTTGATGTGATAACGCCGACTGGCTGATATGCAAAGCATCCGCGGCCGCCGCTAACGAGCCCTGACTTTTTAATGCCAATAAGGAACGAAGATGTTTCAGTTCAAACATGAAAAACCTGCAAGTTACGGATGAAAAAGTTGCACTGGTAATCAGTAAGGTAACGCGGAAATATAGCCATGTAAACATCTAGACGTCCAAATGGAGTAAACATGACTTATACTACGCATACGCTCGGCTTTCCCCGCATTGGGCTGCAACGCGAACTAAAAAAAGCGTTAGAAGCCTATTGGGCTGGTGAGATCGATCAAGAAACCTTACAAAAAACGGGCAGGGCATTACGTCATCGTCACTGGTTGTGGCAACAACAAGCCGGTGTTGATTTACTACCAGTCGGTGATTTTGCTTGGTACGATCAGGTGCTGACTACCAGCTTGCTGGTCGGTAATGTGCCAACGCGCCATCAAAACGACGATGGCAGTATTGATCTGGACACCTTATTCCGGATTGCTCGTGGTCGTGCGCCAACCGGTACACCCGCGCCCGCAGCAGAGATGAGTAAATGGTTTAATACCAATTACCATTATTTGGTGCCAGAATTTCAGGCGGATCAAAACTTTGAACTGCGTTGGACGCAATTATTTGATGAAGTGGAAGAAGCTTTAGCCGCCGGTCATCAAGTCAAACCGGTCTTACTGGGACCTCTGAGTTATCTGTGGTTAGGAAAAACCAAGGGTGCTGATTTCGACAAACTCACCTTGTTGCCACAATTATTGCGGGTGTATCAGCAAGTGTTACAAAAACTGGCAGCACAAAAAATTGAGTGGGTACAAATCGACGAGCCCATTCTGGTGCTCGATCTACCTGTGGAATGGCAGCAGGCTTATTTGTCAGCCTATGCGCAACTACAAGACAGCAACTGCAAGTTGCTACTCACCACCTATTTTGGCGGCATAGCACATCAGCTGAACTGGTTACCCAACATCACTGTTGATGGTATTCATCTCGATGCAGTCAGCAGCAGTCAGGAAGAGTTGGCGGCAACATTACAAGCTATTCCAGCCCACTGGCAACTCTCTTTGGGCGTGATCAATGGTCGCAATATCTGGCGTGCCGATCTCCATAGTATTTATGCTCAGTTGAGTACAATAAAAAAATCACATCCAAATTTCTGGTTGGGCACCTCTTGCTCATTACTGCACAGCCCATTGGATCTAAATGCAGAAACTAAACTCGATGCGGAAGTAAAAAGCTGGTTTGCCTTTGCACGCCAGAAATGCACCGAGTTACATCTGCTGCAACGCACTCTGCGCCAGCCAGACGATCAGAAAATACGAACCCTGCAAGCCTACAGCGCCCCACTACAACAGCGCAAACTCTCAACCCGAGTACAAAACCAAGCAGTGCAATCTGCCGTTGCCGCAATTAAACCGTCCGATGCAAAACGAATCTCCGCCTATCCACAACGCGCAGCATTACAACAAGATCGTTTCCAACTACCCGCGTGGCCAACCACCACTATTGGTTCATTTCCACAAACCAGCGAAATTCGCTCATTACGCCGTAGTTATAAGCAAGGCACTATCGATCTGAATACTTATGAACAAGGCCTGCAGCAAGAGATCGCTTATGCGGTCACGGAACAGGAACAGATCGGGCTGGATGTGCTGGTGCACGGCGAACCCGAACGCAATGACATGGTGGAGTATTTCGGTGAACAATTAACTGGCTATGCGTTTACTCAAAATGGCTGGGTGCAAAGTTATGGCTCCCGTTGCGTGAAACCGCCAGTGATCATCGGTGACATCGATCGACCAGCGCCAATGACCGTGCGCTGGAGTCAATACGCACAATCGCTGACCGAAAAGCCGATGAAAGGTATGCTGACTGGCCCGTTGACCATGCTGTGCTGGTCATTCCCACGGGAAGATATCAGCCGGGAAAATATGGCATTACAGCTGGCTTTGGCTTTACGCCACGAAGTGCAGGATCTGGAACAGGCCGGTATTGGGATTATCCAGATCGATGAACCCGCATTGCGTGAAGGCCTGCCATTACGCCAGCAAGATCAAGCCGCTTATCTTGATTGGGCGGTACGGGCCTTTAAACTCACCGCAGCGGGGGTAGCCGATAGCACCCAGATCCACACGCATATGTGTTATTGCGAGTTTGGTGATGTGATGTCATCGATCATTGCGCTGGATGCCGATGTGATCACGCTGGAAACGTCTCGCTCCGACATGGAGTTGTTAGAAACCTTCCATCATCAGGCTTATCCAAATGGTATTGGCCCTGGAGTCTATGATATCCACTCACCCAATGTGCCGGACGTAAAATGGATGACGCAGTTGCTGCAAAAAGCACAGCAACATTTGCCGGTAGAACGACTGTGGGTCAACCCGGATTGTGGCCTGAAAACCCGAGCTTGGCTGGAAACACAAGCCGCGCTGAAAAACATGGTTAACGCAGCCCGTTGTTTACGGGAACAAGTAACGCAATAAATCACGACGTCCCGTCAACCGAGCATCGGTTGACGGGTTCACTCCGATTCACCAGACATGCTACCCTGTGACCTTCTGTGGTTGTCATCAACCATCTCATTATTGGGGATCAACATGCTGTTCTGGAATGCCAATCCTATTTTAGTTCAACTCGGCCCGATTGCCGTCCATTGGTATGGCGCCTTATTTGCTGCCGGTTTCCTGCTCGGTTATCAACTGATGCAACGTATTTATCGCCAGGAAGGCCGACCAACCGAGCAACTGGACAAACTACTCACCTATATTTTTATTGGTACCGTGGTTGGTGCACGATTAGCACATACGCTGATCTATGAACCAGAATATTATTTGGCTCACCCGATCGATATTTTAAAGATCTGGGAAGGTGGTTTGGCGAGTCATGGCGGTGGTATCGGCGTTCTGCTCGCGATCTGGTTGTTCGTTCGTCAACATCCAGAAAATCGCTTCTTGTGGTTAGCTGATCGCTTAGCCATCCCAACCGCGCTGACTGGTTGCTTTATCCGTTTGGGTAATTTCATGAACTCAGAAATTATTGGTAATCCGACTGATGGTAGCTGGGGCGTAGTCTTCGAGCGTATCGATAACTTGCCGCGCCATCCTGTGCAGTTGTATGAAGCAGCTTGTTATTTTGTCACCTTCGTACTTTTATTCCTGCTGTTTCGTGGCAATAAAGGCAAACAACCGGGTTTTTTGTTCGGCCTGTTTCTGGTGTTAATTTTCAGTGCTCGTTTTGCTTTAGAGTTCTTCAAGACCCCGCAAGCTGCCTATGAAGCCGGTAATCTGATCACAGTCGGACAATGGCTGAGTGTGCCATTTGTAGTGGTCGGTATTGTTCTGGTTATGTTATCTGGCAAGAAAAAAACCAGCTAAATTGAACGTCTCGACAGTGCGTCTATTGTTCACACAGAAGCACTGTCGGATGTGGCAGTTTCCACGCTTATTCCGCAAACAGACAATCAGGCACATCATTCCATCTTGATGGGCAATCATGTCGCAACACGGATTTACCTTCCTTGAACTGATGACCACCTTGGCTGTTGGCGTCATTTTATTACTGATTGGCGTACCCGGTTTACAGTATTTACTTGCGGATACGGCAGTACAAACAGAAGCTTTTTCACTACATACCGCGTTACACCATGCCCGAAGTCAGGCTATCGATACTGGTGAGTATGTTATCGCGTGCCTTGCCAATGAGCAGGAACAATGTGTAAAAAACGGCTTCTCACACATCTTGCTATTCAGCGATATCAACCGCGACCGACAACTCACATCTGGCAATGATGGCGATACGATCTTGTTTCGCGGCTCGCCCTTCCATCAGCTAATCGTTACCACTAACCAAATGCAGTTTGTCTTTCAACCCGATGGCACACAAGCAGGCACACCTGGTTCAATTATCCTCTGCGGAAAAGGTATAACCAACGGAGTAGCTATCATTGTTGCGATGAGTGGGCGGGTTCGACGACAAGAGATCTCCTGCCCATAATGAACCGGTGTCTTAATACTCTGTTTGATATTCCGATATTTTCCGTGGCTTGATTACGTCCGACAATGGGATACCTATCTTTGAACACTGCTTATTTTTATCATCAGCATCCGCTCTGACTCCAGTCATCCATAACTGATGTGCAGATGCTTGATAGACAATACCCAGATTTTCCAGTAATTGATCATGGTATTGCGTCACGCCCAGAGAACGATTATTGAACAAACCTGATTGTAGATCTAATCGGTATAATTGAATCATTCCCACCGAATCTCCCCCTGATTGATTACTATCAGCTGGAGAAAATGAAGTAAACCAAGCCTGGCCTGCGACCACATAACCATTTCCAAATACTTTTTCTTGTGCTTGCTTCAAGCTAGCATACCAACCCGACGAAAAATCGCTTCTCTTAACAACGGCACTGGAAAGGTCTACCTTTTGTAAGGTATCGATGGTGAATAGCGACGCTGTTGATTGCGATTTTTTATACGGTGTCACCTGCCGATCAGGTAAAGCAAAATAGTAATTTGGAACTGGATCCATCTGTTCAGGATGAACTCGATCACCACTGCCCAGTAAAACCCAATCTGCAGGCACCTCTACAGCCGCTTGTTTGCCTGTTTCCATTCTGACTACAGAGCGAACTATCACCGGCTGACCAAAAAATTGCCGGACACCGGCTATCGTTTCATTCTGCGCCGGCCCTAATGCCGCCAGTTTTGTCATGCGCCAATCAGAAAAATCACCCGCCATGTCCAAACGCCAAACATTACCACCGGTATCCGCGGCATACAGACGATCGGTTATTCCATCCTGATCGCTATCCAGCAAAGCCACATCAGCAGGAATGGCATCAGTCAGCGGTGCTTGTAAATTATTCAGGCTGTCAGCCTCAGGACTGATCGAAAACAGTTTTGCCCCGGAATCAGCATCAATTATATAAATAGCCCGACCAAGTTGTGCAGAGTGAGTAGATGCATGATTTTTTTGGGGATCGTAACCGGCACCAACAACCAGAATAGGCTTTTTCTCAGAACCATGACTAGAGATATACGCGAGTTGCGGTGTCGACCAAGTTTCACCCAATAATGTATACATTCCATCTCGACCATCGCCGCTTATTTTCCACTTCAATCCAGGGTGATCAGGATCGGTCAAATCCAAGGCATAATAACTACTCCCACCTCGCCGCAAGCCAAAGAAAACCCAAAGCCTATCGCCTTCATCGGCCTCAACGATGCCATCGAGATCTTTATCATCATGAAACACGCTGATTTCACCATCCAAACCATATTGATGAGCGTGAAATTCAGCTGGCGGCAATGCAGTAACACGAGACAAAAATTCAGCCGGAATAAATGCCCATGTCTCATCCAATGTATTGCCCGCATCGTTGAATAAATGCAGCATCCCAGCATTCGTACCTACAAGTACTCGCCGATCAGTTCCTTTATGCTGATGACCATAATTCAGCACCCGCGGCGGATTATGCATACTGTCACCAAGAAACTGCGGGATCTTACTCAACACATCCTCAGGTAATGAACTTAATGGTGCAGGCCCATCCCCCGTATTACTTAATAATTGCCGGGATGCCTTAACCTCAAGCATGCCGCTAACATCACTCTCCGCAGCTTGATTTACAACCGAAGATGACCAGAAGCTACGCGCGTTATTGAGTAATTTCCCGGTGCAGTCAACTACCGGCTCACCATTTCGATCGGTTATCTGTCCATCGGTTGATAACTTGAACTTTTTGAGCTCGCCTTGCCAACCATGCACAGACTGATAGTTAAACATCGAAAGATAAATATGCTCATCAGCAACAACCGGTGACATAAAAGAATAAGAGTGCATAAATTGGTTTTCCGTCATCCAAAGCGCAGCATCATCGCTCTTCGCGAACGGTGATAGGCCTATTCCCACAAACATGAGAACAACAGCTATCCAATTTAAGCATCGTTCTTTTATCATTCTTGTCTGAACCCTGATAATAAAAATAAAGGTAGTTCAAGCGTGGTAACAGCCGCTATTTTTGCAGTGGGACTCGCGGAGTTCAGTAACGAAACATCGGCATAACGGCAACGACGGAGCACATTACTACTACTAGCCTGACTCGTTCGACCACAAGCAGCCTCATAACGAACATCAAGTCGGTATATGTTATTGTTAGTTGTCCATGTCAGTATGGAATTCACCGGCAAAGACGCGATATTTTGCAATACATCGCTTTGTAACCAAACGGTTTGCAAACCAGCATCAATTTCAGCGATCTCATTAAATCGATGGCTAGTCACTGCACTCATTTGCATTTGCTCTCGGCTCCACTGCATAACTGACAGCGCCATCAACGTTAGTGGCAACATCAAAACTAATGCCACCACCAGCACCATTCCCCGCTCACGAACATGGCACATTAATGTGTCACCTCGACACGGGCATTCCGAAATTGCACACTTGATTGCAGTAGAAGGCGCTGATAATGGTCGTTAAACGGCGGTAATGATAAATCACCAAGTTGGTAGCTTTGCTCATTTCGATAACCAGGGGAACGCTCCGATGCTCGGAGCAGAAGAAACAATTTGAGCCCAGTTATCGCAAAAGTATTCCAGATCGTGGGAGTAATCTTTTCAGGGGGAAGATACCTATCGGCAATGCCATCTGAAGGTATCGAGTCATCGACCGCGAGCAAGATCCGTATCTTCTCAACACCTTGGACTAGCGGCAGACTGTAAGTGGCCCGCATCTGATCCGTCAGCTGGATCAGTCTTAATTCGGGAACATCATCTACTTCCTGTATATAATAAACATGGTTCTGATACTCCCAAATTTTCGCTCCCGCCAAATGTGTCACCAATCCATTGAGGTTACGTTCCTTGCCAGCAAAAAATAGCGCTTGATTTACGTTACCAGCCAGATAAATCCGAAGAGGATTTAGTGTTATATTCGGATAGTTGATCGGTGCTCCGATAACACGCTTTAGCGCCAGTACATCACTGTCTGGTTGTAATTTAGTGTGCGACAAGCAACTTAAATCAGCGTTCAACACACTATTATGATTGGTATGCCGTGCCAAAAACGGACGTAATACGCCATTCGCATCCGAAGAAGGTAATGTGCCGCCCTGAGCACCACGCTCATCCAGACAATCATTTCCCGCTGTCAATTTAACCCGTGAAATAACAGCGTCGTTCAGACGTAATCCCTGACTTGAATAATCCCCAAAAAATCCAGTTTGCCGTAGATCTTGCAACAATAAATTCATCGCCAGACGGCCATTTTCTTGTAATTCATTATAAATTTGCAGTTGATGAGTATTGTTCCTTGATGTGACATACAGAGAAAAGATACCCACCAACAAAAACAGGCCTATCGTCGTAGCCAGCATCCATTCCAGCAAAGTGAAGCCTCGAACCAATTTCATAGCAATGTTTGCACTACAAATTGCCGACGCCCTATTCCGGCATCACTACAAGTAGCATCCAATACCGGTATTTCCGATGATGACACTGTATTCTTCATCAACCAGTTGATTATCACTTTTACGTGCACAATAGCTTCTGCATGTTGACGTTGTATCATTAAGCAGGCAGATGCAGGCCCAGTCGAAAATGCAGCTTCTAAATGCTGCTGCCAATTAGCTATTTCCAAGCGTAAAAAATCGTTATTGCGACATGTATGATTGGATTGGTGGTCTATATAGCACTCTGAATATGAGCTGGTATTTTTTCCTGATTCAATATTTAACTGATATTGCCTGTCATCGTTCACTAATACAGACGTGAACCAAACATTTTTGTTTATGCGCAGGCCTTCCAGTATGTCATTCGCCATATAGACGGCATGTGCTTGCTGTCTGGCTTCAGACGCAAATTTGGCCGCGAAACCATACATACCAGCAACACCGAGTAAACTAACAGTCAGAATCACCACACTGATCATTACCTCTATCAGAGTAAATCCATTTTTAATTGGTATGATCATTCCCAGCAATCCATTCTGGGATAACTCGTTTTTGTGTTGTTGTGAGTTAAGGTGAATATTTGGCAATCAATATCTGCTTTCTGAACTCCAGATATTTCGGCAGTTAAAACATAACCATTATTTGTTAAATTCACAGAAACTGAATAGAAACCATACTCAGTGAGTATATTGTCACCTGATAAAACGAAGCCAAGTTTATTTAATGATGCGTAATGACCTGTTTGCATAAAGAATTGTTCTTCTTGGTTTGCAACATTTGTTAACTTCATTTTTGCCTCAACACGATGGCTAACTAAAATATATTGTCTATATGATGGATATGAGACAGCTGAAAGCACAGCAACAATAAATATTGTTATCATCAAATCTATTAATGTAAATCCAGATGGTTTCATGGAATTGTTTGTAAAAGAAAAATAAGCATACATAGCTTATCTTAATAGACTGAAAAAGAGGGCTGCCATTTCAGACAGAGAAGAAAATATAACAGGTTTATTAATTATATTAGTTTTAAAAATAAGGGGCAGAACGCCCCTTATTAAAAGATCTTATCAATAAGCCTGTTTCCAGGATTCTTGCTTAGAGGCAATTTTATCACCTCCTGTGGTGCGAGTATCGCCATTACTAGATACAACTTGAGTTAATGATTGAACGGTACCACCATCATTTGAATACACCTTACTCGGTGAAGATAAAATCCCATTTATACTTTTTTGACTCGTCAAGTAAGAGATTGTGCTTTCATCCTGCAGACTAACGACCTTTGTCAAAGGAACATACAGAGTGCCTTCGGATGCGTTAAGCTCCATTGACCAACCTGAATTTGTGCCAGCACAGACATCGGTGCCTGGAATCAACGTAGTAAATGCAAGTTTCTGTAGAGAGACACTGCTATTTGTCACTGAACGTTCGCCATTAACACTTTTTGCAGCAGCGCCAGTACCTAATATTTCCGCATTACTATTACTTAGATCCAGATACCAGCCTTTTTTTGTATCCCAGTCAATTGCCGCAGGTAATGTAGTCATATCGGAACTGGTATCAATGAGTCGCTTATAATTATCCCCAATTTTGATTTCAGCGGTAATGACTCGTTGCTTCAGGTCGCCTCTTGAAATTAACGAGCTGATCCCCGTACCATCTTTATAATCACGAATGCCATAGAATGATTGAATACCAAAGGTAGTCGGCGTTCCACTAGTCGGTAAATCATAGGTATTATCTGTCGATTCAACATATTTACCCGTGCCGAATAAAACCATAATCCCATTTGCGGATGCATGCATCGCAAGACTTGGTCTTGTGGTTATTGGCTGAATATGGTCTCCAGCATCTTTTGCAACAAAAATAGGTGACGGTGCAGCTGTTGTGCCTAACCCCGGAGCCCAATGCGAGCTATCGGTATCATCGATATTCCATTTCCAAAGATTACCAAATAAGTCGCCCGCATAAATGCCTTTCGCCTTTCTAACACCATTAGATGAATACACATTGTCGGCCAGCACAACTGGCTGTGCCATCGCATTGGCGCGTGATTTTGCCAAAGGATCAGCTGACGCCCCCACCTTCGTATCGAGGCGGGAAATTAATTCTCCTGTCAGAGCATTCACCACAAAAATTGAGGCATTCCCCGTTGTTGACGCAGAACCATCAGCTTGAGTGTTGTTATAACCATTACCAAACACAACGGCTTTCGTTCCATCCTTCAACGTTACAATCGATGGTGTTCCTCCGGTATATCCAAGCTCAGGATCTGTGAATTCCCAAAGTAAATTAGTTGTTGCGGTTGGACTACTTAAATCAGTTAGATCAAGAGCATACACAGTTTGACCGCCCTGTCCCAATGTGCCGATTGCAATTAATTTTGTTGTTTCGCCTGAGGTTACCTTAGCTAGGCTTACACCACCATTGACATAAAACTGGTGGGAATAGGCTTGCTTAGCAAGTGCAGCTACACTTAGATGATTACTATTTCTATTTACTGCCGTTGGAATGCTTGGCATATAGGCAAATATTTCATTGCCAGTGGCTGCATCAAAGATATGCACCATGCCATCGTTAGCGCCAACCATCACAAATTTACGTGAATCAGTAATGCTAGTGCCAGATACTGGAGTTGAATCAACAATATCGCCTAACCGATGGTTACGGACTCTGAATTTTCCCGAATCAGTGCCCTCATTGGTCTTATCGCCGCGTAAATAGTTAACTAGATTTTGAATATTAGTATCGGAACTGGTCAACCCGGCATCAGTGAGCAAAGTAGTAATTTGCGCTGCAGAGAGTGTTGATGTACTACCAGCCACAGTCGATGGTGCCGCAAGGCTAACTTTGCTTCCGTTGGTGTATGTAAATATCTTACGATTAGCTACCGTTATCGCATCTAGCTGAGTGCTAGCACTCCAAGTCGCATTTGCTGCTAATGCTCCATTGCTATCTATTTGGAATGCCTTTAAATCGCCCGTCCAATTATCACTATTAAATGATGTTTTATAGGCATAGGCTGTGCTAGATGTTGTGAGTATTGGACTGCTGTAAGCTAATGCTGTTGTGGTCTTAGATCCTGCAGCAATATTAGCGAATGCTTGCCCTAATAAAGTTGGCAAATTACTCATATTCGTAACCGGATAATAATTATCTGGCTGGCCTGCAGTGAGACTATCCCATTCCCCCGAGTCGGAAATATTATTTCCATTTTTATCATTAAACCCACCCCATTTTGCGGCATACCATAGCGGTGAGGCCAAAAAACTGGCAGCATTACCATCAGCAGTAAATATTCGAGAAATTGGAGTTTGATATTTTAAATATGCCTGTGATTTTGATTTTCCTCGGTTATCAAAACTCGCATCGGGTGTATCCAAATCATATAAATAATCACCACCAGAACCCGATGATTCATCCCCTACATCTAAATATAAACCATCTTTACTAGTGCCTGAAATTACGTATCCCGCATGTTGGGTTATGCCACCAGCAGCATAGAGTGTTGTAGTTCTAATCGTGACATTATTACCAGAGACCGAATATGAATACTCAACCAGCATATCCATGTCATGATCAGCGCCTTCTTCAACATCTTCAAAATTAATCAGAAAGGTACCTGACGTTTCACTGATGGCTTTTACATAATAATCAACAATCTGATTTGTTGGCTGGAAGTCACCATTTTTCCCACTGATACTAGATCCTTTGACCGATTTTGCCATTGGAACCAAAGTAACAGTATTATTGCCTGCCTTTATTTTTATTTGCGGTAATGGGGACGATAAAGCAACAACATGGGTCATCAGTTTTTGATCGCCAGATTTAGGATTTAAATCATGCGTATGCGCAAAATAAGTAACCGCAGCAGAATAAAAGCTCCCCTGTTTTCCTGGTTCATCAGGAGACAGCCCTCGAACATTAGATAATGACGATACTGTTTTTACAGTCGGTGAGTTTGCTTCATTCGACGAACCTTTCGTTTCACCAATAAAATATTTCCCACCATTTATACCTTCCTTTACTGATATGGTATTAAGATCTGTCGATGCATTAAAATTATTATCATTAATAGTAACATTTGTATTCCCCTGATTAAAAGCCGAACCCGGAATCTGATCTGCATCAAAATTTGGTGTAAGGCTATTGATAACCAGATCAATGGGCTTAGAACATGTCCCAACATCCGCTGCAGCAAATGGGTCATCCCACGCAGTCACATTAGTCAGGCCCAATGTGTCATCCCCTGCGCTCGACAGGTATTTATAATCATCTGATGGTGCTAATAATCCAGCAAAATAACGGACAGACTCATAGAGCATTTCAGCCAGTGGGCTACCCCAATCCTGACAAGAACCATTGGTTAGTGTTTTATTAGCAAAGCTCCATCCGCAATCATATTGAATAGAGCTATAATTAAACCCAACCACTTTCAGTTTGTTAATATTACGAATAACACCAATCACGCCACTAAATGTACCATCAGAATTATTAATTTCGTCTGATAACCATGATATTTTTTTCCTTAATACACCCCCAGCCAAATTGCTAGCATATGAACCAGTTAACAAACCAAATTTCATGTTTTCTTGATATTTTTGAAGCAAACCTACAGGTTTGTAAGTTGATCCATACAGTTGACAATCATTTGACAAATAACCAGAAACACAAGCAGCGACTCGTACAGTAAAATCTTTTATTTCTACAATTCCATTTTGATCATAATTAAATGTTGAACTCGTTGATGAATCGTTGTTTAAATTATCGCTGTAGTTGTCTATATATTTGTCTGCAACATGAACTTCACGACTCAACCAATTCCATATGTTAATTTGTTTGTTGTCTTTTGTCTTTGGAACCTTAACTATTCTTAGTTTTGGTGCAGATCCATCATTCGTTAATGATGTACTTGCAAAGAATATTTGCTCTGTATCAGATGGTTTAGCAAATGGTGAGTATTTTGACAAATCAAATGGGTGATTGGTCTTGGTAGACATATCATTTGTATAAACCTTACCCCAGCTGTGAGCATCATGAGGTAGTATGGTTCGTTTCAATATAGTTTGATTTGCGGTATCAACATCTCGTTGGCCGCCATATAACACTTTCCGAACAGCATCAATACGTGCAGTAGTTAAGTAATTTAGGAAATCCCCACTCCAGTGGCTATCAGTACATGATTTATCTGCATTCGCTTTAGCAACAGGGTTAAAATATTTATTATTAGAATCATAATCATAGCAAAGAGTTGAATCAAAAATACCGTAATATGCTGATGCACTCTTAGGTGCATAACGGGTTTCATACTCATCAATAACGCCATTGCCATCCAGATCGGTGGCATCATTATAAGCTTCATAATACAGTGTGTGGTCGCGCCCCATAACTAACATCACTAAGGGTACAGCCTGCCCACCAAGAAACAGTGGTGTTGTACTTAAATTAACATCAACTGAATATGAGTTAGATGACATCAATAACAGTGTCATGAATGTTATTAGCTTATTTTTTATTTTCATAATATATCCCGCTGACTCAATTATTTACCAGCACGTAGCTTGGGCTGCACTTGTTGAACCATTACGATTCAGTCGTAAAGTACCACACACATCGCTAGCCTGACCCGATCCCGCGGTTGGTGTTGCGACAACCTGATAACTGCTCTGCGTCGCACCATTCACACTTAAATCATAATAAATATGTCCATCGTCAGCGACGGTAGTCGATGCCCCAGAAGGAATGCCCGTTACACCAGGCACTACATATGTCATATTAAGGGCATAAAAATTCTCCATCGATTGTGCCAATGAGAATAGCGCCCTTTTAGCATCTTCCCGTCGAGCAGACTGGATATGTTGCATATAAGATGGATATGCAATTGCAGTTAAGATAGCCACTATAGCTACCGCGATCATCAATTCTATCAGCGTAAAACCTTTTTTATTTTTCATATCATTACTCAAATAAACCAGAATAAGAAATCAAAATAGTTTCTGCAGAACCCACCCCTGCTGCTTTTGATAACACTCGGTAATAGACAATACCGTGTTCATCATCAGCTTCCATATTAAGATATGATTTATCTAATTTTTCTATATGATAATTTGCGGCCCTACTGTCAACCGTCAACACTTCTGATTTAGTTGCGCATGATGCACAATTCCAGTTCGTGGATGTTAGCCACCAATTATCAGCTTGCACATTAGTTGCTATCGCGCTAGATGCCCCAACTTTTAATTTATCTGGTTGGTTATAAATAACATATTGCGCATAACGCACAGCATTATCTGCCGATGCATTGCTATATAAACTACTACTATTAGATGATGCACCTTGTTGAAATCCAATAGAAAACTTACCTAGACTAACCGCCATGATGGACATGATAATTAAAAAAACTAAAACCCCAATTAAGGCAAATCCTTTCTGTTGTATATTCATTAGTTTCTCACCAATATTGAGTTGGTATATACATGCCGTAAACGATGAGAATCATCCGTAGCAACTGCATAGCTCGTACCCCAGATAGTATAGTTTGATGCACCTGATAAATTATTATCAAAATTAGCTGCCATTACTAAGGCAATCTCAATTCTTACGACTGATTCATATTCACTAACTGATAGAGGTGGCTCTTTATAAGTCATTGAAGTGCCATTTTTTAAAACATATCTTATTTGTAGATTTTCAATGCCTGAGGCGATAACAGTATTATCATTGTTAATAACATCAAAACAATTTAAATTATTTGAACTATCAACAAAAATATGCACTGTATTAATTGCAGTATTAGCAACCCCAGCGCCATGACAGTTTAAAATTGTATCATCTGTTGTTGAACCAGATCCCCAGTAACGAATAAAAATATCATCTGTGTTGTTTTTTACTGATGCCGAACCTGTAACTTGATTATCCCCATAAATAAATTGTTTAGCATTCCATGTAACACCAGCAGCAGATGCTGCTGGTAAATATTGCTGGTTTTTTATTTGTGTATAATCACGATAGCCTGCATATTGAATATAGGAATTAATAATATTCATCGACTTATCACCATCAAGCACAATTTGCCCATTGACTCTCATCAAAGATATCGCTTTTTGATTCCCACTGAATAAAGAATAGAGTCCTGATATAAATAATAAACTAATAACCAATGCGACCATTAGTTCTATTAAACCAAATCCAGAGATTTTATTTCTCATTAATTCACCCATAATGAATATTCAAGACAAGGGTAATTGGAATCTTTAGCAGCACAAACATCACCTCCAGGTAATGAAGCCACACTCCACTGATTTAAATTTGCATCCCACACTAACTGCACAGAAATTTTGGCACCATTATTTTCAGGACTGGTTATTATTTTTACTCGCGGTGATGTTATTTGTGTTTTTAGTGAGGAAAACCAGGCTGCTAACTCGTAGCTTGCTCTTTCTGCAAGCGTACAAACATTTACTCCACTGCAATCTTTTGCGGCAGTAATATCGGTTCCAGATATAAGATTATTAACATCGAATTGATTAGCTTTTGCAGCCACCGGATTAGCAACAATAACAGCAGATAACTCGCTTAATGCCATATTTGCTTGCTGATGAAATCTTGTCATTTGAATGCTTTTACCTGAGTTTGTCTGTAAAGCCATTAAACCCAACACACCAATTGCACAGATAACTAAGGCAATCAAAACCTCGATCATCCCTGCTCCCATTTCTTTTTTCATTTTTTATTCCACAAATCAAGATGATGGGCACTCTGCAACCGTTAGTACGCTTGCAGATATAGAACCGAAACTATTTATCGCAAATTTCTCTGAATTTTCATGAAACTTGCTGCAAAGCGAGAATGATGTCGTGTTGTTTCCACCGCCAGGATGAAATCTTAACGCCCCGGCAACTAAAGCTGCAGATACATTCACGGTCATCGACTGAAGGCTACTTGCATTTGCTGTTTTCAAAACAACATCACAAGTTTGATCGGAATTGCTATCAACGCAAACAATGTAGCGAGAACGCCAATCTGTGCCACTACATGTTGCACCGTCGGAGCTCGGGCAAACATACACAAATTTATGTCTGGTTTTAGTTTCAATAGAGGCAGTTTGCAGATTTGATCTCAGATCATTGAAAACTGCCTGCGTACGCTGATAGTCCAGATAATGATAAAAAGAAGGAACACCTAATACTGCAATGATGGCAAATATGGCAATAGCGATCAGTAACTCAAGTAGTGTGAGTCCTTTCGAGGGCAATAACATTTCTATCCCTTATTATTATTTTAAGCGCTCAATATGAATCCTTCTATGGTTATATATTACTCAATCAGTTTCAATCACAAACATTTAGATTTAAGTGGTAATCATGACTTATGCATGATTTTTCACTATTCAGTCTCTAATCTTAACTCCAAAGGCACTTCAAACACGGTGTCTTCCAGCACGCCATCCATCTGTTCTAAATTGCTGCCACCTAACTGATAGAGTCGATCGATAACGCTCTGCACTAACACTTCTGGCGCAGATGCACCGGCGGTTACACCAACACTTGTTGCATTGCTAAACCACTCTTCTTGTAATTGTGATGCATCGTCGAGCAGGTAAGCTTTGGTGCCTAGACGTTCAGCTAATTCACGTAATCGATTAGAATTTGAGGAATTTTTTGAGCCAACCACCAGTAACACATCAACTTGTGGCGCTAACGCGCGAACGGCATCTTGACGGTTTTGCGTGGCATAACAGATATCGTCTTTACGCGGCCCTTGAATAGCCGGAAACGTATCGCGCAGAGCATCAATCACATCTCGGGTTTCATCGACACTCAAGGTGGTTTGCGTTACAAAGCTGACATTCTCTGGCTGCTGAATAGGAAGTGAATCCACCTGTGAGGCATCTTCAATCAGATACATGCCCACACCGGTATCATCATATTGACCCAGCGTGCCTTCCACTTCCGGGTGGCCTTTATGCCCAATCAATACCACTTCCTGGCCTTTTCGGCTGGCGCGATGTACTTCCATATGAACTTTGCTCACTAGTGGGCAAGTTGCATCAAATACCTGCAAACCACGTTTCTTTGCTTCTTCACGAACGGCTTTGGATACACCGTGTGCGGAAAAAATCACCGTATTACCATCAGGGATCTCATCAAGCTCATCGACAAAAATAGCGCCCATCGATTTCAGCTCATCCACCACATATTTGTTGTGCACGACTTCATGGCGAACATAGATCGGTGTGCCAAATTTATGCAGGGCATTTTTGACAATGGTGATCGCCCGATCGACTCCGGCACAAAAACCGCGTGGATTGGCTAACAGAATTTTCATGATGTCCCCTTTAAACTCGTAAAAATAAAGCCGGCAAAAAATACCGGCTTATCTTATCAGCTGATGTTAATCGCTTGTTATTTATCGACGGGTTTCTTAATAAAACCGTCCAAAATAATCAGTGCCGCACCACAAGTGATGGCCATATCCGCCACATTAAATGTGGCGAATCGATAGACTTCCTGCCAGTGGAAATCAAGAAAATCGACGACATGACCATAGATAATACGGTCGATCAGATTTCCTAACGCGCCACCAATCACCAGACTGTATGCAACATTGGTCAACGATAACTTAGCAGGAGTTCTAGACATCGCTACCAGCAAAATGCCCGAGATCACGACTGCCAAGCCACTGAATAACCAGCGTTGCCAGCCTTCAGCACCAGCAAGGAAGCTAAAAGCCGCGCCCAGATTATATACATGCACCAGATTAAAGAACGAGGTGACATACACCCCGTGCCCGTAAGGAATGTGCTGCATGATTGCCAGTTTGGTGACTTGATCTAACACAATCGCCAACACTGCCAACCAAATCCAGCGTAATCCGGTTTTCGTCAGTAATGTCATCATGCAAAGCGGCGAACTTCGCCCTCTCCGGCTACGTTAGTGACGCATCGACCACAAATATCACCGTGACCTTCATGCGCGCCAACATCATCAACATGGTGCCAGCAACGTTCGCATTTCGCCGCAGTGCTGATGGCAACTTGTAACCACAAACCAGCCACCTCGGTTGCTTGTGCGCCTTCAGGCTGAGCAGCAACTTCCTGCACCAGAGCTTTTGAGGTCAGCAACACAAAACGTAATTCATCACCCAGCAAACGCAGTTTCGTGGCCAATTCAGCATTCGCGAACAAGGTCACTTCGGCTTGCAACGAGCTACCGATGAGTTTTTCGTTACGTGCAACTTCCAGCGCTTTATTCACTTCCGCACGCACGGCTAACAAATCAGCCCATACTGCGTCATCCAGCGCTTCGCCTGCCTGCATCGCAAACAAGCCGGTATACCACTCACCAGTCATCACGAACTTATCGCGTTGGCCCGGTAACAGTTTCCAGATCTCTTCCGCGGTAAAACTCATGATTGGCGCTAACCAGCGCACCATGGCTTCCACGATATGGAACAAGGCGGTCTGACAAGAGCGACGCGCGATGCTGTCGGCTTTAGCGGTGTATTGGCGATCTTTAATGATATCCAGATAGAACGAACCCATTTCCACCGAGCAGAACTGCATTAGTTTCTGAGTCACAATGTGGAAATCGTAGTTTTCATACGCGGCAATGATCTCTTCTTGCACTGCTTTCGCACGACTGACAGCCCAACGATCCAGCACGACCATCTCTTCTGGCGACACCATATCGGTTTCTGGATTGAAGCCATTCAGGTTGGCAAGGAAGAAACGGGCGGTGTTACGAATACGACGATACGCATCAGCAGAACGTTTCAGGATCTCGTCAGAAACAGTCATTTCACCGGTGTAATCGGTTGAGGCAACCCACAATCGCAGGATATCGGCACCCAGTTTGTTCATCACATCTTGCGGGCTAACGACGTTACCCAGCGATTTCGACATCTTACGGCCAGAACCATCCACGGTAAAACCGTGAGTCAGCACTTGACGGTAAGGTGCCTGGTGTTTCATCGCGACACCGATCATCAAGGAGGACATGAACCAACCACGATGTTGATCCGAGCCTTCCAGATACATGTCTGCGCTATAGCCGTTAAATTCAGGGCGCACATCGACCACAGACGCGTGAGTAGAACCAGAGTCGAACCACACGTCTAACGTATCAGGCACTTTGTCATAATCAGCAGCCTCCGCACCCAGCAATTCTGCTGCGTCCAGATCCCACCAGGCTTGAATACCTTTCTGCTCAACACGTTTGGCAACTTCTTCCATCAACTCCAGCGCGCGTGGATGCAATTGCTGGGTTTCTTTATGCACGAACAATGCAATTGGCACACCCCAGGTACGCTGACGGGAAATACACCAGTCAGGACGGTTTTCAACCATCGCTTCGATACGGTTTTGGCCCCATTCCGGGATCCAACGTACACCTTTGATATCCGCCAGCGCTTTTTTACGCAGACCAGCTTGTTCCATGCTGATAAACCATTGTGGTGTCGCACGGAAAATGATCGGGGTTTTATGGCGCCAGCAATGTGGGTAGGAATGCAGATAAGCTTCGTGATGCAGTAAAGCACCGCGTTCACGCAGCACATCCACCACTTTGTCATTGGCTTTAAATACATGCTGGCCAGCAAACAGTGGCGTATCGGCCAGATAAGTGCCGTTACCCGCAACTGGGTTGGCCACTTCCAGACCATATTTGTTACCGACTACAAAGTCTTCCTGACCATGACCTGGTGCGGTATGTACCGCGCCAGTACCAGAATCGGTGGTCACGTGATCGCCTAACACTACCGGCACGGTAAAATCATAGAACGGATGGTGGAAACGCAGTAGTTCCAGATCGGCACCGACGCAACGACCTAAAATAGTGAAGTCTGCGATTTTGGCGCGGGCTAATACTGATTCATACAGTGCCGCACCTAACACCAAACGCTCTGGCTGTTCGCTGTTGACCTGCACCAGCACGTAGTCCAGTTCAGGATGCAACGCCACACCACGGTTTGCTGGCAGCGTCCATGGTGTGGTGGTCCAGATCACCACCGATAATGGGCCTTCACCAGCAGCTGCGAATTTGCCTGCCACCAGCGCTTCATCTTCGGCACGGAAACGCACGTCAATCGCTGGCGATTTTTTATCGTAATATTCCACTTCGGCTTCAGCTAATGCAGAGCCGCAATCGGTACACCAATGCACCGGTTTAGAACCTTTGTGCAGATGACCATTGGCAATGATCTTACCCAGCGAACGGATAATGTTGGCTTCGGTATTGAAATCCATAGTCAGGTAAGGGTGTTCCCAATCACCTAACACACCCAGACGGATAAAATCAGTCTTCTGTGCTTCAACCTGCGTTTTGGCGTATTTACGACACTCTTCGCGGAACTCGGCAGCAGACACTTTCTCGCCTGGTTTACCGACCATACCTTCTACTTTCAGCTCGATTGGCAGGCCATGACAATCCCAACCCGGCACGTAAGGGGAATCAAAACCGGATAAACCTTTGGATTTGATAATAATGTCTTTCAGGATCTTATTGACGGAGTGACCAATATGAATGCTGCCGTTCGCGTAAGGTGGGCCATCATGCAGAATGAATGATTTTTTCCCGGCTTTGGCTTTGCGGATCGCGCCGTACAAATCTTGTTCGTACCAGCTTTTCAGCATTTCCGGCTCACGCTTTGCTAGATCGCCACGCATTGGAAACGCGGTTTCCGGCAGGTTCAACGTATGTTTATAGTCGCTCATCAGTCCTAAATTCCATCAGGTTCAACATGGGTAACCGGCAAACCAAACCATTGTCTGGCTTGGTGGGCATCCATTGTTATCTGTGTTTGTAATGCGGAAAACGAAGGAAATTTCTGTTCGTCCCGTAATTTGTGGCAAACTTGGATTTGTAGCTGTTTACCATACAAATCGCCTTTAAAATCAAAAATATGTACTTCTAACTGTGAACGAGTGCCGTTCACGGTCGGACGAAAACCGATATTCGCCACCCCAAAATGGATCGCATCCGCAATCAGCACCTGAACGGCGTACACCCCTTGCACTGGCACTACCAAACGTTTCAGATGAATGTTGGCAGTGGGAAATCCGATCGTCCGGCCTAATTTAGCGCCATGGGCAACGCGCCCGGTAATGGTGTAAGGATGCCCTAACATATGGGCAACATCCGCCAGCCGGCCTTCCCGTAGGGCTTCACGCAGTAAGGTGCTGCTCACTCTTTGCTGATCATGCAGTAAGGTATCGGTACTTAATACCTGAAAGCCATACTGCCTGCCGGCTTCCACCAATAACGCAAAATCGCCCCGGCGCTGTAAGCCAAAACGAAAATCATCGCCAATGACCAGAAACCGCACCGCTAATTTGCGCACTAATATCTGTTCAATAAACTCGGCTGCCGTTAGCTCAGCAAACGTATGATCAAATTTAACGCATAACAACCGATCAATATTTAACGCGGCAATCGCTTCGTATTTATCCCGCAAGCGACTCAGGCGTGCCGGTGCTTTATCGCGGGCAAAAAACTCCAGCGGTTGCGGCTCAAAAACCATCACACAAGACGGCAACCCTAGCTGGGTTGCCTGTTCCTGTAATCGGCTCAATACGGCTTGATGACCTCGGTGTACACCGTCAAAGTTGCCAATTGTGAGCACACAACCGACATGTTCAGAACGGAGATTGTGAATACCGCGGATCAATTCCATAAATACGGGAGCCCTGTTACATCTGCAAAACTATCGGATTATATACTGAACGCCGCCACTGATCAGCCCTCTGTCACGGTTTTGAAATGATGAGGCCGTAAACCAACCAGTCCCATCCCCAAACCATACGTGACTAAAGCAATACCGATAAGTTTCGTTAATTCCCAAATGGAACGCCATTGTGACCACGCGGTCCAGCTGGAAAGTGGCGCACTCAACCAAACTAATGCTGCGACCATCAACAACGTAGCCAATACCAAGCGGATAACAAAAATAGCCGTATCTTTGCCGGGACGATAAATATGGCGGCGATATAGACCTTGAAACAGTGAAATCGCATTCACGGTGCCGGATAATGCCGTCGACAATGCCAGACCGATATAACCCAACGGATAAATTAATATCGCATTAAAGATCATATTGGATGCCATGGAGTGCATACCATAACGCACCGGAGTTTTAGTATCTTGTCTGGCATGAAAGCCAGGCGCCAAAACGCGAGCAAGCATCAGCGATAACAAACCGGATGCTGAGGCCAGCAAACTACCACCCGCCATGCCGACTTCATGCGCACCGAACTCACCCCGCATAAACAACACACGCAAGATCGGTTCACGCAGCACCATAATACCTGCCATTGCCGGTAAGCCTAAAAAGAGCACCATCCGCACGCCCCAGTCCATGGTCTGAGAAAAACGCAGTGGATCGGCATCCACATGCCGTTTTGACAGCGATGGTAAAATTACCGTACTGATCGCAACCGCAAACATGCCCAGCGGAAATTCCAGCAAACGATCGGAATAATAAAGATAACTGATCGAACCGGTGGCCAGAAAAGAAGCCAACATGGTGTTAAACATCAAATTGATCTGACTCACCGAAACCCCAAAAATAGCCGGCAGCATGAGAGTACGGATCTTAACGACACCTGGATGATGCCAGGCCCAGGTCGGTTTGACGATAAAACCCATTTTATGCAGATAGGGGATCTGATACAGCAACTGCACTAAACCACCAATAAATGTACCCACTGCCAACGCAATTTCCGGATGTTCCATTCCCGGTGCAACCCACCACGCGGTAGCGATCAACACAATATTTAAAAAGGTGGGGGTAAAGGATGAAACCCCAAACCGGCCATAGGTGTTCAGCACCGCACCAGACATCGCAGTAAAAGTCACAAACCAGAGATAGGGAAATGTGATCTTCAACAGCAGACTAGCTAACTCAAATTTGTCGGCACCCGGTTCATTGTGCCACCAGGCCATAAACCAACCCCAGCCAAATAGAGCTGAGATGACCGTTGACCCTAAAACACCAATAACAGTAACAACAGTGATCACTAACCCCAATGTGCCTGATGCCGCACTTAATAGCTCTCTGATAGCGACCTTATCCCCTTTTTCCCGGTATTCCATCATTACGGGCACAAACGCCTGATTAAAAGCGCCGTCGGCAAACAAACGACGTAAATAATTAGGAATGCGATTGGCAAAGAAAAATACGTCCGACGCAATACCAGCCCCTAGCAGATGGGCGATGGCAATATCCCGAACTAAGCCCAAAATACGCGAGGCAAAGGTCGCCGTAGTCACCATTAGACCAGATTTTATTAACTTCTTGCTCAAGATAGACCTCGAAAACTGTACAGCAGCCAGATTCCTGCTAAAATCGACCGACAGTTTAACTATCTGTGCTCTGGGTGGCTATAAGAGTGCGGCGGTTATTTGCACAAATCGATTGACTTTATCGGGTTGAGAATGCATATTTCTCGGCCTTTTTATAACACTCGCTAAGACCGTTTTTTCAGGAGTTTTACCTTGGCTAACATTAAATCTGCTAAGAAGCGCGCTATCCAGGCAGAGAAAGCCCGCAAGCACAACGCCAGCCGTCGTTCCATGACTCGTACTTTCATCAAGAAAGTAGTAGCAGCGATCGCATCTGGTGATAAAGCTGTTGCTCAGGCTGCTTTCGCGGCTGCACAGCCAATTCTGGATCGCATGGCGACCAAAGGCCTGATCCACAAGAACAAGGCTGCTCGTCATAAATCTCGTCTGACTGCACAAATCCACGCAATGCAATAATATTGCTTCGCGTCTGCACAGACAAAAAAACCGGCTTAGGCCGGTTTTTGTTTTTTACACGGATGAAATATTTTTACGAGGCACAATATAAACTGTGTAACGTGGCAATGATTGCCTCGACCTCTGGGCTACTCAGCGAATAATAAACTGTCTGAGCTTCCTTCCGGGTTTTCACCAAATTATCCCGACGCAATAAAGCAAGGTGTTGTGATAATGCCGACTGACTGAGACCAATTTTCTGATTCATTTCACCGACTGATAATTCACCACCCTGCAGACAACACAAGATGATCAGTCGATGCCGGTTGGCCATCGCTTTCAATAATGACACCGCCTGATCGGCGCCAAGTTCCATTTCTTCGATGGTCATTTATCTCTACTCCTTTGGGCCAAAAAGCGTGCCATCATAGCAGTAAATCTGATAATGAGAATAAATGAGAATGCGATTTACTGCTCAAGTCCGGCAAATAATGCCGAAAAGTCACTTTCACAAAGTCGTTTAACTGCCGGATGTTGGATCATCCTTTCCGCAAAAATAGCATAATATTCTTCTTTTAACTCATCTGTCTGGCCTAATAACGTCACGGACTGACCATCCAGAAACTCTTCCTGATAAAGCGTGGGTGCCACAAAAATCCCTTGGTTGAACAGGCCAAACGCCTTCATCAACGCGGCATCATCAAACTCACCAAAAATCTGTGGTGCCAGTCCTTGTTCATCAAACCATCGCGTCAGTTGTCGTCCCATCGCGGTTATACGTGCCGGAATGAGTAATTTTCTTTCCATCAGACATTCTGGGAATGGTTTTTCCGGTAACGGTGCCTGACAAAAAAAGCTGACGCCACATTCGCCCAATTTTTTCGACAACAAATCCGGATGCTGTGTCGAATCTAAAGGACAATCAGACAAGATCATGTCCAGTTTGTGTTCACGTAATTGCTCCAACAACATTTCATGTGTCGATTCAAGACAGCGCAGATGAACGGCGCTATCGACGGGTAATGCCGCGAGTAACACTTTAGATGCGATCCGTTTTGACAGCACATCCGCAATCCCGACATTAAAGGAACTTTCGTTTTCTTTTCGGAAGGTCACTACCTCAAGCATTTCATAAGACAGTGAAAACATTTTATCGGCATAACGAAAAACCAATTGCCCTAATTCGGTTGCTTCGATATTCCGCCCTTTGCGCTTGAATAAACGACCACCCAAACGATCTTCCAGCTGACGGATCTGGCCTGTGATAGTCTGCGGTGTAAGATAGAGCGCTTCGGCAGCCTGCGTCACAGAACCTTTTTTCTGGGTCATCCAAAAGTAATACAGATGATTGTAATTAAGATGAAACACCTATTGCTCCTTAATCAGGCTCGTACGCGCGGTACGACGTAACAAACTATATCCAAAAATAGCGGCCAATAAAGAACCCAGCAAGATCCCAAATCGGGCCAGTTCGAAATGCGTTCCCGCGGTATCAAACGCCAGACCGGCAATAAAAATCGACATGGTAAAACCAATACCGCACAGCACTGCCAACCCAGATAACTGACGCCAACTGACATTGGCCGGTAACACTGCCAACCCACCTTTTACTGCACTCCAGCATGTCAGCAAGACACCTAGCGGTTTACCAATCAGTAATCCGATAATAATAGCCAACGGTAATCCACTGGTTAGATCAGACCAGGACAAACCATCGAAGGATAAGCCGGCATTGGCAAAGGCAAACAAAGGCAGAATAAAATAGCTACTCCAAGGGTGCAGCTGATGCTCTAACCGGCGCAATGGCGTATCGGGATGTGCCCGACGATGCGGAATAGCAAATCCTAAAATTACGCCCGCAATGGTGGCATGAATACCCGATTTCAGCACCGCTACCCATAAAAAGGCACCTAATAGCAAATAGATACCCAAATGCATAACCCGCATCCGGTTGGCTATCAGCAAAATAACACTCAATCCGGCAGCAATTGCTAACGGCAACAGATGTAATTCATCGGTATACACCAGCGCGATTACCATGATTGCGCCCAAATCATCAATAATGGCCAGTGCGAGCAAGAATACTTTCAACGCGGTTGGAATACGCGGGCCGAGTAATGACAAGACACCTAATGCAAAGGCAATGTCAGTGGCCATCGGAATCGCCCAGCCTGGTGTCAGTTCCACCTGATCGCGGATAACCAGCCAGTACAATAACGCCGGAAAAATCATGCCGCCGATGGCAGCAATGACCGGTAAGCTGGCTTGACGTAAGCTGGAAAGCGACCCTTCCTGCATTTCACGCTTTATTTCCATACCAACCAGCAGGAAAAAAATAGCCATCAAGCCATCATTGATCCATAACAATAAGGGTTTATGGAGATCCAGCTCGCCGATCCGCAGTTGTAACGGTAATTCCAAAAAGGCGTGGTAAAGAGGCTGCCAAGGCGAATTCACCATCAGCAGCGCTAAAATGGCAGCACAAAATAAAATTATGCCACTGGCTGCCTCCAGATGCAGAAATCGCTTTACTAAACTGACCATCGAAAACCTCCCGCGATAAGTAAATTAAGTATAGCGGCGATCTTTTATCAGTAAAAATCCATTTAACTCGATAAATTAATCGGAATTACCGAGTAATCATAAAGTCGGTAACGACTGGTATAATCAGCAGCTATAGCGAAATCGATCAGCAGCACGCTCTATTCGTCATCAATTTTTAGGAAAAAACATGAAGCAATATTTAGATCTTTGCCAGCGCATCATCAACGACGGCGTATGGGTTGAGAACAAACGCACTGACAAACGCTGCCTGACCGTGATCAATGCAGATTTAACTTATGATGTGAAAAACAATCAATTTCCTATCATCACCACCCGCAAAAGCTTTTGGAAAGCCGCTATTGCAGAACTGCTGGGCTATATTCGTGGTTATGACAATGCCGCCGACTTCCGGGCTTTAGGCACCAAATCATGGGATGCCAACGCCAATGAAAATGCTGCGTGGCTGAACAACCCGGCACGTAAAGGCCATGATGACATGGGCCGTGTTTACGGCGTTCAAGGCCGTCACTGGAAAAAACATGATGGCACTGAATTAGATCAATTAGCGAAGATTGTTCACAATTTATCCAACGGTGTTGACGACAGAGGCGAGATCCTAACCTTCCATAATCCGGGTGAATTCGAGCTGGGTTGTTTGCGCCCTTGTATGCACACGCACACTTTTTCTCTGTTAGGTGACACTTTATATCTGACGAGCTATCAACGCTCCTGTGATGTACCGTTAGGGTTGAATTTCAATCAAATTCAAGTATTTACATTATTAGCCCTGATGGCACAGATCACCGGAAAGACACCTGGGCAGGCCTATCATAAGATCATCAATGCCCATATCTATGAAGATCAGGTGGAATTGATGCGCGATGTGCAATTGAAAAGAGAACCCTATCCATCACCTAAACTGGAAATTAATCCGGATATTAAGAGCTTAAAAGATTTGGAAACATGGGTAACGTTGGATGATTTTAATGTGGTTGGTTATCAGCATCACGATGCGATCAAATACCCATTTTCGGTTTAGTATCCGATAAAAAAGGGAGAGCACACTTTGGTTGCTCTCCCTTTTTTCACTCTGTCATCGCTAATTACAATTACGCTTTTTTACTAATAAAGCTCTGTAAACCTAACGACTCCAGATAGTTGGTAAAAATCTTTCTGATCTGCGCTGAATCACTCAACTGAATAGCCTGCTCCAATAACGGTGCCAGCGCGTCGGTTCGCACACGGCGCAGTAGATATTTCACTTTAGCAATGTTATTCAAATTCATACTGAAACGATGGTAACCCATCGCCAGCAAAATCAGCACACCGATGGAATCCCCGGCTAACTCACCACAAACCGACACCGGTTTGGCTTGCTGGTTGGCGACCTGAATAATCTGTTGTAACGCACGTAAAACGGCAGGATGTAAGCCATCATACATGTCAGCTACCCGTGCATTATTCCGATCCACCGCCAATAAGTATTGCGTCAGATCATTGGTACCGACCGACCAGAAATCGACATATGGCGCTAAATCAGGCAATAGATAAATTGCGGCAGGTACTTCAATCATGGCCCCTAAGCTTGGGTAACGGATCGCACTACCTCGTGCGCGAAGTTCATCAGAGACCTCCAGCCAAGCTTGATCAAGCAAACGCCGCGCAGCTTGCACCTCGCTGACACTGGAGATCATCGGCAACATGATTGCTAAATTATCATTGTGCTCGCTGGCACGTAACATCGCTTTCAACTGCGCCAGAAATAACTCTGGGTGATCAAGTGTAATACGAATACCACGCCAGCCAAGAAACGGATTTTCTTCACTGATTGGGAAATACGGTAGCGGTTTATCGCCACCGATATCCAAGGTCCGCATACAGACTTGGCGACCGTTGTACTGCTCCAGAATGGCTCGATAGCGCGTCGCCTGTTCTTGCTCCGACGGAAAGCTGTCATGCAGCATAAATGGTATTTCCGTACGGTATAACCCAACACCATCGGAACAATCCATCAAGCAGCTATCAACATCCAGGCTTAAACCGGCATTCAGCAAGACCGAAACCGGACAACCATCTTGCGTTTCTGAGGGTAATAACGCCTCTTTCGCGACCAAGTCATCAAATGCTTTCGCTTGCAGGATCAGCTGTTCATATTCCGCCAGAACAGCGCCACTTGGTTGAATAATCACATCACCGTTGGCGCCATCGATAATCAATTCCTGCCCATCTAACTCTTGCAGTGGTAACTCCAGCCCCATCACTGCGGGCACACTCATAGTACGGGCTAAAATGGCAGCATGCGAGTTGACGGCACCACGCATGGAAACTACACCCGCCAAACGATCTTTCGGGATCTCCGCCAGTAATGTGGCGGTGACTTCCTCAGCCAGCAGAATAACTGGCTCTTGAAAATCGAACTGCTCCATATGGCTATGAGCCAAACTACTCAACAACCGCTGGGCAACGTCGCGAATATCGAGCGCCCGTTCACGTAAGTACGGATCACTCATAGCGGAAAATTGTTCGATCAACCGTTCACTGACTTGGCGCACAGCGGAGGTCGCGTTCCACTGATTCTCTGTAATTTCCTGTTCGATCTGAAAAATGAAATTAGGATCAGCCAGGATGTGCTGATAAATATCAAAAATAGACTGGGAATCAACCTGTACAGCATCCTGAAAGCGCATGGCTAGCGCATCCAAATCCATCTGCACCTGCAACACGGCTTGATTCAGCAGTTCCACCTGCAGTTCTGGTTCATCGCTATGTTTCAGATTAACCTGAGACAACGCCATTTTCGGCTGCCAGACCCAAGCTTTCGCAATCGCCATACCGGAAGAGACACCGATACCATGCACAGCACGATGATTGCCAGAAGAAGAACTGATCAGCCCTTTCAATTCGGCATGCGCAATACGCACCGCTAACTGGGCCGCCAATGTCACAAGAAAAGACTCATCAAGCTCAGTAAATTGGCGCGATAACGCCTGTTGTACCACTAACACACCCAGCACATTACGCTGATGCATAATGGGCACGCCCAGAAACGTTTTGAACTCGTCTTCACCAACTTCTGGTAAGTATTTAAAGCTCGGGTGAGCAGGCGCATCCGCCAGATTAATTAACTCTTCTCGACGGCCAACTAAGCCTACTAGGCCTTCGTTAAATGGCAACACGGCTTTGCCGACCGCATCCAAAGAAAGGCCGTCGGTGGCAACCAAGCGGTAACGCTGGCGCTGGGTTTCAGAAATATAGACCGAGCAACAATCAACATGCATAGCAGCACGGGTTTGCTGTACCAGTGTACGCATCGCTTCCGATAACGATGGCGCAGCCGTTACACTTTCCACAATTTGCCGCAATGTTGTCAGCACAATATTTCTCCTTGTATTACCCAGCAACCACTATCGATACGCTTTTTTTTTCGGATCTTTTTTAGCTACCGGAGCCGTATAAGGCATCGCAATAGTTGCAAATTCCTTCATCACCCGGCGATAGACTTCACGCTTGAATGACACGACCTGTCTGACCGGATACCAATAACTCACCCAGCGCCAGTCATCGAATTCCGGCTGACCATGACAACCAAATTGAATACTTGCTTCTTTAGAAGCATCTAAACGCAATAAAAACCATTTCTGTTTTTGTCCGATGCAGACCGGCTTGCTTTCCCAACGAATCAAACGCTTTGGCAGCCGATATTTCAGCCAATTACGACTAGTAGCCAGGATAGTTACATCATCCTGCTTCAGCCCTATTTCCTCGTACAACTCGCGAAACATTGCC
This sequence comes from uncultured Tolumonas sp., assembly GCF_963678185.1. NCBI lineage: Bacteria > Pseudomonadati > Pseudomonadota > Gammaproteobacteria > Aeromonadales > Aeromonadaceae > Tolumonas > uncultured Tolumonas sp. The sequence continues at coordinate 2,188,786 of NZ_OY782757.1, forward strand.
TGTTCCGGAGTTTCCCCATCATCCACACCACCTTGAGGAAACTGCCAGGAATGTTGTCCATAGCGACGAGCCCATAACACCTGTCCATTGCGATTGCAGATCACAATTCCTACATTCGGGCGGAAACCATCGCCATCAATCACGCAATCACCTGCATGTAACAACTTGAACTTACCCGATTCTTTCATATTAGCTTCAGATCAGCAAACAGACATTCCCAGAGTGAGAGCTATAGCGAATGCTGTTACCTACAATCTTCGGATAGAACGTTAGATCTGGTGTCTATTCCTGCATCAGAAGAAATACACAACATGGTATGATCGGTATATCGTCGCGTTCATTAGATAAAATTATGTATCAAACTATTGATGAACTGGTGCATGCTGCAGAGCAGTTGGCAGGAACAACTTTGGCGGAATTGGCAGAAAAACTAAGCGTCGCGATACCGTCATCGCTGCGCAGGGAAAAAGGCTGGATTGGTCAATTGCTGGAGCTGGCACTCGGTGCATCGGCTGGTAGTAAGCCGCAACAAGATTTCCCTGAATTAGGGGTTGAACTCAAAACATTACCACTAACGCACAATGGTTCGCCCCTAGAAAGCACCTTTGTTTGCACCGCCCCGCTTTTGCATCAACAGCACATCACATGGGCTACATCGAATGTGCATCATAAGTTATCAACCGTCTTGTGGGTGCCTATAGTCGGTGATCGCCAACAAACACTCGGTTCTCGCATGATTGGTAACCCATGGCTTTGGCATCCTTCTATACATGAAGAACAATTGCTGCAGCAAGATTGGGAGGAGATCATGGAATTGATTGCATTAGGCGGCGTAGAATCGATCAGTGCTCGGCATGGCCAAGTTTTACAGCTCCGCCCTAAGGCAGCTAATGGTAAATCACTTACCCCGGCAATTGGTCGCAATGGCACATTAATTCAGACTCGACCGCGTGGGTTTTATCTTCGTAGCTCATTTACGCAAAAATTACTTCAAGATCAGTTCCATCTGTGAGGTCTGTCCCGATATAAACTAACATTAGACAGAATTCATGGACTTGAATAAAGCTCTGCGACTAACAATATCACTGGTTATTTTTTATCTTATTATTTATAAAGATTATTGGCGTTGTTCACGGTTAAGACTCAAGGAGTTGACATGGCTGTTACAAAGAAATTCTTAAAAACCAAACCTGAAGTGCAGGTAACGTTTGAGGTCAAGGTAGACACAACCGAGAGTGCCTCACAAGTTTATGTGGTGGGTGAGTTTGCGGATTGGGAACCAGTGGAACTGAAGAAACTAAAAAACGGGGCATTCAAAACCACAATCAACCTACCGACTAACCAAAAAGATAGTTATCAATATCGATATCGTTTTGTTCTACCAGACGGTTCAGAAAAATTTGATAATGAAGTACAGGCGGATGGCTATTGCAGTAATCCATTTGGTGGCGAAAACTCCATCATTAGTGTCACTCAGCAATAATCCATATTTGCAGATAATAAAAAAGCCTACCGAAGTAGGCTTTTTTACTTTATCAGTTAAGCTTCTCTTTGATACGAGCAGCTTTACCTGACAGATCACGCAGGTAGTACAGTTTCGCACGGCGCACATCACCGCGACGTTTCAGTTCTACGCTGGCAATCAGCGGGCTATGGGTTTGGAATACACGTTCCACACCTTCACCGTTAGAAATCTTACGTACAGTGAAAGCAGAATGCAGACCACGGTTACGCTTAGCGATAACCACACCTTCAAACGCCTGCAGACGCTCTTTACCACCTTCGATAACACGAACTTGTACACGGACAGTATCACCCTGAGCAAAAGCAGGGATGTCGGTACGCAATTGTTCCTGTTCCAGTTGTTTAATAATGTTACTCATTATATTTCCTACCTAGAATAAACTGAAAACTCTACTGCTGTTCAGCATTTCGCTCCTGAACATACTCGGCAAGCAACTTGGCTTGCTCGTCAGTCAGAGCTAGGTTATTAAGTAATTCCGGTCTTCTTTGCCATGTCCGCCCCAGTGACTGCTTCAACCGCCAACGACGAATATGTTCATGATTACCACTTAACAACACATCAGGAACCATTACACCATCCAAATTTTCCGGACGCGTATAATGGGGACAATCAAGCAGACCATCAGTAAAAGAGTCTTGTTCCGCACTGGCCATATCGCCCAGTACACCTGGAACAAGTCGGGAGACGGCATCAACTAAGGTCATAGCAGGTAATTCCCCACCACTTAACACATAGTCACCAATCGACCACTCTTCATCAATCTCTGACTGAATTACGCGCTCATCAATACCTTCGTATCGACCAGCAACTAAAATCAGCTTCTGGTGCCGAGCCAGCTCAGCTACACCCGATTGTGTTAACTTTTTACCCTGAGGTGAAAGATAAATCACTTTCACATCATCTCCAGCAGCCTGTTTCGCAGCCTGGATTGCATCACGAAGCGGTTGCACCATCATCAGCATACCGGGGCCGCCACCATAAGGGCGATCATCCACGGTGCGATGTTTATCATGGGCAAAATCACGAGGGTTCCAAAGATTAATCTCTAGTAAACCTCGTTTAACCGCTCGGCCTGTCACACCAAAATCCGTGATAGCACGAAACATGTCTGGGAAGAGGCTAATCACCCCGATCCACATACGACCTCCGTACAACAACGAACTTCGGATTTAGAATCCCGGATCCCAATCGACTTCAACCAGACGAGCGGTGATATCAATATGCTTAATCACTTGCTCATCAATGAATGGAATCAAACGTTCTTTCATACCAAAGGTATCATTTAAATTGGCTTGAACCACCAATACGTCATTAGAGCCAGTTTCCATTAATTCGGACACTGTTCCTAATTGATAGCCTTGAGTAGTTACTACGGCACAACCAATAAGATCACGCCAATAGTATTCGCCCTGCGGCAAAGCTGGTATCTGATGAGGTAACACGGCAATATCAACACCAGTAAGCGCTTGCGCATCTTCGCGAGTATCAATACCTTCAGGTTTACAAATCAGACCATTATTGTGACGTTTCCAACTGGTCAGTTGAATTTCACGCCACACGCCCTTTTGCTGAATAAGCCAGGGCATATAATCAAAAATGCTTTCTGGATTATCGGTGAAAGAGTTGACCTTCAGCCAACCTTTGATGCCATATACGGCACCAAGACGACCCACAACAACTGGATTATCCACGCGCTGATTTCCCACTCACCTACCAGATAGCAATTAAGCCGCTTTAGAAGCGTCTTTAACCAGTTTAGCAACACGATCAGACAGAGATGCACCCTGACCTACCCAATGTTGGATACGTGCTAGGTCCAGATTTACTTTCTCAGCCTGGCCGGCAGCCAGTGGGTTAAAGAAACCAACTCGCTCAATAAAACGACCATCACGCGCGAAGCGTGCATCGGCAACTACCACTTGGTAGAAAGGACGCTTTTTCGCGCCGCCACGTTGTAAACGAATGGTTACCATATCGTCCTCATTAACTTTAATAGAACAAGGCTCACAACTTAATACGAACCCCAGCTTAGAATAAGCCGCGTAATTCTACTTGGATCGCCACGAAAAGCAACCAAAGTAGACCAAATAGGACTACACGACCTAAAATATTATTTTAATAAAAATTCAGTAGCACAAAAACCCCGCATAGCGGGGTTTTTACTTTTCTTCAAATTAGGAGCCTGGCAGTGTCCTACTCTCACATGGCGAATGCCACACTACCATCGGCGCTACAACGTTTCACTTCTGTGTTCGGCATGGGTACAGGTGGTTCCATCGCGCTATTGCCGCCAGGCATATTCGGTTCCCTTATCGCTGTTATTAACCATCTTCAGCAATAAGTCTTGGAAAGCTGTGTTGACTATTCCTAGTCAATCTTTATCAGTTCATCAATCAAACAAGCGCTTTAAAACTACTTGGGTGTTGTATGGTTAAGCCTCTCGGGTCATTAGTATGAGTTAGCTCAATGTCTCACGACACTTACACACCTCACCTATCAACGTCGTAGTCTTCAACGGCCCTTCAGAGGACTTATAGTCCTAGGGATGACTCATCTCGTGGCAAGTTTCCCGCTTAGATGCTTTCAGCGGTTATCTTTTCCGAACTTAGCTACCGGGCAGTGCCATTGGCATGACAACCCGAACACCAGCGGTTCGTTCACTCCGGTCCTCTCGTACTAGGAGCAACCCCACTCAATCATCCAACGCCCACGGCAGATAGGGACCGAACTGTCTCACGACGTTCTGAACCCAGCTCGCGTACCACTTTAAATGGCGAACAGCCATACCCTTGGGACCAACTTCAGCCCCAGGATGTGATGAGCCGACATCGAGGTGCCAAACACCGCCGTCGATATGAACTCTTGGGCGGTATCAGCCTGTTATCCCCGGAGTACCTTTTATCCGTTGAGCGATGGCCCTTCCATTCAGAACCACCGGATCACTATGACCTGCTTTCGCACCTGCTCGACCTGTCCGTCTCGCAGTTAAGCGGGCTTATGCCATTGCACTAACCTCACGATGTCCGACCGTGATTAGCCCACCTTCGTGCTCCTCCGTTACTCTTTGGGAGGAGACCGCCCCAGTCAAACTACCCACCAGACACTGTCCCTGACCCAGATAATGGGTTGAGGTTAGAACATCAAACATACCAGGGTGGTATTTCAAGGACGGCTCCATGACAACTAGCGTCATCACTTCAAAGCCTCCCACCTATCCTACACAGGTAGGTTCAATGTTCAGTGTCAAGCTATAGTAAAGGTTCACGGGGTCTTTCCGTCTAGCCGCGGGTACACCGCATCTTCACGGCGAATTCGATTTCACTGAGTCTCGGGTGGAGACAGCATGGCCATGGTTACACCATTCGTGCAGGTCGGAACTTACCCGACAAGGAATTTCGCTACCTTAGGACCGTTATAGTTACGGCCGCCGTTTACCGGGGCTTCGATCAAGAGCTTCGCTTGCGCTAACCCCATCAATTAACCTTCCGGCACCGGGCAGGTGTCACACCCTATACGTCCACTTTCGTGTTTGCAGAGTGCTGTGTTTTTGTTAAACAGTCCCAGCCATCTGGTCACTGCGGCTGCCATTAGCTCCAGAAGCAAGTTCCTTCACCAACAACAGCGTACCTTCTCCCGAAGTTACGGTACTATTTTGCCTAGTTCCTTCACCCGAGTTCTCTCAAGCGCCTTGGTATTCTCTACCTGACCACCAGTGTTGGTTTGGGGTACGATTCTTTGTAACCTGAAGCTTAGAGGCTTTTCCTGGAAGCGTGGCATCAGTAACTTCATGACCGTAGTCACTTCGTCTCGGCTCTCGGAATAAAGTACAGCGGATTTGCCTACCGTACATCCCTACCACCTTTCACCAGCACTACCAACCGCTGGCTTACTTAGCCTTCTCCGTCCCCTCATCGCAGTTACAAAAAGTGCAGGAATATTAACCCGCTTCCCATCGACTACGCCTTTCAGCCTCGCCTTAGGGGTCGACTCACCCTGCCCCGATTAACGTTGGACAGGAACCCTTGGTCTTCCGGCGAGGGAGTCTTTCACTCCCTTTAACGTTACTCACGTCAGCATTCGCACTTCTGATATCTCCAGCATGCGTTACCACACACCTTCACAGACTTACAGAACGCTCCCCTACCACTTGCACTTACGTGCAAATCCGCAGCTTCGGTGACTAGTTTAGCCCCGTTACATCTTCCGCGCAGGCCGACTCGACTAGTGAGCTATTACGCTTTCTTTAAATGATGGCTGCTTCTAAGCCAACATCCTAGCTGTCTAAGCCTTCCCACATCGTTTCCCACTTAACTAGTACTTTGGGACCTTAGCTGGCGGTCTGGGTTGTTTCCCTCTTCACGACGGACGTTAGCACCCGCCGTGTGTCTCCCGGATAGTACTTACTGGTATTCGGAGTTTGCATCGAGTTGGTAAGTCGGGATGACCCCCTAGTCGAAACAGTGCTCTACCCCCAGTAGTATTCGTCCGAGGCGCTACCTAAATAGCTTTCGGGGAGAACCAGATATCTCCGAGTTTGATTGGCCTTTCACCCCTAGCCACAGGTCATCCCCTAATTTTGCAACATTAGTGGGTTCGGTCCTCCAGTACCTGTTACGGCACCTTCAACCTGCCCATGGCTAGATCACTCGGTTTCGGGTCTACACCCTGCAACTAATCGCCCAGTTAAGAC